>JBCCNJ010000013.1:0-52202 GCA_039025905.1 Pseudomonadota bacterium | reverse complement strand
CGAAACAGCCGCTCACGGCCTATGTCACCGCATGAAATGGTGGCGACCGAAAACCTGGCGAAGCAGTTGTATGGTAAAGGGCTTGGGGCTTGGGGCTTGGGGCTTGGGGCTTGGGGCTTGGGGCTCAGGGCTTAGAGCTTAGAGCTTAGAGCTTACGAGTTTGGCTGTCGCTGACGCGTTCATACCCTGAACGGTTGCAGGCGGCGCTGGCGATGTAGTCCTCAAGCCGGGCATTCACCTGCTGTGGTGGAATGTCGAACATCAGCCCGTCGTAGTAGCCCAGCGCTTTCGCCAGAATGGCATCGCGCTCGGCATCATCAAAGCCGTCTAACACAGTGTGAGTACGTTCGCCGTATTCTCGCTCGCTTAAATAACCCAGCGATTCCTCTGCCAAAACACAGGCCAGCAGGCGAGATGCGTGGAATTCTTCGGTTGATAGTGCGAGCGCCAACGCGGACGGGCTTAGCAGGCTAGCGGTAAATGCGGCAATGGCGAGATAGATTTTCATGGCAGACGCGTTATCGACAAAGAATCACGATATCTGCCGTATGTGTCAGTAATATGACATTAACGTGTCAGGACACGCATTTTTGGCCGTAAAATGACATAAATGTGAAAAATCAGGTAAAACGCTGTGACATTGTGTATACATTTAGTTTACAATGTGAATGTTTCGTGAAGGCAGCATGATGCTAAAAACATACACAAGGCTACTTTCATGCTGAACACATAATCTGGGACTGCCGCATTAGACGGTTGAAGACAATAAAGGAGACTCAAAAATGAGACCATTTATATTAGCTATCGCAACGCTGTCACTGGCTTGGGGCTCGGCAATGACCACTGCAGACGCACCCAAGGATTGCCTACTAGAGGGCACGGTTCAAAGATCCGACAACGCCAATACCGCTCAGGATGTTAGCGTAAAGTTTCATTCGGTTGGTAAGTATAGCGACGAGGCCAATTGCCGAGTTCGCCGGGGAGAAAAGATGGAGTTTAAACTGCCTGCTGACCCCCGATTACAAAACGCAGAGCCCGGCAGCCCGGTCCAGTATCGGTACCAATCAGATGGCACTGGCAACTCCAGCACCGAGCTCGTTAGCATAGGCGCCTGAGGCTCCGCTTTCTGCATACCCTTGCGCATACCCGCGCGATCGCACAGCGCGGGTCACCCCCAAAATCGTCGAGGGTTTGCGTAGCTCCTAGTACTTGAACAAGGTATCGACAATAAAGCGACTGTAGTTAAGCGCCCCGCCTTCGTCTTCGAATGCTTTTTCGCCAAATTCATTATCGACGAACCAGGTAAAGGCAAGCTTCCACTGCTTGTTGATTCCGTAGGCACCGGAAATGCGTGAGCCTCTCCCGTCGGTGCCACCGCCAGCAAAATTAGAATCCGTTAACAGCCCCACCGCGGCGTCTGCCTCCAGATCTTCAAATTGATAGGCGAGCTGCCATTTCCCGCGGTCATCCGCTTTACCTAACTGAACACCCGCCAGCCATCCGGTATTGAAATCATCCGGATCTTGGTTTTCGACATAATCCGCGAAGAAAGTGAGTGGCTGATCAAACACACGGGTTTTAAACACAGCTGATAGCTCGACCAGGTCGTAATCGAACTCGTATACATCGACACCATTCACCTCGACAAATGAGTTGCCGAAAAACCGGTTTCTAAAATAAGACTCGTTGCCTTTGATCGGGAAGTGGTAATACCCGGCCGCTGTCACCAATTCACCGACGGCAAAGTCGAAGGTCAGACCCGCTTGAACCAGCCAGGCAACTTCATCGGTCTCGCGAGCATTACTGTCACTCTCCAGCCAGTTGACGATGCCCGTCGCAAACGCGTACTCATTGCTCCAGCCGACGTTTAGCCCCTCTGGCGTCCAGTCGCTGTCCCAAAGCAAACCTGTGCCCAGCGGCCGGAGCAGCGGGTTTTTAAACTTTCCTGCCTCCAGATAAAGGCTTTCAATCGGATACCACTTAGCGTAGGCCAAATTGAGGTTGATCTGTTTAGAATCGTTACCCCCACCCAGTGTTTGGTTAGCGGATACCGGATCATTGCTGCCCGTCGCGAGACCGAATCCCACTGTTACATTTTGTGGCAACTTGGCGATTAGTTCCGGGCGCGCTCGGATGCGATTGCGATCTCGCCTATCTTCGCCCTCCACTTTTATTTCTTCGTAGCGGTAGCGAAAATCACCTTTTAGCGTGATTCTATCTGTCCAGTCGCTGCTACTTTTTTGCTCTTTCACAACCGCCAGGTCATCGCGAGTATCCGTGAGCTCGGCTCTGGTACCCCTAAGCTCGGATAGCGTTGTCACGCTCTGCTCTCGCAGGCGTTTGTTTTCCGCTTCCAAGGCACTCAGGCGCTGAGAAAGCTCGAGAAATTGCGCCTTGAGTTCAGCAAATTCGTCATCGCTGACGGCAGAGGCCATTGTGGCATAGGAAAGCAGCACGCAAAGCACTGCGAGTCTATAGAAGATATTCATGTTTGCTCCCAAAAAAGGTGAGATCACTGTTATTGGAATAGGTGTCAGCCAGGCTGAGCGTATTCAGCGCGCACGTTATGCCCGCTGACGCGCGGCAGGTCAAGTCCTTCGACGATTGATAGGAGGAATGCGTGGGAGCTGTTTAGCTTGAGTGCTTATGCGTGGAGGGATAAAGGAGCAGACTTATCAGCGTCAGTTGAAGCAAGGAGTAGGAAGCAGACTTCAAAAGGGCGACGAGAACTAGCCTCTAATACGATTCTTTGCGCTATTAAACGGCGCGTCGTGTTGCTTTCTTAGGCGAAAAACCCTACTAGAGCATAGCTGACTGATAGCATGACCACGGCCTGAGCAAAGATGATCAAACCGTTGATCTTGGGTGGTCGGCTCTTGAGCTCATGGGCGGCAGCTCTTAAGTTCATTTTGTCCTCACTTCTAACTACTAGATCACTACTATATAACTACTAACGAGATACTTTGTATATACAAGCACTATATACAAAAAAGACAAGACAAACCACCCATTTGTGCTAAAATGCCAAAACTTTTTTGCTTAGTTATCAGCATGTTGCAATGTCAAAGACGAAACTACTTAATATTAGAATCGACCCTGACCTTAAAAAACGGGCAAAAAAGCTTGCTGAAGCGGACGGGCGCTCGTTATCGAATTGGGTGACCAACCTGATTTCGAGTAAGGTGAAAGAAGCCGAGAAAGAGCAAAAGGGGCAAAAAAAGGATTAGGCCTGCCGGGTACTGCTCGCGAGCTATCGCGCTGTCCACTGTACACAAAGCCACGTTCCAAAACACCACATCGCAAACGGCGGCACTGCTTTTCAGTCAATCGCCCTCGCCCTAGCACAAGCAGATGTCTTACACCTCTGATGCTTTGAATCTACCTACTGGCGCTATTGATCGGCCACTCAATTGGGTGTAGTTTCAGCAGCCTCGTTACCCAAATCGACCCGTTATATAGTTCTCAGTCAGCTCGTGTTTGGGCATGGTAAAGACATCTTTAGTCGCGCCCACCTCAATCAGCTTTCCCAGGTGGAAGTAGGCGGTGCGTTGCGACACACGCGCCGCTTGCTGCATGGAGTGGGTCACAATCGCGATGGTGTAGTTTTCCTTCAATTCGTCAATCAATTCTTCGATACGGGCGGTGGCGATCGGGTCCAGGGCTGAACAGGGTTCATCCATCAAGATTACCTCAGGGCTTACCGCGATAGCGCGGGCAATGCAAAGCCGCTGCTGCTGGCCACCGGATAATCCGGTTCCTGGCATATCCAGTTGATCCTTCACCTCATCGAACAAACTGGCTCGGCGCAGGCTGTCCTCCACAATTTCGTCCATCTCTGCCTTTGAGTGGGCCAGGCCATGAATGCGGGGCCCGTAGGCCACGTTCTCATAGATCGATTTAGGAAACGGGTTGGGTTTCTGGAAAACCATGCCCACTCGCGCCCTCAGCAACACGGTATCCTGGCCAGCACCGTAGATGTCTTCGCCATCAAGCTCGAACGTTCCCCGAACCTGGCAGGTTTGAATGATGTCATTCATGCGATTTAGGGTTCGCAAAAACGTGGACTTACCACATCCCGACGGACCGATCATCGCAATGACTTCATTGCGACCAACATCCAGAGAGACATCCATAATCGCGTGCTTATCGCCGTAAAAGACATTGACGTTGCGAGCACTCATTTTAGGGTTGTCCACAAATGGCGCACCTATGGTCTCAGTGCCTGATATGCTCGCTTGATCCGCAATATCCACAGATGGACGCGCATCTGCGATCGTCTCCGTACCGCCAGCTGTATCTGCCGCTTCACTTTCAGATTGGCTGGAGCCCTCTGCCGAAGGTTCGATTCCCGTTGACTCTGACGCCTGCATATTTGCCTACCTACTTTATTTCGAAGCGTCTGCGCAAATACACCGCAAGCGCATTCATTAAAATTAAGAACGCCATCAGCACCATTATTGCAGCGGAGGTCTTCTCGGTGAATCCCCGCTCAGGGCTATCGGCCCACAAGTAAATCTGCACCGGCAGCACCGTTGCCGGATCAGTTATTCCGCCTGGCGCGTCCATAATAAAGGCCACCATGCCAATCATCAGCAGCGGGGCTGTTTCTCCCAGGGCCTGGGCCATGCCAATGATCGAGCCCGTTAGGATGCCCGGCATCGCCACAGGCAGTACGTGGTGGAAGACGGTCTGAAGCTTTGAGGCCCCTACTCCCAACGCCGCCTCTCTTATAGATGGCGAGACCGCCTGGATCGCCGCTCTCGAGGTGATAATGATCGTTGGCAGTGTCATCAATGATAGAACGATGCCGCCTACCAGCGGAGCGGACCTCGGTAGGCCGAAGAAATTGATAAACACCGCGAGACCGAGTAGACCGAAAACGATAGAGGGGACCGCTGCCAAATTGTTGATATTGATCTCGATTAAATCTGTGATGCGATTGCGAGGCGCGAATTCTTCCAGGTACACCGCGGAGCACACACCGATCGGAAAAGCGATAAAGAAGGTGACCAGCAGTGTGAGAAATGAGCCATACAGCGCGACCTTGATACCCGCCATTTCCGGCTCGCGAGAATCGCCATTCGTAAACAAGGCGGTGTTAAAGCGGTTTTCTGTCCGGCCTTCAGCACGCAGCTCATCTAACCAACCTATCTGTAAGTCCTTTACCCTACGGTCCGATTCGGGCAAGTTCGTATCGACCTGTCCCTTCAGGTAACTGCCGGATTCAGAATGTGCTCGTAACCAAATATCGCGCGTTTCGCCCAGCCACTGCGGATGCTCAATTAATTTGTCACGCAAATCATACTCCGCGCCAACACTGAGCAAACGATATAGCTGCCCTTTATCCCTGCGGCTCGTCACGTCGGGAAACATATCGCGCAGGCTTGCTCTGATCGCACCGTAATAGTTGGCGTTGAATAGCTGCTCTCGGCTTGGATTTTCTGGCAGGTCCAGGGTGTCGCGATCCAAATGCACACTGACCTTGATGAACTGCTGGGTAAAGGCTGGTGTACCCTTACTGACAATATCGACTATCAGGATGAACAAGAATACAAATCCTGTGAGCACGGCAAGACGGCCATACCACTGAAAGCGACGCTCTTTGGCGTAGCGCTTTTTGAGTGACGCCTGGATCATTGCGCTTTTGTCCGCAGACTTGGCCTTACTCATACTGTTCTCGGTATTTTCTAACCACATAAAGCGCGATAACGTTTAGCACCAGAGTGACGAAGAATAGCACCAGACCCAACGCAAAAGCCGCCAGCGTCTTCGGACTGTCAAACTCCTGATCACCCACTAACAGGGTCACAATTTGTACCGTGATCGTTGTCACCGCTTCCAGGGGATTAATAGTCAACTTGGCGGATAGACCCGCCGCCATGACCACAATCATGGTTTCACCAATCGCGCGAGACACCGCGAGCAGAATACCGCCGACGATGCCGGGCAGCGCTGCAGGCAGCAAGACGCGCACGATGGTTTCGCTCATGGTCGCGCCCATGCCCAGGGACGCCTCGCGCATCGCATCCGGGACGGCATTGATGATGTCATCAGAAAGCGACATGACGAAGGGAATAATCATGATGCCCATCACCAAACCTGCAGCCAGGGCACTCTCCGAAGCGACGGTCAAGCCGAGGGACTCGCCAAGGTCACGTATGAACGGCGCCACCGTCAGCGCGGCAAAAAAGCCATATACGACGGTTGGCACGCCCGCCAAAATTTCGAGTACGGGTTTGGCAACTGAGCGAAACCTGCGACTGGCATATTCCGACAAGTAAATCGCTGACATCAATCCGATCGGAACCGCGATGATCATAGCCACCGCTGAAATCAACAGGGTACCGACCAGTAGTGGGACAAAACCGAAGGACCCGCTCGCTGCAACCTGATCCGCGCGAATCGCCATCTGCGGACTCCAGCTCAAACCGAATAGAAAGTCCGTTATCGGTACTGCCTGAAAAAAACGTATCGCTTCAAATAGAACCGATAAAACGATGCCGAAGGTCGTTAGGACTGCCAACAGCGAACACGCAAACAACAGCCATTTGAGAGTGGTTTCGACATAGTTTCGCGCTCTGAGTGCGGGCTGTATGCGGCGCAACGCCAGCACCATGCCAAGTAGCGCTACCAATAGCACCATCATGCTCTTTAGGGCGTCGCTGGTCGCCACCAACTCTCGGTAACGATCAGCTGCCACCATCTGTGCATCGCTTAACACAGCGCCATCGGTCGCATTTTTTGCATAGCTGATAATCTGGTTGACGTAAAGCCCGCGCTGATTCTCAGGCATAGCCTGGTATTGTGCCGGCAACTCGCTGGTGATCATTTCCTCAAGGACACTATTCTCTAACAGCACCCACATGAACAGTATAAAAAGCGCCGGCAGAAGCGCCCACAGTGCGGCCATATAGCCGTAGTGCTTGGGTAATGAGTGGAGGCTTGTCGTACCACCGGCGCCAGCGCTCACCAGCCTGGACTGGCGTCGACCTAACATGAAGCCAATGACGGTGAGCGCCACCAAGGTGAGAAAAACGGTAGAAGTTGTCATAACCGTTAGCTACAGCTTACCGCGAGACTGATGGTTAGCCTGCAGCGTTAGACAGCGAGGCAAGACGTCGGCCAGGCAATTCAAGACATCTACATCTCCAGTAGGGTGAGATTCTCGACATTCGACTCCACCTTTTCGAGCTCTGGCTCATCGAGCGGAATCAGGCCCCTCTCGACCAGATAACCATCTTCGCCCATCGCCCTTTGCGAGGTAAATTCCACTGCATACTCTTGAATACCGGGAATCTTACCGACATGGGCTCGCTTGATATAGAAGTACAAAGGCCGTGATACCGGGTAGTCGCCACTGGCAATGGTATCGAAATCAGGCGTCACGCCATCAATGATTGATCCGTGTACTTTGTCCCCGTTTTCCTCGAGGAAGCTGTAGCCAAAAATACCTAAAGCGCGAGGGTTGGCATCGAGCTTTTGAACAATAAGATTGTCGTTTTCACCCGCTTCAATAAATGCGCCATCCTCGCGCACGGCGTAAGCAACCGTTTGGAATATGTCCTTTCCACTGGGTGCCTTGCCTTTCTGCTCTTGAAGCGCTGCGTAAAGACCATCAGGCAAACCTAAGGCATCGATTGTTGCGGCGATTTCATCTGCCTGATCGGCGGACAGCGCGCGCAATGCCGCCAACTCAGGCAACATCTTCGCGCCTCCGCCCATAGCCAATTCTGCAAAAGCATCGCGAGTCCCGGAAGTAGGTGGCGGCCCCAGGACTTCAATCTTCGTGTCCGGTAGCGCTGGGTTTACTTGCTTCCAGCTCGTATAGGGGTTTGGTATCAGCTTGCCCTCGGGACCTGGCACATCTTTCGCCAGGGCGAGATAGACATCTTTCAGGCTCATTTCAAACACCGGCGCGCTTTTTGCGTTCGCAAGGGCGATCCCATCGAAACCAACAAACACCTCCACTATCTCGGTGACGCCGTTTTCCTGACAATCGTCGTATTCGCTTTTCTTTATCCGACGTGATGAGTTTGTAATGTCAGGCGTATCAGCGCCCAAACCTCTACAAAATAATTTTAAACCGCCTCCTGAACCTGTGGCTTCTATCTTCGGCGTCTTAAAGCTGGTCGATCTTCCAAAGCGCTCTGCCACTACTGTAGCGAAGGGATACACCGTGGAAGAACCAACGATACTGATGGTGTCTCGCGTGGCTGCCTGAGCGGATTGCAGGCTCATAAAAAATGCGGCGGCAGTTATTGTCGTTAGAATGCGATTTTTCACTGAATTGAAGCTCCTAATGCTAGGGGTATTGAAACGGATCGCGGCCACACGCAACCGGGCCGAGTTTATGATTATTTTGTTACACTAATGTTAATGGTAAGTGTTAATGGCAAGCGTTAGCGCTACTCGAGTTTTTGCACTTGATCAGCTAGTTCTTCCAGTCTGCCGTGGCGGACATCCAGTCCTCTGACAAGATAGATAATCTGTTCGGCGATATTGCTTGCATGATCGCCGACGCGCTCGAGACTTTTGAGCGCCCATATCTCGTTCATAATGCCACTGATTGCTCTGGGATCTTCCATCATGAAGGTCATCAGACTGCGCAGCGCACTACCGTACTCTTCGTCGACTATGCTGTCATTCTTTACTACTGAGACTGCTGAATCGACATCGAGCCGAGCAAACGCATCCAATACGCGTCGCAATAGGCTCGCGACATGATTGCCAATGTGGCGTATCTCAACAAAATTGCTTGGAGAGGCGCTACTGGCCTCAGAAAGCCGCATCGCCTGTCGGGCGACTTTGGATGCTTCATCGCCGATGCGCTCTAGATCTCTATTGACCTTGATGATCGCCACCACCAACCTGAGGTCACTCGCGGCGGGCTGGCGCCTCGCCAGGATGGAAGAGCACTGGTCATCGATTAGCATTTCGAGCTGGTTTACGTCTTCGTCCTTTGCGATAACCGCCTCTGCCTGTCCACTGTCCATCGCAGTTAACGCTGCTAGCGCATCGGCGAGCTGACGCTCGACCTTACCTCCCATCTCCAATATCTGGTTGCGCAATCCCTCAAGTTCAGAGTTGAATTGCGCCGATATATGATGGGTATAGTCTTCTTGCTTTAACATAGGTGCCACCTATCGCGACAGGCGTTCGCTGTCACGCCACTGACGCTGCTGTTGGATGCTGCTCTACTATCTCCCCACGGTCGGGAAAGATCAAGCTGAACACACTGCCGGTGCCTAGGGTACTGTCGATTTGCAGCTGTGCGCCGTGTGTCGCCGCCACATGCTTAACAATAGCCAGGCCAAGGCCGGTACCACCCGTAGCGGATGAGCGGCTATCTTCAACACGGTAAAAGCGTTCTGTTAAGCGGGGTATGTGCATGGAATCGATGCCAATACCATGGTCGCTTACCGATAGCTGATACAGGCCATCTTGCTTTCTCCAGTGAACTTCCACGGGACTGTCTTCAGGGCTGTATTTGAGCGCGTTCCAAACAAGATTAGAGACTGCGCTATACAGCTCTCGATAGTCGCCAAGCACCTGATACTCAGTCTCAAGATGAACATTCACCGTTCGCTCCGGTTCGGCGCTGCGAAGTTCATCCAGCAGCTCTGCCAACAGGGCGCTGATACTTACTAGGCTATGCTGTTCCAAACCTTTACCGCTTTCAATGCGGGAGAGCCACAACAGGTCTTTTAGCAGATTCTCCATGCGCGCCGCTTGCTGGAGCATTTGCCCCATCGCTTTGCGATAGCGTGGATCTAAATTGTCTGCATCCCCGAGAAAGGTACCCAGATAGCCACTAATAACCGTTAGTGGTGTTCGCAGCTCGTGCGATACGTTCGCCACGAAGTCGCGACGAACCTGCTCCATGCGAATAGCCGAGGTAATATCCCGAACAAATAGCAGCCTGTCTCCGTCGCCAAATCGAGTGATTTCGATGCGCACCCAGGTCACCGTATCGCCTGCAACGCTGTATTCAAGTGGTTCGGAAAAGTCGCCTTCGTTAAAATAATCTGAAAATTCTGGAGCTCGAACCAGATTCATTAATATCTGGCCCGTGTCCTCTTCGCGTAAACTCAGTAATTCTGACGCCGGAGAATTAAACCACTTAAGCAATCCCTGCTCATCGACGATGATGACACCATCGCGCATATACGCGAAAGAGTCCTGCAAATAGTCGATTGTCGATTGTAGCCTGGCTTGCGCTTCTCTCCCTTTTTTCTGCTGAATATAGATTCGGCTAAGTAGATCACCCCAGATGCCATAAATTTCCGGGGGCGGTGTTTGCGGTTGCTGCAGCCAATTTTGCACGCGGCGCATTTGCATCAGCCAGTGCAGCACCAGCGCTAACAGGACAGCGCATAATGCCCAGGCGGGTTTGCCAAAATACCAGCCGACCAGGCCGGTTGTCGCCAGTAACAGCGCAATTCTCAGTGCGGTGGAGGTCCACTTCATTCGTCCAACCGTGGCAACACTAGGCAACCCCTCGAGAAGAAAATCGATAGCCCGTCCCGCGGACGGTCTGGATCAAGTTACTGTAATCGCCAGCGGGCGCTTGCAGCGCCTTGCGCAAACGTCGTATGTGGACGTCGATTGTTCTCTCTTCGACGTAGACGTTGGCACCCCACACCTGATCCAACAGCTGACTACGCGTGTAGGCTCGTTCTGGATGCGCCATAAAAAACTGCAGCAATTTGAACTCGGTCGGGCCCATATCGATAGGGTCTTCATCTACGAGTACACGCCTGCTTTCACCATCCAATACTAACTTACTGACCTGCATGCGCTCGTTCCCCTGACCACCGGCGGTGCGGCGCAACAAAGCGCGCACTCTGGCTATCAACTCGCGCGGTGCAAACGGCTTGGTAATGTAGTCGTCTGCACCAACATCTAAACCCTGGATAACGTTATCTTCGGCCGTCTTCGCTGTCAGCATGATAACGGGCAGATCCCGCGTCGTTTCGCCTCTCTTCAACCGACGTAGCATTTCGATTCCGCTACCACCGGGGAGCATCCAGTCTAGCAGGACAATATCAGGTCTCTCGTCAACGACCAGAGTAAAGGCGTCGTGAATGTTCTCCGCTTCGATGCAGCGGAATTCCGCTATTTCTAGCGCCATGCGCAGCATATCGCGAATGGCATCTTCATCGTCTACTACCAGTACCGTCGGTTCCTTCATCGTTGTTGCTTCCTAAAAGCCGAGATTTGGCACTATTAGATGATGGAATTATGACAACTAAGTGACAATGCTCACGCAATGCTACGACAGATAAGTCTAAGAGAAGTTTCCACGCCTCATTACAGCCGGCGCTCGAAACTCAGCGCAGACTGGCATTGATGTTGAGCAACATCTTATTGCCGGGACAGAGCTCGGATTCCTCCAATTCATTCAGGGGTCGATGAGAGGTCTCAAGCACCTCGTGTAGATCACGGCTTTGTTTATCCAGGTAGATCAGACCCGTTTGGATAGTACCGTCGTTCGCGTGACCCATTAATGACATCATGGCCGAACGTCTATCAAAAGGGTTGAAGTGTTCCGTATCCTCATAAAGGCGCAGCACGGAACCATCGTGCATGGTCACCACATGCGCGGTGCCAGGGCGAGATTGTGTGGTTATTTCCTGACGCATGGGCACAAAGTCGACCGTGCCGGTAGCCTGGGCGTGGTCGCGCACAAACTCATAGCTTTTGGTGGAGGCGGTTGTGTTATTAAAGGTGACGCAGGGCGAGACGACATCGATTAAGGCGAACCCTCTGTGGCTAATTGCGGCCTTGATCAGTGGAACTAGCTGTTCCTTGTCGCCGGAAAAACTGCGAGCGATAAACGTTGCGCCCATTTGCAAGGCTGTCTGACACAAATCGATCGCACTGAAGGGGTTGGCGTCACCTTTTTTGCTGGCAGAACCCTCATCTGCAGTAGCAGAGTCCTGCCCTTTGGTGAGTCCATAGCAGCCGTTATTCATCACGATGTAAACCATATTTAGGTTGCGACGGATAACGTGAGCAAACTGGCCCATACCAATAGAGGCGGTATCCCCGTCTCCTGACACACCAAGATACAATAGGTCGCGATTGGCCATGGCTGCACCGGTTACTACCGAGGGCATACGGCCGTGCACCGAGTTGAAGCCATGCGACTTGCCTAGGAAATAGGTCGGCGTTTTTGAGGAGCAACCGATACCGGACAGCTTCGCAATTTTATGCGGTTCCAGCGACAGCTCATGACAGGCTCTTACCAGGGCACCACTGATGGAGTCGTGACCGCAGCCGGCACACAGGGTTGAGATAGAGCCCTCATAAGCGGCCTTGGTATAGCCCAAATCATTGACCGGCAGATCAGGGTGTCTGAACTTAGGTATTTGATAGCTCATGGGTGTGCTCCCGCGCCGCTCGCTTTTATCTTTCGATGCAGCGGTGTCACGTTATTGCCTGGTAGATGCTCCAGAATTTGTTTTCGGATATTGCGCGCGCTGATCGGCGTGCCATCAAAACACAAGACCGACTTTAGTTTGTCGGGCCCCAGTTCAAACTCTGCCATGAGCAGCGTTCTTAACTGTGCATCTCGATTCTGTTCGATGACGAACACACGCTCGTGCTCGTCAAGAAAGTCCTCAACTTCTTGATTAAACGGGAAAGACCTGACGCGCATGGCATCCAGCGCAATACCCTCGGCGGCGAGGTAGTCCAGCGCCTCCCGAGATGAGGCCTCACTGGTCCCGAAATACAGCACCGCCATATCGGTAGCTTGTCCGCAGGGAATGATCTCCGGGCCTGGCACATAGTCCTTTATGGTGTCCCACTTCTGCAGCAGGCGCAGCATATTGAACTCGTACTCTTCACCCTTTTCCGTATATACCGCCTGTTCATCTCGTGAGCTGCCACGCGTAAAAAACGCTCCCTTATTGGGATGGGTACCGGGGTAGGTTCGATAGCAGATCGCATCGCCATCGGAATCCTGGTAGCGTCCGAAGCGTTCCATGTCGTCTAGCTCTTGCGCATTAAGCACCTTGCCTCGGTCATACTCCCTCGAATCGTCCCATTCAAGCGGTTCAGACATATTGTCGTTCATGCCCAGATCAAGATCGGTCAGCATGATAATCGGCGTCTGCAGACGTTCTGCCAGGTCAAATGATAAGGCACCAAAATCAAAGCACTCTTTGGGAGACGAGGGAAACAGCAAAACGTGCTTGGTATCACCGTGACTGGCGTAGGCCGCCGCCAGCACATCCGATTGCTGAGTACGCGTAGGCATACCCGTAGAGGGTCCCGCCCGCTGCACATCGAAAAGGACTGTAGGAATCTCAGCAAAATAGGCTAGACCCAGAAATTCGCTCATCAGTGAGAGGCCGGGACCGCTGGTGGCGGTAAACGCGCGCGCACCATTCCAGCTGGCACCAATCACCATGCCGATGGCAGCCAACTCGTCCTCAGCTTGTACGATGGCATAGTTGCGACGACCTGTGCCAGGATCAATGCGAACGCGCTTGGCGTATTTTTCAAAAGCATCCACAACGGAAGTCGACGGCGTGATGGGATACCAGGCGGCGACGGTTGCTCCGCCGTAAATCGCCCCCAGTCCCAGCGCCGTATTGCCGTCGAGCAGAATCTTGTCCCCGACCTTGTCCGCCGCTTTCACACGGATACCGATCGGGCACTCAAAATGATCCTTGGCATACTGGTGACCGAGTTCAAGCGCGCTGATGTTGGGCAGAACCAATTTCTCCTTGCCCTTGAACTGATCTCCCACCAGGTTGGTGAGCACCTTGAAATCCATATCCAGCAGTGCGGCGAGCGCGCCCACATAGATGACGTTTTTGAATAGCTGCCGTTGCCGAGGATCTCGATACTTTTCGTTACAGATACGCGTCAGCGGAATGCCGATGGTGTTGATGTCCTTACGTAGCAGGCGCAGGTCGAGAGGTTTCGTGCTGTCATAGATAAAGTAGCCGCCGGGCTCGATGTCTTTGATATCTTGCGCCATGCTCTGTGGATTCACTGATAGCATGATATCGACGCCGCCGCGTCGGCCTAAATACCCTTTCTCACTAACCCTCACTTCGTACCACGTGGGCAAGCCTTGAATATTGGAAGGAAAAATATTCTTCGGGCTAACCGGTAGTCCCATACGGAACAGCGCTTTGGCAAACAGATTGTTGGCGCTGGCAGAACCGGTCCCGTTAACGTTGGCAAACTTAATGACGAAGTCGTTGACTGACTCGATTCGCCTCATTTGATGGTCCCCGCAACGTTGTACAAGAATTTCTGCATATCCCATGCACCTGTCGGGCAGCGCTCTGCGCACAGACCACAGTGCAAACACACATCCTCATCTTTCACCATTACCCGGTCCGTAGGCAGTTCTTTGGAGACGTAGAGATCCTGCGAAGTGTCTTCAGAGGGAGCCGAGAGCCGGGTGCGTAAATCTTCCTCCGTTCCGTTTACGGTAAAGGTAATGCAATCCGTCGGGCAAATATCAACACAGGCGTCACATTCAATACAGCGGATTTCATCGAACACTGTCTGAACGTCGCAATTAAGGCATCTTTCTGCTTCCTGATACCCCGTTTCACGATCGAAGCCCAACTCGACCTCGAGCTTTCGGTTTTTGAGCGCCTCGTCTAAGGGAGCATGTGGCACTGCATACCTTAAATCGGGCGCTACTGAGTTATCGTAGCTCCACTCATGCACACCCATTTTCTGGCTCAACAAAGTGGTACGAGGAGGTGGTCGGTTTTTGACGTCCCCGCCATTGCATAACAAGTCAATGCTGACAGCAGCCTGATGCCCGTGCGCCACTGCGGTAATGACGTTCTCTGGACCAAATGCAGAATCGCCGCCAAAAAACACCTTTGGGTGCGTAGATTGAAATGTGTCTTTGTCGACTATTGGCATGTCCCACTTGTCAAACTCTACACCCAGGTCGCGCTCAACCCAGGGAAACGCGTTTTCCTGGCCTATTGCCATGAGTACATTGTCGGCTTCCATAAACACCAGGTCCTCGCCCGTGGGTACCAGTGTCCGTTTGCCGTTTTCGTCGTACTGGGCTTCCACCTTTTCAAAGGTCATGCCTTTGAGTTCGCCCTGTTCGACGACAAATTCCTTCGGTACATGATTGTTGTAAAACGGAATACCCTCGGCCATGGCATCATCTTTTTCCCAAGGAGATGCCTTCATATCTTCGAAGGGGCTGCGAACCACGACACGCACATCTTCTCCACCCAGGCGCTTGGAGGTACGACAGCAGTCCATCGCCGTATTGCCGCCACCCAGAACGAGAACCTTTTTACCTATTTTGTCGGTATGGTCGAAGGCCACATTGGCAAGCCAGTCAATCCCGAGGAATACTTTTTCCCCAGCCTCTTCCAGCCCCGGGAGATTGAGGCCCTTGCCCCTGGGTGCGCCGGTTCCTACAAAGACCGCATCGTAGCCTTTATCCAAAATCGCTTTCAGGCTATCGACATAAAAGTCAAAGGTGGCGTGGATACCCATATCCAGAATGTAGTTGACTTCTTCATCCAATACCTCGATAGGCAAGCGGAAAGACGGTATTTGGCTGCGCATCATGCCGCCACCCGCAATTTGATTGTCGTAAAGATCCAGCGTATATCCGAGCGGTGCAAGATCTCTGGCTACCGTCAGCGATGCCGGCCCAGCACCGATCAGCGCAATGCGCTTACCGTTCTTTTTCTTCGGTATGCTCGGCAGTCGCTCGCTTATGTCATCTTTATTGTCTGCCGCGACCCGTTTTAATCGGCATATAGCAACGGGCTCCTCTTCCACGCGCGTGCGACGGCATGCGGGCTCGCAGGGTCGATCGCAGGTACGACCTAGTACGCCTGGGAATACATTAGAGTACCAGTTGATCATATAGGCATCGGTATAGCGCTGAGCCGCGATCAGTCGAATATATTCAGGTACGGGTGTGTGCGCGGGACAGGCATACTGGCAGTCCACGACCTTATGAAAATATTCGGGGTTGTTTATGTTTGTTGCTTTCACAGTGCCAGGCCCACCTTATTGTTGTTGGTTCAGCCGACGAATAGGTCTCAGTGTGGCACAGCCAGGGGCCTATTACATCTTTGCACAGCACATATTAACAAAAAGAAAAAGAAGGGTTTAGAGCACCTCATCACAAATATACAGACTCAGAATCACGAAGACTCTCGCCGACAGACAGCTATTTTTTCTGGTCACCTACTCGAGGCGAGGATGCGCAGGGAAAAGAGCACGGACGCTTTAAGAAAGCATGAGCGATCGATCGCTGCAGCGTTTGGTCGCGTCGCGACGGACGGTATGCACGCGCATTTTCTCTTCGCTGAGCCTCGATGCGCTCCCAAGGCCCATTCTAAAGCCAAGAGTCAAACCGGTGTTGAGGTCAGTGTTAAAACCAATCCCAAAACCAGCCGGTGTCTTTTAAGTCTTCTTCACAGGTCTGCAATTGAACCTGATAACTGTTAGCTCTACGCTGAACCTTTCCGGCCACGCCAATCAGCCAGTCTTTATTGCGATAGGTACCGCGACTGAAGCCGCCATGACCCTCGTGATAAGCCAGGTAGAGGGAGTATGCGTCCTGTTTGTTGATGCCGTTGCGACGATAGGTCTGATGGTTGTACCAGCCGATAAAGTCAATGGCATCACCAAAGTCATCGCGATCAGCGCCGTAGCGTCCAGCGCTTCTCTCATAGGATTCCCAGGTGCTGCCCAGCGCCTGGCTGTAACCGTAGGCGTCGGAAGGACGAAACCAGGGTATGAAACCCAGTAACTGCTTGCGCGGTGGTTTCGCTTTGGCATCAAATCGCGACTCTTGATGCATAATGGCCATCATCACTGGAATCGAACTGCCCCATTCATCTCTTGCATCAGCCGCCTGTTCATACCAGTCATCTTTCTCGTAAAAAATCGCACAGATGTTATTGGTATCCCGCGGCGGCGAAGTGGTGCAGGCAGACGTTGCAAAAACGCAGGTTATGACGGCAAGCAAGCGCAGTAAGGTCACAGCTCTATACCGTGCGAAGCGAGTAGCTCAAGGAAGGCTGTTTCATCGATCACCCGCACATCAAGCTCTTGTGCTTTCGACAACTTGGAACCCGCTCCGGGCCCCGCAACCACAGCACTCGTTTTTGCAGAGACGCTACCGGCAACTTTTGCACCCAAAGCCTGTAGCTGCACCTTGGCATCGTCCCGTCCCATAGACTCGAGCTTGCCGGTCACGACCCAAGTCTCCCCGGCAAGAGGCAGCTCCGCCACAGTCGACTCAAGATCTGGCCATGAGACGCCGGCTGCTCGCAGACTCGACACGACCGCCATGGACGATTCGGAATCGAAAAACTGTCGCAAGTGATCAGCGACGACGGGGCCAACATCGCTCACCTCTAGCAGCCCCGCTTCACTCGCGTCCGCCAGCGCTTCCCAGCTGCCAAAGTGTTGGGCTAGCGCAAGCGCCGTCGCTTCACCTACCTCTCTGATACCGAGGGCGTAAATAAATCGGGCTAAGCTGGTGTGCTTACTTTTTTCCAAGGCGGCCAGTAGATTGTCGGTGGACTTCTCGCCCATGCGTTCCAGACCCAATAGCTGATCGCGCTCTAGCTGGTATAGGCTTGCGACCGTTTCCACCAAGTTTTCGTCTACCAGCTGTTCGACCAGCTTGTCTCCCAGGCCGTCAACATCCATTGCCCGCCTCGATGCGAAGTGCTTTATCGCCGCTTTCTGTTGCGCCCCGCAAACCAGACCGCCCATGCAGCGCACCACAGCCTCATCCGCCGCCCGCTCTACCGTGGAGCCACACACGGGACAACAAGATGGAAATTCTATGACGCGCGCATCCTTGGGCCTTTTGGCCATAACCACCGACACAACCTGAGGTATCACATCGCCCGCTCGCCGGACGATGACGGTATCGCCTATGCGCACCCCTAATCGCTCGATCTCATCGCTGTTGTGCAGTGTCGCATTACTCACCGTGACGCCACCCACAAAGACCGGGCGCAATCGAGCCACCGGCGTTATCGCACCGGTTCTACCGACTTGAAATTCAACATCAAGCAGCTCGGTCAACTCCTCTTGGGCAGGAAATTTTCTGGCGATGGCCCAACGTGGCGCGCGTGAAACAAAGCCAAGCTGCTGTTGCAGTTCAAGGTCATTGACCTTAAACACCACGCCGTCTATGTCATAGGGTAGTTCTGCTCGCTTGTCCGCCAGCGCGTCATAAAAATCTTCACAGGCCCCTATTCCCTGCACGACAGCCGATTCACTGTTGACCCTAAAACCCCATCCGTGTAGTTGCGCCATAATCAGTGAATGACTGCTTGGCAGCTCGCCTCCCTCAGCGATACCCACACTGTAGCTGCACATCTCAAGCGGTCGTTGGGCGGTCAGGCGCGCATCGAGTTGGCGCAAACTCCCTGCCGCGGCATTACGTGGATTGACAAATCCGGGCTTGCCCTCATTGGCCGCGCGCTGATTGAGTTCCTCAAAACCCGCTCGCGGCATGTAAATCTCACCCCTGACTTCGAGCAAGGTGGGATAACCCGCACCGCGTAGTGATAAAGGCACGGAGGGAATTGTTCTGACGTTATGCGTTACATCTTCACCGGTTGTGCCATTGCCGCGGGTCGCGCCTCGCACCAGTTCCCCATCTCGATACAGTAGGCTGATTGCTATACCGTCGAGCTTAGGCTCGCAGGCAAACTCCAGGCTGGCTTCCTGCATTTTCAG
This sequence comes from Pseudomonadota bacterium, assembly GCA_039025905.1. Lineage (GTDB taxonomy): Bacteria > Pseudomonadota > Gammaproteobacteria > Pseudomonadales > Halieaceae > JARRPM01. Next base: position 33,476 of record JBCCNJ010000013.1, on the reverse strand, counting down.
TCGATCCAGAAGTCGCCGATTAAAGTCGAGCATATCCTGCTCGCTAAACGCATTGTCCAGCGACAGCATAGGAAGCTCGTGGGTGACCTCATTAAACTTCTCAAGTGGAGTACTACCTACCCGCTGTGTAGGCGAGTCGGGCGTGAGAAGTTCGGGATGGCGCGTTTCTAGTTCGCGCAGACGATGGAAAACGCGATCGTATTCTGCATCCGGCACCGTCGGCTGATCGAGCACGTAATATTGGTAGTTCCAATCGTTGAGCTGATCTCGCAGTGACTGCACTTCCTGCTGCTTGTTTGGGCTCACAACACGAGTGGAGTCAGGTTGTTCGCGCCAGTAAGCGCCGCTCCAGATCGCGAATTTGCTGTCGGCAGTGATCCAGAGTCTGTTTGGTCAACACGCTACGGGATTCGTCGAGCACATCTCCACCAAGATTTCGGGCCACAGCCTGGGCGGTCTCAAGCATATAGTCGAAGGCTTTCATCATGTCTTCGGGCCCTGGCAGGGTCAGAAAGAACACTAACCCAGGTGTTTTGAAATCCGACATGTTATCGATATCAAAAACGCCGGGTTGCATCATGTTGGCAACGCTGAATTGAATTGCCCCTCGCCCCGCTTCAAATTCGTGCCGATGGAAGAAATTCATATCGCCAAAGCGCAAGTCACACGCCAGTAAAATATGCAGAATGTCCTCGCCGCGAAATCCGCCCGGGTGCCTCGCAACCACATTGAGCATAAACACTTCCTGGTCGACTTCACGCGGCAGCTTTCCAGAGCCAGGCGTTTCCGCAGTCTCGCCATTCGCGCCGTCTGATGACGCCATGTTATCGAGCCAGTCTAGCGTTTGCGGCTCATCGTCCTCTTGTGTACTGCTTATGCCTGTCACCAGTTCGACATCGTCTCCCGCTGGCGGATTCAAGGACTCTTTCTTCTTTAATTTGGCTCGAGGTTTACGCCTGGGTTTTGCTTCATCGACGATTCCACTGTCCATTGTTTTCCCGGTGATATTGGCGCCGACAAGGTCTCGCCGATCGATTGTGCGCCCACCGCCGTTAGGAAGCTCCCTAAGCCAGGCAAGCTCTTCATCACGCTCGTTGCTCTCGTCCGCCACCGGGGCCAACTTCATTTTCACATGGGCATAGCGCTCTTTGCGAACCCTGCGCCACGCATCCAGCCCCACCGCCACGATCAGGACCACCCCAATCACGACCATCCAGTCTCTTATCGTCAGCTCCATTGCCCCTGCGCCGTCCCTCGGAGATTAAATCAGTATTTCTGCCTCACTCAACTAGCTGGCAGCCAGTTCTGCCGCCTCCTCTACGTCTACCGATACCAGACGCGATACACCCGGCTCATGCATGGTGACACCCATCAACTGATCGGCTAGTTCCATGGAGATCTTATTATGTGTGATAAATATAAATTGGAGTTTATCGGACATCTCTTTGACCATTCGCGCATAGCGACCGACATTGGCATCGTCCAGCGGCGCGTCAACCTCGTCCAGCATACAAAACGGTGCGGGGTTCAGCTGGAAGATGGAAAAAACCAAGGCGATGGCGGTGAGTGCTTTTTCACCCCCGGATAGTAAGTGTATGGTGCTATTTTTCTTACCCGGTGGCCGCGCCATAATCGAGATGCCGGTATCGAGCAGATCCTCGCCGGTCATTTCTAGGTAAGCGCTGCCACCACCGAAGACGCGAGGGAATAGGTCTTTCAGGCCGTTGTTGACGCGGTCAAAGGTATCTCTAAAACGATTGCGCGTTTCGCGGTCGATTTTTCGGATCGCTGACTGCAGGGTTTCCAGCGCCGTTTCCAAATCCTCATTCTGAGCATCGAGATAAGTCTTTCGCTCTGACTGCAGATCAAATTCGTCAATTGCCGCAAGGTTGATCGCGCCCAGCCGAACGATGCGATTCGCGATTTTATCCAACGATAACTGCCACTGGGCTTCGTTAGCATCTTCGGGCAGCTCCTGGAGTACGACATGGACATCGTGTCCTGCGTCATCAAGCTGCTTTCGCAGCGCTCGACGCTGGACATGTAGCGATTCGGTTGCGATCCGCTTTTGCTCCAGTTCATTGCGTACGGCTTGCAAGCGATGCTCTACGGCAACGCGCTCCTGCTCCTTCTCACGCAACAGATGGTCCATCTCGGTCACCTGCGCTCTGGCGCGACCCAACTCGCCCTCCGCCTGCAAACGCAGCTCTAGCTGCTGCTCTAGCTCGGCTTTCAGCGGTACAACCGGTTTTTCATTGTCCGCGATAGCTGCTTCCAGTTCGACACATCGTTCACGCAACTGTGCTACTTGAGCATGAGTGCGATCGATTGTTTCCTGCATAGAAGATAACTGCGTGCGTAGCGATTGATGCCGCATGGCAAGCTGATGGGCACTATCTTTATTTTGCCTGGCGGTTTGCCTTGCTGCGTCCAAGCCACTGCGCGCTAAATCTCTGGCGGATAGCAATTCTTCTCGGCTAGTAGAATCACTGTCCATACGTTCAATAGCGTCGGCCAGCAGTCGTCGGGCCTCGGCAATGGCTTGTTGCTCCAACGCAAACTGTTCCCTGGCTTCTCCGAGCTCCTCGTCAACCCGTTGCAGTCTTGCACTAACGCTCTCCGCTTTCGCGCGTATGGCGGAGCGCTCAGAACTCAACTGTGCATGCTCTCGAGTATGTGCCTGCAGTGCTTTCTGCGCTTCCTGTGATTTGTTTTCTAGATCTCGCAGCGCGGACTGCGCCGCGGTCAGCTCGGCCTCCAGCTCACGCTCTCGAGCGTGAGCTGCATCCAGCTGTTCTGCGATGCGCTCCAACTCAGCCTGACGGGCAATAACGCCGCCGGACTCACTGCTCTCGCCCTGAACACGCAGCCAATGCGCGCCCAACCAGGTACCATCGGGGGTAATAACTGATTCGTGTTCCCTCAGGCTGCCTCGCATGGCCAGCGCCGAGGCTAAATCTGGGGCCGTGCGCACACCGGCTAGCAACCCGCGCACGCTAGCGGGTGAAGATACCTTAGCAGCCAGGAAGCCGGGCGCGGGAAAGCCCCTCTCGCAAGGCTCCAACAGCGTCAAACCACCCTGCTGCAGTTCCTGCAGCTGGTGGCTGTGAGCCTCAACGCTATCAACGCAGACGGCCTGTAAATCCGCAGCTAAAACGGTTTCTACCGCGAACTGCCATCCGCGTTCCACGTCTATTTGCTCAACCAGGCGAGGACGATCGCCTAACGCTCTGGCATCCAACCAGCTATCAACGGCCCCGGCTGCATCCTCCCTGGCGGCCTGCTGCAGGGCTTCAAGAGAGGCCTGTCGGCCTCGCAACTGCTGCAGCGACGAGCGCACATCATTCAGCGCTTTTGCCAGATCAGACCCGCGCTCCCGTGCTTGCACTAATGTCTGCGAGCGCTTTTCAGCATTGCTCTCGTGCTCATTGATCAGGCGTTCCAGGTTCTCAATTCGCCTTTGCAGCTCCTCTGCTTGCCCAGATGAAGGCTCGGGATTCAGAGATTGCTTTTCCTCATCCAGCTGTCGAATTTTATGCTGCAAACGCTGCAAGACCTGTTCCACATGACGAATCCGGGATTGTTGCACTTCGGATTGCTGGCGGGGCTCGGCCGCATGCTGGTTGAATTCATCCCACTGATGCTGCCATTGATGCATCGCCTCTTCCGCTTGCAGCAGCGACTCAGTGGAAGACTCCTCCTGGGTTTGCGCATCCTCTAGCTGAGGCGTCATGACCTCCAACTCACGCTCCCAGGCGGTGCGCTTATCACTGTCCTGGTCAAGGTGGCTCTCGGCCTGTGATAGTGCGCCGCGCGTCTGTTCTAGATCCTGGCGCAGTTGCGTCCCTCGCTCCTGCTGATGCCGCAGATCTTGCTCCAATTGCGCGACCCGCGAGCCAAGGGAATAGTAGTTTGCCTGCACCTCGTTGAACGTGTCTGTGCGCTCCGTATGCTCTATACGGTATTGCTCAATCGCGGTGTCGATCTGCTGGTGTTCTGTTTGCACCGCTTCCAGCTTGACTTCCAGCTCGCCAGTAACCCGCGTAGAAAGAGTGATCTGGCTATCGAAGCCCTGCCACTGCAGTGCCTGTAGCTGCGCCTGTAAAAGACGCTCTTCGGATTTGAACTCTCGATATTTTTCCGCCGCTTGCGCCTGCCGCTGCAGGTGTTGCAACTGTCGGTCCAACTCTTCGCGCAGGTCTGTCAGGCGCTCGAGATTCTCTACGGTGCGACGCATCCGACTTTCCGTCTCCTTGCGTCGCTCTTTATATTTGGAAATGCCCGCGGCTTCCTCAATGAATACCCGCAGATCCTCTGGCTTCGATTCAATCAGGCGTGAAATCATGCCCTGCTCGATAATCGCGTAGCTGCGCGGGCCCAGGCCCGTCCCGAGAAATATATCCGTGATATCGCGGCGTCGACAGCGGGTGCCGTTTAAATAATATTCTGACTGCGCCTCGCGAGTGACCAGCCGCTTGATCGAAATTTCAGCATAGCTAGCCCACTCTCCGCCGACGCCGCCATCACTGTTATCAAAGATCAGCTCGATAGAGGCCTGACCGACTGGTTGCCGGTTTACTGAGCCGTTGAAGATCACGTCCGTCATCGACTCGCCGCGCAGGTTCTTGGCAGAACTTTCGCCCATGACCCAGCGCACGGCGTCGATCACATTCGATTTTCCACACCCGTTGGGGCCCACCACCGCGCACATATTGCTGGGAAAATTGACCGTCGTTGGATCGACGAAAGACTTGAACCCCGCCAGCTTGATAGACTTTAGTCGCATATCACGTTAACTGTATTTTTTAAATTGTTGATTTTTATGGATATTCTTTAAATTCAACAATCAATCACGTCCGCCCACTACACAACATATAGTGTATAGGCTTTGTTATGACAACACTATGCCTGATACCGAAAAACCGGAAATTAAAAAGTCAGGGCTGGCGAATGCCTAACCGCGGGGCTGCAGCACGATTTCCAGGGGCGCTGAATCTAGGGTTGGAGGTACAGGCCCGCCCTTTCCCAACCAGGTCGCATTTGCTTCACCCGGCGTTCCCTGAGGCGACACCTGTACAACCACCACCACAGATTCCGCGCTGGATAGTGTTTGGCCTGCCATCGAGTAGCTGTCATCCAGTCGCAGCGTCATAGGCAGCTGAGCTGCCTGCAAGCGGCGCACAGCGATGGGCATGCGACTCTCGGACGCGGCGTTTCTGGCGAGAACGAAAACCGTATCAGTGGAGGCAATATCCGCATTCTGAGGAAGCGCGACATGAACGGTGACGCCGGGTGATGGGCCCTGCGGATTTTCTGAGTCAGCTGCAACAGTCGAGGCGATGACATCAGGACTTGGCTCACCCAGCCGTTGCCGTGCTGTTTCTATTACGCTCGCAATCATCTGTGCACCCTCTGAGCCAGGCTGCTCCATCACCAGCAATCGTTCCCAATAGTTAATCGCTGCGCGGTATTCCTGTTGCTCAAAGGACGCCATGCCCAGCAGACCCAGCGCCGTGCGCTGATGGGGATCAATCGCGAGTGATTGCTCGGCGAGAAGCCGGGTGTTCGCGTCCAAATCTCGCCCCGCCGCCATGTAGGAGGCTTGTGCGGAGAGCGCCAGGGCATAGGCATCTTCGGGCAGTGCAGCGACCATTTGCCCGTAGGCGTCAGCGGCCTCCTGGTACGCTTCCTGCCCCATGTAATAGCGCCCTAGTAAGTTGAGATACTCCAAATTGTCAGGGCGTTGTTGGCTGCGGCTTTCAATCGCCGACATCAAGCGCTGAATTTGTAGTGGGCTGCTGTCGGCCTCCAGCGCCGCAAGCTGTCGACTGATCATGACATCCGGAGCTGCACCTAACCAGTAGTAGAGGCCCGCCGACAACACGGCGACAATCGGTAGCAGCGCCCAGCTGGGAAAGTTTCGCTTAACGGATGTGGGTGTGTTCGCTGACTGTTGCGCATCTTCAAGCAGGCGTAGTTGCGCATCCTCGGCAAGTGCATCGGCGCCCTCCTCGGCAATCTCCCGCCGCCGCTGTTGATACCACTCGAGGTTAGCTTGCTGATAGTCCTGTTCTTGATCGGCCTTGCGCCTGAAGGGCCATACAAAAAACAGTGCGCTAAGGCAGATGAGAACGAGTGCGGCTATAACGAATAGGGTCAAGGCGAACGCTCCGACTCACGCAGCATGCGATCGAGCTGTCGCTGGTCCTCGGCCGATAGCGTTTCCACTGAAGCATCAGCGCTTGAGCCCTTGCGACGCAACGCGAGAATCACTACTCCAACGGCTACCAGTAGCAAGGCCAACGGTGTCAGCCACAGTATGACGGTTGCGCCCTCAAAACTGGGTCGATAGCGCACGAACTCACCGTAGCGCGCCACCATGTGATCGAGTATTTCTTCATTACTCGCACCGGACTCCAACTGCTGGTAGAGCAATAGTCGTAAGTCTTGAGCAATGGGCGCGTTAGAGTCCGCTATGTTTTGATTCTGGCACTTGGGACAACGCAACTCTTGGGTCAGCTGTCGATACCGCTGTTCCAGGGCTGGCTCGCTGAATTCGTAGGTTTCTATTACGGCCCATGTCGGTACTGCAGTGAGTAGCAGAGTCAGAATCACACTGAATGCGGTTTTGTTCATCCTTGATTACCTTCGGCGGTCAACTCCAAAAACAGTGGCTGCAAAACCGTCTGCCAGACCCGCTCATCGACGACGCCCACGTGACGGTAACGAATCATACCCTCGGCATCTACCAGATAGGTTTCGGGCGCGCCATACACACCCAGGTCGATACCCAGGGTACCCGTCCTGTCGACAATATTGGCACGATAAGGGTCGCCTAACTCCGCCAGCCAACGCAGCGCCGCAGCATCTTCGTCCTTGTAGTTAATGCCGTAAATCGGAATACCGCTATCGCTGAGCTGCAGCAGATAGGGGTGTTCCACCCGACAGGACACACACCAGGTTGCCCATACATTCATCAGCGCGACCTCACCGAGCACATCGTCGCGAGTGATCTGCACCTCTTCACCGAGCACAGGCAGGCTGAAAGCGGGTAGAGGTTGATCGATCAGGGCAGACGGCATGGCCTGTGGATCTAGGGAAAGACCCCGGAACAAAAATAGTGCCAGCGCCACGAATAGCAATAGCGGCATAAATAATTTCAGCCTAGACGCCATATTGCTCTGTGCCTCCTGCCCTAACGGTGCGGCTGACACGCGCTTGTCGGTAGCGTTTATCCATAACCGTTGCGAAAGCACCTACGGCCATCATCAACGCGCCCAGCCACATCCAGCGCACCATGGGTTTGTAATGCAAGCGGATAGCCCATGCGCCATCATCCCCGACAGGTTCGCCCATGGCGACAAATAAATCGCGCATTAGGCCCGCATCGATATCGGCTTCCGTCATGATCTGGCCGCTGGCCAGGTAGCGCCGCTTTTGCGGCGCGAGGCTAACAATCGTCTGCCCATCGCGGGCGACGGTGAAACGCGCCTCGTCCGCGACGTAGTTTGGCCCGGCCACCGGCACGACCTCCAGCAATGTAAATTCATAGCCGGCGACCACCTCCGACTGCCCTGGGGACATCTTCAGATCATGCTCTACGCTGTATTGGCTGGTCGCGACCACGCCAACGATGCAGGCTGCAAAACCGAGATGGGCAATGAACATACCCCAGTAGCTGAGCGTGATGCGCCGCAAACCTGCGGTGAGGGAGACCGCCTGCCGCACGCGATACCAAAGGTCCCGCAGCAGGGAGAAAACCAGCCACGCAGCCAGAGTGACTGCCAGCGCAACCCAGATATTGTATTCGGCTTCAAACAACGGCAGCGTCAATCCACACAGTAGAGCGACAATGGCCGGTATTAACAGCTCGGACTGCCAGCGGCCGACGGTATCGCGCTTCCAGCGAGAGATCGGACCGATACCCATAAAAGGCACCAATAGCGCCATCAAGGGCACGAATACAGCATTGAAGTAGGGCGGGCCAACCGAGTACTTGCCCTGGCCTAGCGCGTCCATAAACAGCGGGAACAGCGTTCCGAATAACACGGTGAGTGTCGACACCAAAAATACCACATTGTTACAGAGGATCAGTGATTCTCTTGAGACCCATTCAAAGCCGACCCGGCTCGCGACCGCAGGCGCGCGCAAAGCGTACAGCACGAGAGACCCCCCGACGACGATCATCAGGAATACGAGGATAAACAAACCGCGCTCCGGATCGGTCGCAAATGCGTGCACTGACGTGAGAACGCCCGATCGCACCAGGAAGGTGCCCAGTAGACTCAATGAAAATGCAAAGATGGCTAACAATACGGTCCAACTTTTGAACAAGCCGCGCTTTTCAGTTGCTGCCAAAGAATGAATCAACGCCGTACCGGCAAGCCATGGCATAAAGGACGCGTTCTCTACCGGGTCCCAGAACCACCAGCCACCCCAGCCGAGTTCGTAATAAGCCCACCAGCTACCCAACATAATGCCCAGGGTCAAAAACCCCCAGGCGATATTCGTCCACGGTCGTGACCACCTGGCCCAGGCAGCATCCAGTGAGCCACCCCAGAGTGCGGCTATCGCAAACGCAAATGCCACTGAGAATCCCACATAGCCCATATACAACAGCGGTGGGTGAATAATGAGCCCCGGGTCCTGCAGCAGCGGATTGAGATCGTTGCCGTCGGCGGGTATGCCGGGCAGCATGCGCTCGAAGGGGTTGGACGTCAGCAGCATAAATGACAGAAAACCGACGCCGACAAAGCCCATCACAGACAGCACCCGGGCCAGCATCAGTAGCGGCAATTGGCGGCTGAAGATCGCGACGGCCGCTGTCCAACTACTCAGTATCAAAGACCAAAGCAGTAGCGAACCTTCGTGATTGCCCCATACTGCTGAAAATTTATAAATCGGCGGTAGCAGAGAATTGCTGTTGTTCGTCACCACCCTCACAGAAAAATCATCTTGCAGAAACGCAATGCAAAGGCAGATAAAGCTGATGGTGACAAACACCAGCACCCCGATAGACAAACCCGGTGCCAGTGCCATCGCCTTGACGTTGTTTTGCAGAGCGCCCCAGGCGGGAATCAGTGTCAAAATAATCGCGAGGACAAAACCGATAATAAGTGCGAAGTGACCAAACTCTGGAATCATTTAGGTCTCCCGTGTTCGTCAAAGCCCGCCTGCTCCAGGGCGTCTGCCACCTCGGGTGGCATGTAGTTTTCGTCGTGCTTCGCGAGCACTTCGGATGCCATCAGCACACCGTTAGCATTCAGGGTGCCCGCCGCAACAGCGCCCTGCCCTTCGTCAAATAAGTCCGGCAATATGCCGGTGTAAACGACGGCGACGTTGGACTGAAAATCGGTTAATTCAAAAGCCACTTCGAGCGTGTCGTCACTGCGGTTGACGCTACCGTCAACGACCATGCCGCCTACACGTATGGGTTGCCCTACCGGCGCTTTACCCGCGACAACATCAGTCGGTGGAAAAAACAGATTGATGTTACCCCTTAGGGCATAGGCCATTAATCCGATCGCCGCGCTCGAGAAGACGACGACAAATAGGACGAGCATCAGGCGTTGTCTACGCACGGCGTGCATCAGTTGACCTCTCTCACGCTGCCAAGTTCAGACTGCTGACGCCTTACTTCGCCCGACAGTCTGTGCAATATACGGCTTCGCTTTCGAACCGGTGCTAACAAAATAAACAACACAACAAGTAGGGAAATGCCGTATGCCGCCCAGACGAAGGCACCGTGCCCAGCCATGTTGATCACTGCATTAAGGCTGTCAAAGTACATCAGCTGTGATATCCCGCCGCGAGCTTTTTGACCCAACTGGTTTTCGCCTCGCGCTCGAGTATGTCTGCCCGCATATTCATAAGCAGACAGCAGATAAATAACGCATAAAACGCGGTTATCATTAGCAACAGCGGGTAAAACATACTGGCATGAATCGTGGATGGCTCTGTAAATTTGATCGTGGCAGGCTGATGCAGGCTGTACCACCAGTCGACCGACTTGTAAATGATGGGAATGTTGACGGTACCGACCAAACTCAATACGGCACAGGCTTTTGCCGCCGCTTCCTTATTGTCGAACGCTTCGTAAAGCGCGATTACCCCTAAATACAGGAACAATAAAATTAGCATCGACGTAATCCTAGCGTCCCATACCCACCACGTTCCCCAGGTGGGTTTGCCCCATATGGCGCCAGTCACCAACGCGATAAACGTAAGTGCAGCACCGATGGGAGCACAGGCACGCATAGCGAGGTCTGCCATCTTCATCTTCCAGATAAGACTCACAGCACCGGCAATAGCCATCACGTAGTAGCCCGCCAATGCGACGATGGCCGCAGGCACATGAATATAGATAATTCGGTAGCTGTTACCCTGTCGAAAATCTGGGGGCGTAAACAACAAGCCCCATACCGCGCCCGTACACAATGCAAGCAGTGTGATAGGCAGCAGCCAGCGCAAAATAGACCCCGAGAGCTGGTACAACCAAGGGGGTGACCCGAACTTATGAAATAATGACCACATAGAGCGTGCAATTATACAGCGCCGGGAGTAAGCGACAATAAAGGCTAGTCGTTCTTCCCCGACTTGATATTGCCCCCGCCTGATGACGCCATAGCACCGATCCGAACTAGGCGTTGATAGTGATTCTCAAACCCGCCGCTATGGCAAATGGCGCTAGCGCGATAGCCAAACAGAGCATTGCAGCCAGGATAGCGAGCTGTGGTAGCGCGCTGGTTCCAATCACGGCATTTTGCACCGCTGCGCTACCGAAAATGAGAATCGGCATGTAAAACGGCAAAATCAACAGCGAGATTAGCATACCCCCTCGCTTCAGTCCGACCGTGAGTGCAGCGCCAATACCGCCAATGAGACTCAATACACCACTACCCAGCAACAGGCTTGCAACCAGGGTAGGAATCGCGATGGCTGGAAGCTTCAGCATCAGAGCGAACACCGGTGCAACAAGGCCGAGTAGCAGACCGGTAATTATCCAGTGAGCAAGAACATAAGCCAGCACCGACATAGATAGCGGCTGCGGGGATAACAGTAGCTGCTCCAGACTGCCATCCTCATAGTCGCTCCGAAAAACGCTATCGGAGGTAAGCAGATTAGACAGTAGCGCAATAATCCAGAGTAATCCGGGGGCAAAGGAGGCAAGCGCAACAGGGGCAGGACCCAGTCCCAGTGGAAACAGCACAACAACCATCGCAAAGAACAGCAGAGGATTACCGATCTCAATCGGCCGCCTCGCAGCCAGCGTTAGCTGCCGCCGCAGTAAACGCAGGCAGTAAGCGCCAACACCCAGCGCTGACGGTTCTGCCTCGCTCACCCCTGCCCGACCTCCTGCAGGTTTATGGAGCGCACAGCATGGTCCATTGTTATGCGTTGATGCGAGGTGAGCACCACCGCACCACCGGCTTTGGCATGCACACCCATACGCGTCTCCAACTCTGCGACACCGGTTTTGTCAATGGCAGTAAACGGTTCATCCAGCAGCCAAAGCGTTGGCGCAGGTAGATACAGCCGAGCCAAATTAACACGGCGAAGCTGTCCTGCAGAAAGCGTATTACAGGGAGCATCTTCATACCCGTATAAACCGACTGCCGCTAGCGCGGCGTCGATTTCCTGTTTGCTATGTTTGCCCCTGCCGGATACATGCCAGGCGAGATTTTCGCGGGGGCTCAATAGCGCTTTCACGCCGGGCTGATGCCCTAGGTACATGAGGGAGGACGACCGTTGCACGCTGCCGCCATAACCGTATCGGGCGAGGCCAGCCAGGACACGCAGTAAGCTGGTCTTGCCAGCACCGTTGGCTCCTTCGATTTGCACGATTTCGCCATCTGTAACGGCGAAAGACAGATTGACAAATAGCTCGCGACCACCACGCTCCATGCTCAGATTGCTGGCCTTAAGCAGGCATGCGCTTTTGGCGGTCATGGCAGATGTAAGGACGCGAGCAATCGGTGCACTAACACAAACTGCAGCACTAGAGATTTACAACCTCGATGCCGGGAAAATACAGCGCATCGTCTTGGGCAATCGAATCGCCCGTCTCTACGCGAAGCGAGGTAAAATCAAACAAACGCCTATCGGCGAGCTGAGAGGGTGCAACATTGCATATGCTGCGGAAAATCGTCTCGGTCCTGCCCGGATACTGTCGCTCCCACTCTGCTAGCATGTTCTTAATCTGGACCCTTTGTAGATTCTCTTGCGAGCCACAAAGATTGCAGGGAATAATCGGAAATGACTTGTAGTCGGCGTAGCGCTGCAAGTCTTTTTCTTTACAGTAGGCCAAGGGCCGAATAACCACGTTTTCACCATCGTCGCTTAACAGTTTGGGCGGCATGGCCTTGAGCTTGCCGGCAAAAAACATGTTCAAGAACAGTGTTTCAACAATATCGTCACGGTGGTGCCCCAGCGCGATTTTATTGGCGCCGATATCCTGGGCAAAGCCGTAGAGCGTACCTCGACGCAAGCGGGAGCAAAGGCCGCACGTTGTTTTACCTTCCGGTATGCGCTCACGCACGATGCTGTAAGTGTCTTTCTCAACGATATAATAGGGAATGTCGAACTGCGCTAGATAGGTGGGAAGCACATGCTCAGGAAACCCTGGCTGCTTTTGGTCGAGATTGACCGCAATCAGATCAAATGTGATGGGCGCGCTCTGACGCAGATTAAGCAGAATGTCGAGCATGCCGTAGGAGTCTTTGCCTCCTGATAAGCAAACCATGACGGTATCGCCCTGCTCTATCATCTGATAGTCGACAATCGCGTTACCGACGCTACGGCGCAACCGCTTCTGCAGTTTGTTAAATTCCGTTTTTTCCTTGCGAGAGAGCGCTTGCACAGTATCGATGCGTATATGGTGACGTGTGGCGCGCAGTTTACTTGCATGCGATAGAGCGCGTCCAGCGGTGCCCGGTGGCGCTTAGACCTTCACTCGACCTTGTTTTTTCGCGGCAATGACACGACAATACGCCCCCCAAATTTAGACGCTGTCTCTAAACCCACTGAGCGCAGCTTCAACAACTCAAGCGACCCGAGAGGAATATACTCCGATGAAAGCACCCGTTCGTGTCACCGTTACCGGCGCAGCAGGTCAGATTGGCTATGCACTGCTGTTTAGAATCGCCTCTGGCGACATGCTGGGGAATGATCAGCCCGTCGTACTGCAGCTACTGGATATCACGCCCGCAATGGAAGCGCTCGAAGGGGTGCGCATGGAGTTGGAAGACTGCGCTTTTCCGCTGCTGGCTGGTATCGTCTGTACCGATGACCCCGATACGGGTTTTAAAGATGCCGACTACGCCTTGCTTGTCGGCGCCCGGCCAAGGGGCCCTGGCATGGAGCGCAAAGATCTGCTGGAAGCCAACGCCGCTATCTTCTCTGTTCAGGGTAAAGCGATTAACGACAATGCCAGCAAAGATATCAAAGTCTTGGTCGTGGGCAATCCAGCCAACACCAATGCACTGATTACCCAGCGCAACGCGCCCGACCTCGACCCGCGCAACTTCACTGCGATGACACGCCTGGACCACAACCGCGCGATGACGCAAATTGCCCAGAAAACAGATAAGACCGTAAACGACGTCAAGCAGATGACCATCTGGGGCAACCATTCCGCGACCCAATATCCCGACTTGTTCAACACCAAGGTCGACGGCAAAACTGCAATCGATCTGATAGACCAAAGCTGGTACGAAGAGGAATTCATCCCGACAGTTCAACAGCGAGGAGCAGCCATCATCAAAGCGCGTGGGGCCTCCTCTGCTGCTTCGGCAGCCAATGCGGCAATTGATCATATGCGCAGCTGGGCGCTGGGCACCGAGGGCGATGATTGGGTGTCCATGGGCGTGTATTCCGATGGCTCTTACGGGATCGCCGAGGGCTTAATCTACTCTTTCCCCTGTCGCTGCGAGGCCGGGGATTGGCGTATTGTACAAGGTGTCGAAGTGGGTGAATTCAGTGAGGCAAAAATGCGTGCCACAGAGCAGGAGCTCGCTGAGGAGCGTGACGCCGTCAAGCACCTACTGCCGTAAGCTATGCAACGCAAAACAAGGCGCTGGTCGCATTCGTTCATCCCGGCTGCGCCTTACTCTGAACGCACAGTACCCGCCCTGCCTGTATGACTAATATCGCCGGTTCTAAAACCTACCATCATGGCAACCTGCGGGCGGCCCTGCTTGATACGGCCATTGAGCAGTTGCGAGCAGACGGTTCTGACGATTTGAGTCTACGAGCGCTCGCCAGAGCAATCGGAGTATCTCAAACCGCGCCCTATCGCCACTTTGCAGATAAAAGTGAGCTGCTGGCAGCCATGGCGACACGGGGCTATCACGATCTCTTAACGGTGTTGCGAGCGGCGGGAGAGCGCACCGATGACTGTCCGACGTCGCAGTTGATTGGTTTCGCACACGCCTACGTCGACTATGCGGCTGATACCCCCCAGCTATTTAAACTGATGTTTGGACCCACTATGCAGCAGGCCGATAAGTTTCCCGCGCTGCGCGACGCGAGCAGAGAAACCATTTTGCTAGTACAGAGTATTCTCAAAAAGGGCATGGCGCTCGGTCAATTTCAAACGCAGGATCATGTCTATCTCGCGAACGCGGCCTGGGCGGGAATTCACGGACTAGCCACGCTGAGGGTGGACGCACCTGAGCTGTTCGAGCGGCACATCGATCTCCACCGCCAGGTTGAGCTAGGTGTCAGTACTTTCATAAAGGGGATAAAAGCGCTGTAACGTCTTGCGCGATATCGTTCGTGTAACCGATCTGGTAATCAATTCGACACAAGGCATCTGCCAAACACCAGCGTTGCTGGCACCTGACTATAGCTCTCTCAACAATGCCACCGGCGGACTCGAGACGACCTTGCGGCAATTGTAAACACCCAGCCCAGCGATCAATAGCATGCCCAAACCAATGCCCAACGGCCAGATACCCGGAGACGGTGAATAACGCATATCCATCACCCACTCCTGAAACACATAAACGGACGCCTCCGCGGCCACGGTCGCCAACAGACCAGCGAACAGACCCAATGCAGCAAACTCGATAAAAAGTCCCCCCAGCAGCAAACCACGTCTTGCTCCTAGGGCACGGAGAATAGCGCTCTCATGCATCCTGGCATCGACACTGGCCTGGACACCTGCAACCAGTACAAGCGAGCCCGTGGCCAATATGATGGCTAGCACCAGCTCGATCGCCGCGGATACTTGATCGACGATAGTACGGATCTGCTCCACTACCACGTCCATCTCTATCACGGTGACCGTGGGGAAGCTGCGGACAAAGTCGTTGAGAAAGGCCTTATCTCCGGGCGGCAGGAAAAAGCTGGTCATAAAGGTGGCCGGGTAAGATGCCAACACACGGGGAGGGAACACGTAGAAAAAATTGGGACGCATGGTTTGCCAGTCCAACTCGCGCAGGCTGGAAACCGTTACCTCAAGCGGCTGAGACCCAATCACAAAGCTCAGGGTATCGCCAACCTGGATACCCATGCGCTCTGCGAATTCCCGTTCCAGTGATACTAGCGGTGCTTCAGTGTTCGGCTCCCACCACTGCCCTGCATACAGCTTGTTACCCTCTGGCAGGCCATCCGACCAGGTGAGATTGGATTCACGTTGCCGTCGATCTTCGGACCGATCCTCGGTCTGTGGCAGCTCGATTGCATTCACTGCCATGATACGACCGCGAATCATTGGATACAGCGCTTCACTATTGATGTTTTGCTGGCGCAGCATCTGGTCGACCGGCTGCACGTCTTCTGGACCAATGTTAAGCATGAAGTGATTCGGCGTGCCCTCTGGCAGTTGCGTTTGCCATTCGTCTATCAGCGACGTACGCACCAGCACGAGCACCAGCAGCAGCATGATCGCCATTGCAAAGATCACAACCTGCATGGCGTTGCTGGTGCCCCTGCGCTGCAGCCCGGCCAAAGCCAGCCGCCATATACTGCCAGCGCGCATGCCCACCAGTCGTCCGCCCCGCAGTAAAGTCAATGCCAGCCCCAAGCCAAGCGCAACGGTTATCGCGAGCCCAGCCAGAATAGCAAGGGTGAGTTGCCAGTCCTGGCTGTAACCCCACATCAAAAGGGTGACGGCTGCCAGGCCCAGGGCATAGTCGCCAAGCGTACGTCGGTTTTCGGCAGGTGTGTCGCGTCGCAAAACGCGCAGCGGACTCGCCTGCCCAAGACGGCGCAGCGGTGGCCAGGCGAAGCAAAGCAAACAGGTCAGGGAGGTTGCCGCGCCAATGGCATAAGGCCTAATGCCTGCCGGACCGGGTTGTACAGGCAATTGATCAGCGAATGCGGCAAAAAAAGCCGCCTGTATCGACCACCCTAAGAAACACCCTACAGCCGTGGCTGCGCAGCCCAACAACAACAGGCTGGTGCCGTAGAGTCGGTTGATTTTGCCGGAGGTAGCACCCAGGCTTTTCATAATGGCAACGTAGTCGTGGTGCCGTTCGCTAAAACGCCTTGCGGCCAGTGCGATCGCGACACCCGCTAATACCACGCTGAGGCTTCCCGCCAACAGCAGGAATCGCTCGGCTCGTTGCAAGGCATTGCCAATTCCCGGTTGGCCATCACTGACATCTAACAGCCGGTGATCATCCTCAAGCTGTAACTCCAGCCACTCTTTATAATCGGCAATCACCTCCGGCTGCGCTGCGAACAGCTGTCGATATTCCACCCGACTACCTGGCTGTACCACGCCGGTCGCTGGAATATCGTCGTAGTGCATAAGAAGTCTGGGCCCGTATCCATAAAAACTGGCCGCCTGGTCTGGCTCTGTTCGCGCCGCCGCTGTCACCGTGAACGACGCGTCACCGACAAACACCTCATCGCCTATTGACACGTCTAACAAGGGGAACAACCTGGACTCTAGCCATACTTCACCGGGGGCGGGACCTTCCGCGGCCGGTAAGACAACACCAAAAGGCTGTTCACTAAAGGTCAGCCCGCCCCGCAACGGATAGGCATCACTGACCGCCTTCACAGAGACCAGCTGCATACCTTCCTCGCCAGCGAACACCATGGAGGGAAAGGTTAGCGTTGTCGCCTGCTCGATATCGCGCAGCTGTGCTTCGTCTAGCCAGGCTTCGGGCAGCGTCCGGCTGCTTCTGGCGACGAGATCGGCCGCCAGGAATCGATGGCTCTCCTGTACAAGCGCACTTTGTAGGCGAGTCGCAAACGCACTAATTCCAGACACAACGCCGACTGCCAGAATAAGGGCGAGCAGTAACACACCTAACTCGCCCCCACGCCAATCTCTCGCAAGCATTTTTGTGGCTGTAACTGACATACCCTACTCCGTTACCAGCGCGCCTGAGTCCAACACAAAACGGCGTTGGCAGCGATTGGCAAGGTTATGGTCGTGCGTAACGAGAACCAGTGTCGTGCCTTCCTCACGGTTGAGCTCGAATAACAGGTCAATGATATGGGCGCCGGTGGCGGTATCGAGATTACCTGTTGGTTCGTCGGCGAATAGTATAGATGGATCGGCTGCGAAGGCTCTGGCGATCGCAACGCGCTGCTGCTCGCCGCCGGACAGCTGACGAGGATAATGGCTGACACGAGACTGCAATCCAACGCGTTCAAGAAATCGTTGCGCCAGGGCTTCAGCATTAGCCTGGCTTTGCAATTCCAGCGGCAGCATGACATTTTCCAGAGCCGTCAACGCCGGCAATAGCTGGAAAGACTGAAACACAAAGCCTACATGCTTGGCGCGAAACAGCGCGCGTGCGTCTTCATCGAGCGCGCTTAAATCGGTATCACCGATCACCACCCGTCCAGCGCTGGCTTCGTCCAAACCCGCTAGCAGGCCTAATAAGGTCGACTTGCCGGACCCGGACGCCCCTATAATGGCTACCGATTCTCCCGACTTGATTTCCAGCGTAATCCCTTTCAGTATCTCAAGCTCGGTTTCCGGCATGGAAACCCGCTTCTGGAGATGTTCAACCTTGATCATGAGTCGCTTCCTTTACCCCCACATACGCGCAGGTCTGTTGTGCGGATTGCTGCTGTGTTGCCTGTCATCTGCTGCTCAGGGGCAATCTCAGCGGCTGTTGGTGCTGGGGGATAGTATCAGTGCCGCCTATGGTATGTCTCTTGAACAAGGATGGGTTGCGCTGTTGCAGACCAGACTCGCTGAGCAAGATGTAGACGTAGAGGTGATTAACGCTAGCATCAGTGGAGAGACCACCGGTGGTGGGCTTCGGAGACTGCCAGCGCTGCTAGAGGACCATCAGCCAACACTGGTGCTGATAGAGTTAGGCGGCAACGACGGTCTGAGGGGCTATCCACTGCAGCGGCTGCAAGGCAACCTGGCGGGTATGGTAGAACTTGCTCAAGATTCGGGTGCAGATGTGATTCTGGTTCCTATGGAAATTCCACCCAACTATGGCAGTCGTTACACAGCCGGCTTTCGCGACAGTTTTGTACGCGTCGCAGAGCAAACCGATGCCGAACTCGCGCCCTTTATCCTCGATGGTGTTGCGATTGACCCGAACCTGATGCAAGCCGATGGCATTCACCCTACCGTGGCGGCACAGCCCATACTGCTCGATAATGTGCTGCCCACGATTGAGGCAGCCCTCGCTCAAGAATGAACGACTGGAAGCGCCTGCAGCAGGCTGATCGCGAATGCATCTGGCACCCTTATTCGTCAGCTATCGATGCACCGGATATGGTGCCGGTATTAGCGGCTGCCGGCGTTCATTTGCAGCTGGCTGACGGTCGGCGACTCTTGGATGGGATGGCGTCCTGGTGGTGCGCTATACACGGCTACAACCATCCTGCACTCAATCGCGCCGTGCGAGATCAGCTGGGTCAAATGTCTCACGTGATGTTTGGTGGCCTGACCCACCCGCCAGCGGTCAAACTCGCCCAGCTATTGACAGGACTCACTCCGGATAGTCTTAACCGCGTTTTCTTCAGCGATTCTGGTTCTGTTTCTGTCGAAGTCGCACTCAAGATGGCTATTCAGTATTGGTATTCCGTTGGTAAGCCCGGTAAGCAAAAAATGGTGGCCTTTAACAGCGGATATCACGGCGATACCTTCGGCGCAATGTCGGTCTGTGACCCTGTCACCGGTATGCATCATCTGTTTGGCGACGTTCTACCAAAGCACTTTTTTGCTCCCGCCCCGCAAACACCTTTTGGCAGCGATTGCCCCGATAGCGATCTGGTGGCGATCACCGACTTATTGACGGAACAGCACCAGGATATCGCCGCAGTGATTGTTGAACCGGTCGTTCAGGGCGCCGGCGGTATGCGCTTTTATTCTGCGGATTATCTGGTGCAACTGCGGGCCCTATGTGACGCGTTCGATGTGCTGCTCATCTTTGACGAAATTGCCACCGGGTTCGGACGAACGGGTAAACTTTTTGCGCTGGAGCATGCGGGGGTGGAGCCCGATATTCTTTGTTTGGGTAAGGCCTTGACCGCTGGCTACATGACTCTGGCTGCCACGCTCTGCAATGAAAAGATCAGCGAGGGTATCAGCAAAGGCGAAGCAGGTGTGTTCATGCACGGCCCTACGTTCATGGGTAATCCATTGGCTTGTGCCACCGCAATCGCAAGCATCGAACTCCTGCTATCGCAGCCCTGGCAGCGCAATATTCAACGCCTGGAGAATGACCTAAGGCTTGGCCTGGAAGCGGCAAAGAAGCTTCCTCAGGTGGCAGACGTGCGCGTGTTAGGCGCGATTGGTGTCATCGAGTTGAAACAGCCCATCGATTTACGAACGGTGCAACCCAAGTTTGTCGAACGGGGCGTATGGGTGAGACCTTTTGGCAAACTCGTTTACGCCATGCCGCCTTACATCATGAGCAGCGACCACGTCGCAGAACTCACGTCGGCAATGGTGAAAGTCGTTGCAGACCTCTAGCGCTGCGCGATAGATGGGACAACATGTCCTCGCATGAAAGTGGTGGCGGTGCCGCTCATAAAGACGCGATCTTCGTGCAAGCGGCAGTCAAGCTGACCGCCGCGCGCCGACAGTTGGCGCGCTTTGAGGTTCTGCGAATTTAAGCGCCGGGCCCAATAGGGTACCAGGGCGCAGTGAGCCGATCCGGTTACCGGATCCTCGTCAATGCTAAAGTGAGGCGCAAAAAAGCGCGAGACGAAATCACATTCATTGCCCGGTGCCGTGACAATCACACAGAACTCCGTAGCCGCCTTCAATGCAGCAAAATCAGGTCGTAGACCAGCGATATCGTCTTCAAATTCGTATACATAGAGAATATCCCTTGGATTCTCAGCGGGTATCAAGGCTTCGCTGGCGGTAGCCCCCAGTGCAGCGCAAACCCCCAAATCTACTTCGATAGGCCGGCAACGGGTTTGCGGGAAATCGAGTGTGAGTTGGGAATCGCTGCGACGTACCCGTAACAGTCCGCTTTGTGTGTGAAAGCGCACCTCATCACCCTCATATCCAAGATCTTCATATAGCGTATGCGCCGCGGCGAGGGTCGCGTGACCGCAAAGTCTGACTTCCGCCACGGGCGTAAACCAACGCAGCTCAAACTCATCACCCTTGGGGACCAAAAATGCAGTTTCGGATAAGTTGTTCTCCATCGCGATGTTTTGCAAGAGTTCATCCGGCAGCCAGTGTTCAAGGGGCATCACTGCCGCTGGATTACCCGTGAATACATCATCCGCGAAGGCGTCTACCTGGAAGATAGGAAGTTTCATCGGCAGGTTTGCTCATTTCAGTGTTCATTGCGCAATGCCGCGCCTGTTTAATATAGTTGTCATACCCTCACCCGCCAAGCATGGAAAACCATGTCGCACCGCGAGCAAACACCCCTACAACAAAAATATTACGAGGTGATTTTTGGCACTGAGACTCGATCGGGCAAAGCCTTCGATCTCATCCTAATCGTTGTGATCCTCGCCAGCGTTTTGGTTGTCATGTTGGATTCCATCAATGACTACCATCTTCGCTACGGCACATTGTTTTATGGGCTTGAATGGGGATTCACTATTCTGTTCACCATTGAATATCTGGCGCGACTTTGGTGTACCCCCAACCGGCGCGGATACGCGTTTAGCCTCTATGGGGTTGTCGACTTTTTAGCGGTACTGCCAACCTATCTGTCGCTCCTATTTCCCGGGGCGATGCCGCTACTGATCATTCGCTTGCTGCGTATTCTGCGGATATTCAGAGTGTTGAGGCTGTTGCCCATGCTCAGTGAGGCAAACGAGTTAGCCGCGGCACTGCAGCGATCGGGACGTAAAGTATTTGTCTTCTTTGCCCTGGTGATGATCCTCGCGACGATTTTTGGCTGCTTGCTTTACGTATTGGAGGGGCCAGCAAATGGTTTCGAAGATATTCCGACCAGCGTGTATTGGGCCATTGTGACCATCACCACCGTCGGCTACGGCGACGTCACGCCAGTCACTGCCGCAGGCAGAGCCGTCGCCGCTGCAGGTATGTTAGTGGGCTATGCCATCATTGCAGTGCCGACGGGCATCATCACCGCAGAGCTAACGGGTGCTCAACGCATCCGGAAGATGCGCGAGACGCTAAGCGCTCGCAATTGCACTAACTGCTCAGCTGTTGAGAAGGACCCCAGCGCGCACTATTGCAGGATGTGCGGTGCCGAGCTGCCACGTCCAGGACATGCGCCCGAGAAAAACCAGAGCTAATTCCACAATTAGTATTTTAAAATCAATATTTTATATCAATTATCTAACCTACTACTTCAACTAGCGTTTAAGGCTCATTACAGACAATCACGGTTCCACTGCTGCGAGCATGGGCTATCTCCGATAGCGGCGCCTGATTGCGCACAACAACGCGGCTTAGTTTTCCCCTGCCAGCTTGCGCTTGGTGTGCCGTGTTGCCACGGCATTCAATGGATCATCAGGCCAGGGATGTTTTGGATAGCGCCCTTTCATTTCGCGTTTAACTTCCTGATAAGCACCCTGCCAAAAACCTGCGAGATCGCTGGTTAGCTGCAACGGCCTCGCGGCTGGTGACAGCAGATGCAAAAGCACTGGCACTTGTCCGTCGGCAACCGTAGGTGTTTCCAAACAACCGAACATCTCCTGCAGCTTAACTTCCAGAGCCGGAGGGCTTTGAGTGTAGTCAATTGCAATGACCGAACCCGATGGCACGGCGATACGCTCTGGAGCCAGGCGTTCTAAGTCCAGAGGCAGTGGCCATGGCAGATTGGCGTAGAGAATGGCCTTTAGATCCAAACGTTGGAAGTCTTCAAGCCGATTGATACCGCCAATAAAGGGCAGCAACCATGTCTCGAGCGAGCTGAGCAGCGCTGCATCAGATACGTCAGGCCACCGACTGCTCTCATCCTGCTTCATTTCTAGTTCACGTAAAAGCGCGACCCTGGACTGCCATTGCCGAAGTGCGTTCGTCCAGGGAAGAATGTCCAAACCTTTCTTGCGGACCACACCGAGCAAGGCAGTATTTCGGGCAGCGATCGATATGTTTTTTAGCGGCTCACTACTGAGTTCGATTTCTCCGACCATGCGCCGCTTTTCTGCAACAAACTGGTCGCTTCGATAGTCCCAGTGCACATGCTCTCGTTCCCGCACCAGATGCGACAGAATCGCGTTGAACGCGTCTGCGTCCAGCGTCGCAGCGGCAAAGATGCGATCCGTAGACTCTCCCGAATGACCACCGATCTCCGCGACCGCCAGCCATTGGCTGCCTGACAGAGTGTCTTCAGCAGGCAGTAAAGCGTGTCGCCCGTTGCTTAACAGGTAGCGAGTGCTATCACCTTCTTTACGCCGTCGAGCAATCCGATCTGGGTAAGCGCTGGCAAGCAGCACGCCGATCACATTCTCCAGAGGCACGCCAATCGCTGCTCGATGCTGAATAGGCATGTCCTCAAGCCCCAATTTCGCGAGGTTTCTCGCCTGCTGCCAGATTCGTTTGAACCAGGAACGAATGTCCTCGGGGCAGGACCGCTCGCCCATCAGAATCTCCAGACTCACTGACAGGTCAACGCCGTCATTCGCTAGCGGATTGCGTTCTGACAATACCGCTGCCAATAAACAAGCTGTTTCCTTGGCGTTGATATCGCAGCCAACAAGCAGCATATGAGCGAGCCTCGGATGCAATGGCATTTGTGCCATGCGCACGCCTTGCGGTGTCAGGCGCAAAGCATCTTCGTGGTCTCTATACACTGCACCGCAGGTTTCTAGCACTCTCAGTCCCTGCTCGAAGGCGGGTTGAGGCGGCGCGTCCAACCACAGCAGCTCGTTGGGCTCGTTCACCCCCCAGGCCAAAAGCTGCAGTACGAGTGGCGCGAGATCTGCATGTAATAACTCGGGTGTCGAATGGGCGACAAGCCGCTCGTCCTGTTCTTCGCTCCATAAGCGATAGCAGTAACCGGGGGCTAGCCTTCCAGCCCGACCCTCTCGCTGATCGGCGGAAGCGCGCGAAATTCGGCGCGTCGTCAATCGAGTCATACTCGTGGCAGTATCAAAGATGGCTTCTCTGACCAGACCGGAGTCCACTACGACTTCGATATCCTCAATCGTTAAACTCGTCTCGGCAATGTTGGTGGCCAAAACAATTTTTCGCATGCCTGCCGGCGCTGGCTCTATCGCCTGCCGCTGTCGCTCGGTAATGAGAGACCCAAACAACGGAGCAATGATCACATCCTGGCTATCCAGGTCCCCCAAGGTGTTATGTAGCTGGCGGCCAAGCTGCATGATCTCCCGTTGTCCCGGTAGGAATACCAATATACTTCCGGTGTGTTGATTCAAAGCATGGAGCACGGCCTTGGCAAGCCGAGGGACGATGGGCTGGCGCAACTGGTAAGCTGCGCCAAAATGCGTTGTCACGGGATACTGGCGGCCGTCCGACGATATCAGAGGCGCGTTAGAGAGCAGCGCAGAAACCTCTTCGCCATCCAGAGTTGCGGACATCACCAGCAGGCGCAGTGGCGATGATTCCCTGAAAGTGTCGCGACCATGGGTCGCAAGCGCAAGGCACAAATCAGAATCGAGATTGCGCTCGTGAAACTCGTCAAATATAACCAGAGCCACATCTTCCAAGCCCGGATCCTGCTGTAGTTGCCGGGTCAAAATACCCTCGGTGATGACTTCAATCTGGGTGTCGCTGCCAATGCAGCTGTCGAGCCTGATGCGATAGCCCACCGTCTGCCCCACCTGCTCTCCCAGCAGCGCTGCCATGCGACTAGCGGCCGCGCGGGCTGCCATACGTCGCGGTTCGAGCACCAATATCTTACGGCCCTGACGCCAGGGTTCAGCCAGCAGTGCAAGCGGGACGACGGTCGTCTTGCCCGCCCCTGGTGGTGCCTGTAGCACCGCTTCGTTGCGATGACGCAGGCTATTTTTCAGTGCGTCTAGCACATCGCAAACGGGTAGATCTTTGACTGCGTCAGGTAGCATGGCGCCATAGTAGCGGAGCCGCAGCCTTGCGGCCAAGCATTCCGTTCCAGACGAGCTACTGGACACGCTCATGCCGGCTTGAACAGCCGTTGTCTCGCGGTCGCCGATGCGGATGCCCTACCTCGGGGCAGTTTCTGCACTAAGGTGACGCGTCTCGGGTTAGATCGCAAAAGGCAGTTGAGCCCTCGAGCATCAAGAATCCGCAATGCAATCGTTTCAGTTAAAAAAGGCGTCACAAAATGCCGTTATGCTGCGCACTGGCAGGGATTTTGCATGAACATAGCAACGGGAAGCCGAAGTCAACAGTCGGGAGGGACTATGCACCACCTTGACGATCATCTTGTCACTATTTCAGACCAGCGCGATGGTAAGCCGCGTGTGGCTTTCTTTGATCTCGATCGCACGCTCATCGCCGGCTATTCCATAATTGCCCTGGCGAATGAGACTGTCCGGCACGTGGCGGGAAAAGGCGAACTGGGTCAGGCTGCTCGTGTACTGAGCGATGTCATGCAGCTGAAACGAGAACAGTCTGGCAGTAACTACCACCGCATGGTGAGGCGCGTGACCAAAGCCCTGAAAGGGGTATCCGAGTCGACCTTGGTCGAGCTAGGAGAGCGGGCTTACGCCGCCAGTTTGGAGAAAAGACTCTACAGTGAAGCTGTCCGACTGGTAGAGGCCCATCGCGAGGCTGGACATGAACTGGTGATCGTGACCGCAGCCAGTCGCTATCAGGTAGAGCCTATTGCCGCAGTACTGGGCATTGATGACATTTGCTGTACGCAACTGGAGGTGCGAAACGGTAAATTCACGGGCAAGCTGGTGGCCCCTCTGTGTTTTGGTGAAGGCAAAACCCTGGCCGCCAGGCGCATCGCGAAACGTTACGGGGTGAACCTGAAGGACAGCTGGTTCTATTCCGATTCCAGTGACGACCTACCGCTCTTGAAGGCTGTGGGCTTTCCTTGCGCGGTCAATCCCTCGGACAAACTGCAAGAGCAGGCCGCGACACGACAGTGGCCGCAACTCCATTTCCGTACACGCGGGTTCCTGGGCGTTGAGAGTATTTCCCGCACGGTTCTGACAGGCCAGGCACTATTGGCCACCACTGCGATTGGCTGGTTGGGTCGTAAACTGGGTGTCGGGGCCAACGATAATGTGAACTTGATGACCCAGCTGTTGGGCGATTTGGGTGCGTCAATTGCCGGCCTGGACATTGAGGTAGAGGGGCGTCACTACCTTAAACGACAGCAAGCTTGCGTCTTCGTTTTTAATCATCAGAGTCTACTCGATACCGTCGTGCTGGCGCATCTGCTGCGTAAGGACGTGGTTCCATTTTGCAAGAAAGAGATGGCTTCGAACCCGCTGATAGGGCCCCTACTGAAACAAGCAAACACGGTTTTTGTCGATCGCGAACAGGCCAATCAGGTTGAGGTATTGCAGCAGGCGCTGAAAGTTCTCCATAGCGGTCGCTCTCTGGTGATCGCGCCAGAGGGGACGCGCAGTGTACTGGGCGATATACAACCGTTTAAGCATGGGGCCTTCTTCCTGGCTCGCAAGGCGCGCGTACCCGTCGTGCCAATCGTGCTTCACAACGTCAAAGATGCGCTCCCAAAAGGCGCTCTACTGATTCGTCCGGCCAAGATACGCGTAACGGTTTTAACCCCAATACTTCCTGAACAGATCAAGAATGTGAGAAGCGTCTGCCGCGAGACCGAGGAACAGTTCCGCGGCCTGCTAGGCAGCTCTCGACATGCGGCCCTACCGCAACGCCGAAAACTTGCCGCTCTCACTGGCTAGCCTAGCAAACACGCTAGCCGGCGCGTTCACTTCAATTTAATGACTTGGACAAATCAGGCACTTTTCGCCGGTCGCCTGCTTGCCATAAATGGCAAGTGAGTCCAGCGTCAAAACCTCTTCTAATGAGAGCTCTCGCGTGTAGTGGCTAGCAAAGGTGGTGCGGATCTCACTCGCTACCCGCGCGCGCAGCTGCTGCATTTTCTCCAAGCCTACTTTTTGAATAAAGGGCGTTAGAAGCCAGGCACCAACAGACCATGCGAAGCCGTAATTGCGTACCAAGACGGTAGGGCTGCGATCCAGGGCACCGTAGATATACACCTGTTTGTGCACATCGGAACCATAGCCGCGATACTCCGTCGAGTCGCTCAGGATAGCTGCCTCCATTGAGCTTAGTATTTGACTGGCAAGCGCACCGCCCCCTGTGGCGTCAAAGGCCAAGGTGGCTTTAGTTTCTTTCAGTGCAGAAATCAGCTGGTCTGTGAAGTCATCCTCCGATGAATTGACCACATAGCGTGCGCCCAGCTCTCGCAGCAATGCTTCCTGTTCTGGCTTGCGGACAATATTCACCAGATCAATGCCATCAGCCTGACACACTTTGTTCAACATCTGGCCCAAATTAGAGGCCGCCGCGGTATGGACCAATGCGGTATGTCCCTCCGAGCGCATGGTTTCCACCATCCCAAGGGCGGTGAGCGGATTCACAAAACAGGACGCACCTTCTTTAGCCGATGTACCCGCTTCTAAGGGCAGACACTGGAACACGTTCACGCAGCGATACTGTGCATACATTTCACCGCCGATAATGCCAACCGTTTTTCCTAACAGCGCCTGCGCAGCGTCCGAGTCGCCGGCGGCGACCACCGTCCCGCCGGCCTCATTCCCCACGGGCATGGATTGTCCAACCCTGGCAGAGACCATTGGCATCGCAGCCGCGGGAATATCAGCGATCAACGTGGGGCTTTCGGGCGTACCGCCTGCACGAAACGTAGCTGGGTCGGCAGGACCTAACAGCAACCCCAAATCAGAGGGGTTTATGGGCGTCGCCTCAATGCGAACGACGACTTCGTCTGGGCCCGGATCGGGTATCTCGACAGTAAGCAAAGACAGTTCGAGCGTGTTGTCATCCTTTACGAGTGATCGTAACTGCAGGCTGGATGTGGTCATCTTTCTATTCTCCTGGTGATGGACTCGCAATGCCGGCGGGAGCATATCACGCATTACCCACAGACAGTGGGTATAATGCATCCCACTTTCCTCCATTTAGTTGAGCCCGATGTCTGTTTTCGATAAGCACCAAGAACCGCTGGCGGATAAGGCCGCGCTGAACGAACATATCGAACTTGCTCTGCAGGTCGATATACCTACAGGCGTCGAGCTCGAGCTGTCCTACAAACTCGTACGAGCGCTGTTCAACCCTGTCATCATTGGGGAGCACAATATTCCCGAGCAGCCCTGTTTGTTCGTCGGTAATCATGCACTTTTTGCCTTGGATGGTTTCTTGTTGGCGCCGCTGTTTATCAAAGACCTAAAGCGTTTTCCGCGCGGACTGGGCGACAAATTTCTATTCGCGAATCCCAGGATTGGTGACCTTGCGCTACAGCGAGGCGCTGTCATGGGTCATCCGGAAGTCTGTGGCGCGCTAATGGACGCAGGTGAAGATGTCATTGTGTTCCCGGGCGGGGCACATGAGGCAGTCAAACCCGCCAGTATGAAATACGAGCTGCAGTGGAAAGAGCGCTTCGGCTTCGTAAAGCTAGCGGCAAAACACGGCTATACGATTATGCCCTTTGGCCTTGTCGGACCAGATGAATTCTACGGTCACCTGATTGAAGGTGAAGACATCCCCGATTCCAAACTTGGGCGGCTGTTGAAAAGCGTCGGCTTACTGAATGATGATATCCGAACCGATGTGCTTCCACCCATACCCGTGGGAGCACTAGGCACGCTCTTTCCCAAGCCGCAACGCTGCTACCTGGGGTTCGGCGAACCCATTGATCTGGCTGATTACGAGGGCCGGACCCCGACCAAGAGAGAGCAACGCGCCATCCGCGATGCTGTAGCAGAAGAAATCGAAACGCAGTTGGCAGAACTCTTCTTCACACGCGAGCAAACACGCGGTGAAGACGGGTTTTTGCGACGCCTGTTAACCCTTTAACGCGCCATTTTGAGCGTTAGCACTGAGCCTGTAAAAGCGGATATACCCAAAGGCAAAAAACTCGAATATTCAGTTAGTTATGTCAATTTCACAGACTCCGTCTTAGGTTTATCGTCGCTCTCTGAATTTCCCTAAGTGTCTGGGTGTCATTCCATCCGGGTACATCTTGTGGACCGCATGCGGCACACAGTCCTCCTATTTCTCGATGGGGACAAGTTGCTTACGTGTTAGGGGCTGCGCTTACTTATCCGCTGCGAAGTGACGTCAATTGAACTGCAGCCCGATAGCGGGTGTTTGTCCCCAGCGTCATAGGAGATCCCAAGACTCGCCCCACTTCTACAATCCGGCGTGGCTGCGACACCACTCCAAAATCATCCCGTGCAACGCTTTCTGTCTTTGGTCGGACTTCTTACCGCGCCGTAAGTCCTCAAACAGCTTCCCCAAACGCTTTTTCTCCGCATCGCTTAGCTCATCGAGAAGCTCCTCATCCAGTGTTAACACACTGCGATCAGCGTGGGTGCGGACGCAGACCAGACGGTGGTGGCGCAGTGCTCGACCAAGTAATACGAACGGAAAGTTGGGATTTTGTGCAGGACCATAGGCCAGTAATGAGCCCCCGGTGGGTATCCCCTGTATCTTGATTTGCGCAATTTGATCGGCGTACTTTCTGACGCCCCACAGACCGCTGATAGCGCCCCCCGCACCTGCCACCAAGGTGCCTAGTCCGCCAAAGAAACCACCGCTGGCTGCATCCACCGCCATACCGCTGCCACCACCGAGCACGGCGCCGGCAGACGCTGCCACCATATTCAGCGCGCGCTTCGATAGACCCCACAAGTACCATTTATCGAGGTTGAATAAATCCTGTTCAACTAGATCAAAGCCAGCCTCTACCTTGCTCAAATCTCCATAGTGGTAAAGCTCTTCTACCCGTTGTCTACACTGCTTTTCTCGCCTGGATAAGTCGGCTTTGTAACGCTCGAACAGCACCAGCTGCACCGCTTCTAGTGGCGCGCCATCGGGCACTGCCTGCTCGACTCGATAGCGCAGTGCTGCTCGGATGAAATCGGCAATGTGGCTACTAGCGCTTTCGGCCTGGAGCTGCCTATCTTCGCGCAAAGTCGCAACTGCTCGCTCCAAGGCGGGACGCCACTGGGGATCGAGATGGCCAAACAGTTCCAGCAGCTCAAGCTGTTTAGTCATCTCCGCGCGATGAGCATCAAACACCCGTACCGTCTTGAAGTATTGCCCCAGGCCCGCTGTCCATTCCTCGACAAAGTCATCGCTCTCGATCGGATTAATCACGGCCAAGCTGGGTCTGCCGCTCCAGCGAAGAATCTCCATTTCGGCTTCATATTCGGCGCCGTAGGGCACCGACCCGTCTACCACATAAATAATACCCGCCCCTTCGACGATGGGTTGCAGTGCCTGACACTCATCCTGAAACCGTAAATCGTCTGCGTGCTCTACGACAAAACGACGCACCGTTGCAGGTCGAGCAGCGGCATCCTCACAGTGGCCCTCGAGCCAGTCTAATACCGCCCTGGCGCGCTGCAGTCCCGGCGTGTCCACGAGCTCGTAGAGCGTTTGACCATCAACAGACATAGGGAAGCTTTTAGACTGTTTGGTGGAGCCCGCCCTGACATCAATATGCACGGCATCATCTCGCGCAAGAGTCGCCACGATACTGGACTTTCCTTTGTTAGGGCGTCCGACAACAGCGAACCTCGGCCTGTCCATTTCAGGCTTGTTCCAAGCGCTGCACATCGACAGAAGCAAATCTCAGGCCTCTAGCGAAATGTTGCCAATCGCTGACTGAGGTAGCGGAGACGGGTCGCGATGCCAGCGGCACCAGGAATAGCGTGCAGCGACTCGCCTTGGAGAGTTTACTTAGGAAGTCGGCCAAATCTGCCATCGGAGGTTCCCAGGATTTGACGGCAACATACAAATGGTCGACCGGTGAAACCAGCATTGCGGCTGCTCGCTTAAGCTCTGCCTGCACTGATCCAGACCCGACATTGACACAATGACCATCTGCAAGTACCTGGAACTCCACATAGCTGTCGATCTCATCTGCCTTTAACGCACCAGCCCAATTTAGCAGCAAAATGCGCCTATCAATCGACCGCGGCGCACTCACCTTAGACTGTCCGTCAGGCCCGTCGCGCGCTCCCTGCGTCGCGACGATAGGGGCTCGCATGCGAGACAAAACGCGCGAGGCACCCGGCAGTGCCAGGATGGCTCCGCGCAGCTCTCTGTCGTACAGCCACATCGACAGGCACCATAGCAGAATCCTAGGAATTAACGCGTAGACCACCACCGTCATGATGAGAAAAGGCCACCATCCGCGCATCGCTTCGATGTTACTCGGACCGATAGAGCTTACGGCGGGATGAAATCGGCTGACAAAAATAAGATCGCTATCCACTGTTGCCTGAGGCAGCCACGCAGACCAGGGTAGTGCCATGCTTGCGGTCATTGTTTCGACGGCTGAATCGCTGAGCGCAAAGGTCGATCCCCAGACAAACGTAAAGTCACTCATTGCCAGCACGATGAAGAACGCCGCAATGGCACCCAGCGTAAACAAAGCACCCAGTTCTTGACCGAAGCGCAGAAACAGCAGACGCAGAGCAGACTGCGCCTCCTGCAGATCCCGGCCTCCTGGAGCGCTGCGCTCGATCAGAAAGCGTGCGGGATTGGTCGGTAAGACCGGGGGCAGAGACCCAAACATATTGCGCGCAATGACAGCGATACCGAGCAGGCACATTAATAATTGAAGGATGACGAATAGGAGTACGAACAAAAAGACATTGACCAGCCCACGCTCGCTGGAGAGCAAAAATCCGGCCATCGCCGAAAACCCCAAAACGGTTGCAATCACACGTGCTAACGCGACTCCGAAAGAACCGCGCATCCAGGAATCTCGAACGGTCGCCACTGTGGATGACGCTTTGTCCATCTGCTGCGACCACTTCAGAAGACGATCTACATCATCACCTGTGCACTCTTCGGCCATCGCATGGTCCCGCGCTCTCGCAATCGGTTCAGAAATATCTCGATCGCCTTCCAGTTGCTCTGC
Source organism: Pseudomonadota bacterium (assembly GCA_039025905.1). Classification (GTDB taxonomy): domain Bacteria; phylum Pseudomonadota; class Gammaproteobacteria; order Pseudomonadales; family Halieaceae; genus JARRPM01. Next base: position 2,049 of record JBCCNJ010000013.1, on the reverse strand, counting down.
CAGGTGGTAAAGGGCAGACAGTTTCGGTTTTGTTCTTGGCATCACGTCCTTAGCGGCTAGCGCTGTGTGAGCGATAATATTGTTTGGCCGCAGTGTGCGAGGGCAATACCAAGCTGTCAATCGGCCCCATAGCAATTTGATGAGTGCAGTGATCTACACACGACTACTTTCATTACCTATCGCTATTAGGGCATGGCATGAACAGCAATCTCTGCAGAGCTCAAGCTAGCGCAAGCACCTCTTGTGGAGCGTGCCCAAAAGGGGCATAGTCCCTAGCGAAAAGTACCTTCTAACCCCAAAGTCTTGGAGATCACCATGAAACGAGCGTTTCCTGTCGCGGTAATCAGCTGTTTATTAGCATTTGTTCCTCTCGCCCACGCGCAGGATATGGGTAAGCTAGTTGACTCGGTGGACAAAGAGAAAGCTGCAGACGCCGTCGATACCGATAAGATGCAAGATGCGGTGAGTGCTGACGGGGTGGACATGCAAAAGGCGGCGGACGCCGTCGACACAGACAAGGCGGTAGACTCCGTCGATGTAGATAAAGCTAAAGAAGCTTTGATGGGTAACTAGGGCGCGCCTGAAAACCTTGCGCGGGTCTCTCGGTTTGCAGTCGATACCGCACTCGTGCGCCAAAGATGATAGTGACGACGGCGCACCGAGTCCGACTTCGAAGTGTTGTTGCCCAGTCTAGAGATTACACAACAATGCTTAGTGCGTGACCCCTGGCACACTCTCAAGGCCCACATTTAAACGAGTGTATGGAGAGTCTAGATGACCAGCAATGAGAGCCAACGTTGGCCCTTCCGCTGGGATCTTCTGCTGCGCTATCGCTACGTCGAAACCATCGCGCTTTGGGAAGGCCGCCTCACGACCCGGCACCTGTGTGAAACCTTCGGTATCGGACGCCAGCAGGCGAGCAAAGACATCAATAATTACATCCGGGAAGTCGGTCCAGGCAACCTCGAATACGACAAATTTCTCAAGGGCTACAGACCCACATCGGCATTTAAACCTAGGGTTACCGCAGGCCTCGCCGACGAGTACCTACACCTGATGGCGCGCAACAACGAGTTGATGAATACCTTCGAGTCTCTATCGCTCAATGTGGCCAATGTCGAGGTGCTCACACTGCCGGTTCGAGATGTCAAACCTGAGGTACTGAGGCCGATCATGCAGGCGGCCAGGCAGCAGAAACGTCTGGAAGTCGACTATGTCTCCATTAATAATCCAGACCGAGAAGGTCGCATTATCGTGCCCCACACGCTGGTTTTCACGGGCCTGCGCTGGCACGTGCGAGGCTGGTGCGAAAAGAATCAGGAATATCGCGACTTTGTACTCAGTCGCTTCCGCGACGAGCCTGAGATACTTGATCGATCGGAACATGGCGTCAGCGGAGACCTACAGTGGAACAGCCATATCACCATCGTTATCACACCCGACCCCAGATTACGACGCGACCAACAAGAAGTCGTTGAGGTAGACTACGGCATGACTAACGGGACGTTGGACGTCAGGACACGCGTCAAGCTGGTGCCCTACGCGCTAAAATTACTACAGATCGACCCAAAGGCCGAGGTGGCAGATGCGACAGCCCAGCAAATCGTTGTGCAAAATCGAGAGGATGTTCTGCCCTGGCTGTTTAATTGAAGAGGTAAAGTGAGATGAGTGGAAACGCGCAATATCAGCAGGCTTTCACCGAAAATCGGTTCTGGCAAAAACTGCGTCGCTATGCGGCTACTGCAGGTCGCGAGGTCGTGGAAAAAGCGCTTCTGCTATTTTATGCCGCACAGGAAGAACAGGCACCCAGATGGGCCAAGGCCACGATCGCGGGCGCATTGGGCTACTTTATCGTCCCCATAGATGCTATCGCAGATCTAACCCCCGGGGTGGGCTATGCCGATGATCTGGGTGTGTTGGTTTTGGCTATTGCCGCAGTAGCCAGCTACATCAATGACGACGTGCGCGATAAAGCCGATGCCAAAATGCGCGCCTGGTTTGGCGAATCGCCTTCCATAACGGGTAAAACCTCGCTTGAACTAGAGTCTT
>JBCCNJ010000012.1:0-53048 GCA_039025905.1 Pseudomonadota bacterium | reverse complement strand
GTCGCCGCAAAGGGATACCGAATACATCGGTATTGACATCAACTTACCGATTTACTCAGGTGGGTCAACTTCGGCGCGCGTGCGTGAGGCGTGGTCTCAGTATTACATTGCCGTTGAACAAGAAGAGGCCGCTCGCCGTGAAATTCTCAAGCTAACCCGAGGTGCCTGGCTCACGACACGCTCAAATTTAGAGCGGATCGAATCCGCAGCGCTAAGCATAAAATCCGCTAACAAGTCTTATGAGGCAATGAGTAGAAGCCTCACCTTCGGAACGGTAAAAGCGCAAGATGTTTTGGCTGCATTGCACTTACAAACTCGCGCGGAAAGAGACTATCAAGAGGCTATATATAACTTCCTTGTGTCCTGGCTTACCCTCAAGCGCGAGAGTGGGACGCTAGATGCTAATGATCTGGAAACTCTGGATGGCTGGTTGCAGGAAGATAACTCGTGAACGAATCCGACTGCAGTTACGAAGCGTTTGTGGGAGAAGAGTGGAAACGGCGCTAGCCGCTGAAGCACCCGCATTTTTGGACACTGAATAAACGGATCATTCTCAATATGTACCAGCGTGGGTTTTTCAGAGAACACTCGTTACTACTTCTGTGGGTGTCGCGTTTACTTGATCTTTGCATATTCTTGGCAGCATGTTTGACAGCCTACGTCATAGTGTTCGGCTTTATAGCGATACGTGCTGACTATGAGGTGGCTATCACCATCGCGGTGTTGGTGTTTTTATCCGTTTTTCAATTGGCCGGACTGTATCGTACCTGGCGCGGAGAGGAGTTTACCTCCGAGCTTGCTTCCATGTTCGTAGCTTGGAATATTATTTTTGCGATCTTAATTTTCTTTGCCGCGATTACCAAAACGACAGCGGATTTTTCTCGTGCCTGGTTGCTCATGTGGTACACGGGAGGCTTTATCCTACTCTTCTTGCAACGTCTGACGTTACGCAGGTTTCTTCGGGTGATGCGCAGACGAGGATTTAACCTTCGCCACGTGGTCGTGATTGGCTCTAGCGAGCTGGGTGACCAGGTTCTAAAACGCATTCGGGACTCGGTGGATTCCGGTTTTAATGTTTGCGCTTACTTTACTGACGATCAAGTCGATCACGCCGAACACGTGCCAATAAGGGGCGGCCTGGCAGAAGCGCCCGAGTTTCTTCAAGAAAATCAGATCGATCAGATCTGGATAGCGATGTCTCTGAAGCAGGCTGACGCGATTGAAAATATCCTGGATCAGCTAAAAGACTCTATGTGCGATATTCGGTTGATTCCCGATTTGTTCGGCTTCCATTTAATAAACCATTCGATGGGTACGATATCTGGTATGCCAGTTATCAATTTGTCTGTGACTCCGATGGACGGTCTGAATCGATGGATCAAGGCGATGGAAGATAAAGTTTTGTCCGCCATTATTCTAGTACTCGCTAGCCCTATCATTGCGCTTATTGCCGTTTTGATTAAGGCTAGCGGCCCAGGGCCTATCATCTATTCGCAAGAACGGCTGAGTTGGAATGGGAGCCGTTTTATGATGTACAAGTTTCGAACTATGCCATTGGACGTTGAGGAAACGTCGGGGCCTGTTTGGGCGTCAAAGGATGAGGATAGGGCGACAGCAGTGGGTAAGTTTCTTCGACGTACTTCACTTGATGAACTCCCGCAATTCTGGAACGTGTTGAAAGGCGATATGTCCATTGTCGGGCCGAGGCCGGAACGACCGGTCTTTGTTCAACAGTTCAGAGACGACGTTCCCAGCTATATGCTTAAACATATGGTCAAGGGAGGTATTACCGGATGGGCTCAGATAAATGGTTGGCGTGGTGATACTGATATCAAGAAACGAATTGAGTATGACCTGTACTACATTGATAACTGGTCTCTGTGGCTTGACCTAAAAATTATGCTTCTCACCGTATTCAAGGGACTAGTGCATAAACATGCGTACTAGCAATTGGAGAGTGAATTCGGTACAACGCGTGCGCAATACAATGTTTGGTGCAAGAATCACAAAGATATTCAGTCTAAGTGCTTTAGCCCTTTTGCTTTGATCTCGCATAGCTGCGAGTTGAACCATAATCGCTACCGAGTTCGAAATCGTGAAGGGAGAAAGGGAATAACACTAATCACAACCTTGCTGCCGGCAAACGTGCTGGCTCTTGGCTCTAGGTCTAAAACGTGTATCCAAGAATCTGAATATCTTTCCGATAGATCTGCGCAACCTCTTCTACTAATCGGTCATCATAATAATCTCGGTAGGCTTTCCTTTCAGATGTAACGTTCCTAGGAACGATATCTGCTTTTTTCAGTTTCAGTTTGTCGAAAATATATCGCGCGTCGCGGTCAAATGTCTCCATGCGCCCTAAGTAATCTAGCGTGTTGAGATCTATTAATGCCGACTGCGATCGAATGTGACGATCACAATCTTCTATATTCAAGTCAGAAACGAAGCCTACGAAGTTCTCGAACCGTTGCATTTTTTGGTGGTCAGCTTCACTAAACTTGAGAGTATTTTTTCTAACTACTTTGTTTATCCAAGTCGATGCGAGTCGGTCCCACGGATTGCGAACAAAGGCGAACTTAAAATAGCCTTTGTATGAGTTCACGGGATAATAAAGCCAACCTGCATGTTCCACATCCAGTACCACTTCGCTTTCCTTTAAGTGATGCAGGATTGTTCGAGTGCCTACCTTTGCCACGCGATACCACAAAAATTTGTGCTCGTGAGAGATCGTGATGTTGTAGCAACGAGTGGATGGCAGGAAAGGGATTTTGTTTAAAGACCTGTATAAAGCTTGTAAGGATGCGCTCTTTCTATCCAGACGAGTTCGCTGCCCTGTTATGGTACGCATAGTGATCGCTTACCCTGAGTATTCAACTAATCATTACGAACTAGACCTGCCCTCGCCTTTGATGGCAGCCGGGGTTTACTCGATCTAACTGCAACGTGAAATACGACTTGCAGGCCAACCCTATAGTCGATTGTAGACGATTTGATGTACAAGACGACAGCGCCCCATAAACTGCACTAGCTTGCTCAAGAACACGATATTTAACCGACGAATGGTATGAAAGCGGTTTTAGACCCTATAGGTTTTGGTCGTCAGTCTTGATGAAACAGCTATCAGTGGAATTTACGCGGACACTTTAACCCAGCCGACACTCGGTTTGTGTCGGATGATCGACGGTTTCACGGTAGCCAGGCTGCGGCGTTTGTTGGAAAACATTGATCAGGCCGCGATATTTTCTAGTGCGCAGGCGTATCTTGCGAAGCAACGGGCTTGCGTGTCAAGTTTCGCAAGGCGTAGCGATCGGGTTGGCTCATGTCTATCTTCCAAAGAGCTTCGCTAATGTCCATGCGTCCTGTGGGTGCGACTTTTTTAGCGTTTCGATCATTTGGTCTAATAGTAGGCCATCAGCCGGCCGGAATGACATGGGATAGGAATAGGCTTGCAGTAGGTTGCCGATCGCCAGGTCTGCAAGCTCCTCGGACCACTGATCTGCTGGGCCATTGGGGTACATAGAGAAGTCAGTGGAGAACACAGAAGGCTTTTCAGAAATTTTGAACTGCTCGTTGAGCTCACAGTTTGATGTCTCAAACTGTGCATAAAAACGCTCCGCTTGGTCTCTAGATGGAAGCAGCTTGCCGCTATTGTCTAAGTAGCCATTCAGCCATTTTCGATGGCTTCTTTCATACTTCCTCTGATTCATCAAATGGCCGACTTTGGCTCGAATGAATCCATGTGATTCATTTTTGTGCCCGGGGTCGATAGGGAGAGTGTGACCAATTACACTCGCAAAATCTTTTACAGCATCACCATCGATAAGATGCTCTTTCTCAAAGACTCGAATGGTTATTTGCTGAGCGCCGAAAGCGTCGGCCCACAAACCAAGCCTGGTGTTGTAGTCGCAATACAGTTTTACACCCTCGCTAATCTCAGGCAGGGCCGTTGGCGAATTGCCGAAGAGGCGCGCGGGCATGAAGCGCCACTCTTTACTCGCTTGCTGGTGGTGAGAGACCATCAGTTGGTCCTGTCTGCGCAAATAAACGATGATCTGGATTTCATCAAAGTGTTTGCGCAGCTCTCCTTGAAAGCGAGTAAGTTCTTTGGGGCTGAAGACCCAGGAAAAGTTTTCCAGACACATTATTACGTCGCCGGGAAGAGTCGCTATCTTATCGGCGAGCATTGCACTTATGGTCGCGCCGTGAATGGGATCTGGAAAGGGTCTGGTCCAGCCACCGGGATGTCCGTCTTCTCGATCTTCACCATCATCAGATTCAAAGAACAAAGAGAGTCCATTCTGCTCTAGATGGTGCCGGTTTTCGTAAAGAGCGGCCTGAATTGAGCTGGTCCCCGTCTTATGACTGCCAATGTGTAAAATGAATTTTCTGCTCATGGGTTTAGAATTTTCTTTCCCTTTTTGACTGTCCGGAGTCTTACGAGCCATTGCTTGAATATGCTGAGTTGACTGATGAAAGACTCTCTATCGGGTACCTCAACTTCGTCGAGATTTCTGGCAAGGCGCCTGGCTAAGGTTAGGAGCTTATCTGCTAGCCGAAAATCGGACTGATAGACTTTTGCGATACACTCAATGAAGAAAGTGACTTCCTCTCGCGTCAGATTTTCCCGTTGCTCACAGGCTTTAAGCATTTTCAGTATTGCCAGGTTAGCTTTCTCCTCTGTCCAAATATCTTGAGGAGTCTGGGGAAGTCGGTAGAAGTCTTCATCGAATAGAAACTCATTACTATTGATCTTGAATCTTTGGTTTAGCTTCCGATTGCTCTCCCTGTAGTGAGAGTAAAACGACTCTGCATCCACCCGGCTCGGCAGCAACTGACTCCTTGTATCGAAAACTAAGGCTAGCTCTGCGTATCTATCCCGAGACAAGGGAGAGACACTGACAAGATGACCGACCTTTGTTTGCGTACACCCACCCGACCTGACCGTCGCGGGTAAGTGGTCACCTGACTCAATCCCTAGACATTGAAAAAAGTCGCTCACAACATCTAGGCTATCGACTTGCGCGTGATCAAGTGCTCGAATAAACATATTCTCATCACCTACGGCATCAGCCCAAATCGACAAGCGCTGGTTATAATCCAGGTACTGATCTAAGCGTGGGTCATAGGCCGGTAGGGCTCTGCTAGTTGGTCCGTAAAACTGTGCCGCTAAGTATCCTTTGCTTGAGCCGTCTTGTTGACGATGCGATATGGTTTGCATGTCTTGACGTTGAAGATATGCGACGACCTTTAATGTCCCAAAATGCGCTTTGAAGCGCTTCACGAAGTGATTGATGCTTTGCTTCGTGTGAAGATAGGAAAAGTCCTCATCTGAAATTATGACGTCACCGTCTGCTTTACTGGCTGCATTGAAAAAGCCATGCTTTGCTTCAATCGGTGGGTCCCGAGTCAGGTCTCGCGTCAGCCACGAGTGTGAATAACGCCCGTGTCTTGGTTCTGTTGATCGCGAGTGAAATAGCGTTAAGCCATGGGAACTGAGCAAGGGCCTGTCAGCAGTCAGCGCCCTCTCGATAGGTATCGTTTCAGCTTGATGATTTCCAATATGTAGAAATAGCGTTTTATTGTGACTCATTAAATGTAACCAGACTCTAAACCTCGTCGTGCTTCATTTTCTATGTTGGCTGAATCGTATACACAATAAACGTCTGCCGTCGAATAGCTTCTTGGGATGATCCGCTAGACCGCCTCTCTCATCTTCCTCGAATACCGTCTATCCATCCTCTGGCGAGCGAACCAAAAATTTCGACTCTGGGCTTCTCGAGCAACGCACTAATTGAGAGCTGACATACGTTGAGAAAAAAAAGCATATTCGTAAACTTACTTGACTCTCCCACCAGCCCGGTAGCGAAAACCTCTCTCTTAAGCCGGAAGGTATTCCTTACCATGTAGTAGGCTCTCATTTTCGTCACCGCGCCATAGCCATAGATTTTTTTGCGCAGGACCGCATCTCTCACGTAGATAACGTTAGTGTGAAAAGATGCTTTGATTCCAAACACCGTATCATCGTGGTAGATGAAGTAGGTAGGGTCGGGAGGTGATATCTTGTTCAGTAATTCCCTGCTGACCAACATTCCTTCAAAACAGGCCACGTTGACGCAGCACCAGGGCTTACCGTTAGCAAAGGAGGCGTTCTTAAGGTCTACTAGACGACCTGTCGCGTAATCAAAGTACTGCTCCCAGTATTGAATCTCATCGTTATCTGTAAATACCTTTGTCGAATTAATGCATTGGGAGAGATCACAATACTGAAGCAGCGTTTCCAGGCAGTTTTCAACGGGTTCGACATCGTCGTCCATGGTCCATATCCAATCATAACCACGCTCTGCCGCAAGACGCATTCCATGCGAAAAACCGCCTGCGCCGCCGGTATTCTCGGGCAGAGCGATGTACTCCACGTTTGCCATCTCAAAAATTTGATTGGCCTGCAGATACTCGCGCGTGCCGTCCGTTGATGCATTGTCAATGATGAGAATCTTGTCTAGGGGGCGAGTCTGATTCCGAACACCTCTGAGTGTCTCTACTAGAAGCTCTTTTCGATTAAAGGTTACGACGACGGCGGCGACTTTCATTTACTTGTCAATTTTCGAATTAACTTTACGATGCGCATACTTTTGATTCTCTCGAGCACCTGGCCGATTCTCCAGAGATCTCCACCAATTCGATAAAAGTAGTCGCCATACCCAAGCAACATGCCTGGACTGATCTTTCCGTCGCTTATGTCATTGCGCATATGCTTGTTTACAATCAACGCTCTGTAAAACACATGGGAATCTTTGCCAGCCGTCACGGTGTTGCTGTAAGTTGACGCAGAGTCCGTACGGATATGGTAGTTTGCCAGGTTCTTTTTAAGCACGATGACGTCGTACTTCATCAAGAAACGAATGTTGAACTCCCAATCGCCGATTACCGGCAGTGATTCATCATAAGCGCCGATATCATCTAAAACTGCGCGTTCATATAGGAACGAGATGGGCATGAATTTATTAATTTCTGTTATTTGTGGCAGCGAAACAGCCACGAGGTGGGGATCGAAGTCTTGTCTGCGCTCCTCCACTACAGATTCCCCCGCGATAGATTCAAAAATCTGAGTGGTGTGTGCAGTCACGCCCTTAACGCTTGGGATGGAGCATCGATCCAATTCGCCAAGGCAGTCAGATAAGAAGGACGGCTCCCAACTATCATCGTCGTCATGAATGGTGATGTAAGGCCCGGTTGAAGCTTGAATGCCAACATTGGAGGCCGCCTCCATACCTAGGGAGCTCTCATTGTGAATGACGGTGACGCGCCCCTGATATTGGTTATCATACTGCGTCACTAGCTCGTTCACAGGCGTGGGCGCGCCGCCATCATTGACAATGATGTGCTCCCACTGACTGTGGGTTTGTCCTAGTACGCTTTCTATGGCGCGTCGAAGTAGCAATGCTCTATCTTTTGTGCGCGTGATAACGGCTACAACGCGATCAGTAGTCAAAACACTCTCCGCAATGCTTTATTAACCCCTAACATAAAATGCCCCTTGTGCAGTGTGAAAGCACTGCTAAGGCAGCGCCTGCGCTGTCCGGAAATTGTTTTTGGCTTGGACCGAATGGCCGTGATATCATTTCCTGCGTTAGTCCGTGTCACTTGTCAGTTCGGACCCCGGCTCGAAATCCCCCATGAGAAATTCTGCTTCTGCAGCTCACAGAGTACTCGGACGAGTATACACTTTTTTCAAAGCCGCTCCGATTGTAATCGACGATCCGGTCGTGATTATTCATTCCCCTTTCAAAACAGGTACGACCACTGTGGGAAATGCGCTTGTTAGCTTAGGCGTAGGATCCGAAGATCACGGCTACCACAAAGAACTCAATGTTGCCTATAAGAACCAGATGAATGAGGCAAATAGAATTGCTATGCATGCAAGGTCTTTCAAAGCCTTTGAGCGGTTGCATGGAAAGCACGTTCGGATTATGTTGGCCGGTCTGACTGCAGCGGTCGAAGGCTATAGGATTTTTGGTGATGTCCCATTGGGTCATCTCAGGATGCATCCGTTTACTAAGAAACTGATCATGCCCAAGGCTCGCTTCATTTGGATTGACCGAGAGGAAGAGGCCTGGCTTGAAAGTGCGAAGAAGTGGCATTTAGCCCACCCTGAAATCTATCCAGGGTCAGCCGCGCGCTGGAAAAATAGACCGGACAAGGAACGCAGTAAGCTGATTGAATTGAGAGACAACGGTTTCAAAGAGTTTCGCCGTTTGCAGGAGAGCTTTCCTGGGGATTGCCTAGTACTTTCTTTAGAGAAAGACGCTAACTGGAACAAGTTGTGCGATTTCCTCGATAAGCCCATCCCTGATCAACCTTTCCCGATGCTTAATAGTTCACAGTAAAAAGTCAAACAGTATCCTGGGTTTAGAACTTCCTAGATGAGCACATCCGACAAGATTGATCTACTGCGTGCACTCAGGTCCTCGTCGGAGCAGTATCTGTACCGCTTGGAAGCTAACACTTTCGTTGTAGAGCAACTTAATCTTATGTATATGGATACACCAAAAGCGGCTGGGACCAGCATTAAGGCCAGGCTTGCTGACTTTGTTGGCGGTGTAGCGCATATTGAAGATAGCTATACACGCGAAACGACTAAGGAAATGTTCGTTCACGATAGACAGCGCAATCCGCTCCATCCAGTAAGCTACTATTCGGATGCAGAGCAGGCGGAGATATTATTCTCAGATTCATGGAATCGAATTTGTGTTGTTCGAAACCCATACAACCGGGTATTCAGTAGCTGGTTCTCTAAGGTGCTGTTGCGCGAACCCGGATACATTGATCATTTGCCAGGGTACGAGCTACCAGAAAGGTTTTCGTCAGAGCAAGAAGTGTATCGTTGTTTTGATCAGTTTATAGCTTACATCTATGAAAATGGAATCAGCTCTGACCCACATTGGGATATGCAGTTTCGGCTTCTATTGGAGAATAACGTTCCCTGGACGCATGTATTCAAGTTTGAGAATTTGCAGGACCAGCTGCTGGAGCAGCGAGCGATGTTTGCCAATGAAGACTTACAGCTCAAGCTGCTGAATCCATCTGGTATGTTGCCAGACTGGAGTCTTGTTTCGATGTCTACACTCGAGAATATCTTTTCCCTCTATGAGACTGACTTTCAACTATATGGCTACGACAAAACACCATCTGCGTCGAAAGGGCCGACACAAACCCTGTTGCCCACTTACTTGAACGCCGTCATTGGTCGAAATCGGCGGTTGACGCAGATGTACGACCGCGACGATCAGAAAATGAATGAAATTCGCAGTCTAAAAAGCTCGGTAGCAGATTACGAATCGAAAGTGGCTAGTCTAGAGGAGACCTTAGCGCTTGCCGGTGAGAAAACAAAGGTGTTGGAGGCTGAGGTCGGTGAGCTCCACCTTGGTCTCAACAAATTAAATGAAGAAAAAGAAAAGGTCGAGGCTGAATTGGACAGCTTGGTTCACAGTAACAGTTGGAAGCTAACCGCACCCCTTCGAGGTCTGCGAAACATTTTCCGAAAGTGAAGGAACGCTGTAAGCTGCAATCACTTCCCCTACGACTGCGATGCTGACTTGCGGTCACCCGAGTGCCTGGTTTCGCGTCATTTAGTTACTATCTAAGGGCCAGGCTAGAGAGGGTGTTTCGGGTCTTGCAGTAGCAGGCCTCCTATATTTAGCGCTCGTGGTCACCATGCTGTATCCGCTAACACGTGCGTCTTTATCACGACTACCCGGCAAGATGGTGCCGTGCTACTCTTCGCGCAGCTCAAACTTACCGATTTCAGGATTCTGCGCTAAATGAGAGCCATTGTGCATATCGGTACCGAGAAAACTGGATCAACCACGATCCAGGCATTTTTGCATGAAAATCGCGAGTCACTCCAACAACAGGGCATTGCTTATCTGAAATCACCCGGTTTGCGCAATCAGCGCAAACTTGCTGTGTACAGCATGGATAGAAAAAGAAGCGATAATTACATTGTTAAGCATCACTTGAGGGAAAAGAAGGCCCGAAACCTGTGGAGGAAAAAATTTAGGCAAGAGTTAGATACTGAAATCGCTGCACTACCTAACTCGATCGATACCATAGTCTTTTCTTCGGAGCATTTACATTCTCGTCTGGATTCTGATGACGAAGTTAAGCGCCTTTATCGCTTACTAAACCGAAATTTTTCAGAGTTCAAGGTCTTGGTTTACCTAAGGAGACAGGATCAGGTAGCTATCAGCCTCCACAGCACAAAACTCCTCTATGGTGCCACCCCAAGTGCCATATTTCCTCCCAAGGCTTCGCTGGGACATCATTACTACGATTACTATGGATTGATTAATAGGTGGTCAAGCGTTTTTGGGAAAGACAATCTAAAGATAAGAGTTTTTGAGCGAGAGAAGCTTGAAGGTGAATCACTGCTGACGGATTTTGCATACGCGGCATCCGTCAAGGAGCTGGAAAACCTGGTTTTTCCGCGAAAACAGAACGAAAAGCTATCAAGCAACGCGCAGGAGCATCTACTGCGTTTCAATCGTAAATACCCTCGATTCAGGCGGTTTCCCAAGAAATCACTAAACACATTTAACGACAACACTAGAGAGCTGATGCTAAAAGGGTTGAACGACTTCGACCATGGGCCGCCTTTGCTACCACCACGTGACGAGTGTATCGGCTTTTACTCAATTTTTAAGGACTCGAATCAGCAACTTGCGAAAGAGTATCTTGGATCACGGGAGCTGTTTACTGAAGATTTCAGCATGTATCCAACAGTAGTTGAACATCTTACGCCACAACAGGAGGAACTCTACGCCTTTGATAGAATGGTACGCGCGATAAGGAGAAAGCTATTTCGCGATAGGCTGCTCTCAGCTTTTTCAACTGGTACAAAACGCTGAATCCGCAAACGGAGCCTGACTTCTTTTAAAAGGCTGGCAATGCGTGTTTTGGTATAGCGTTTCGGAAGAAATGAGCAAAAGGGCGTCTGTGACTTCAGAGCACTCATCAAAAGCGGACAACTGCCTGATAGAGACATCCAGCCTTTAGCGTATGCGATAAGAAACTATGCAAGATCCTGCTATACGAGAATCTGAATTAAGCTTCCACCTGATTTATATGCCCAACACAGTGCGGTACCTCTATCCGTTTGTGGCCAGCCTCTTGCGCTACTCAGATAGCCGTTTCGTATTGGTATCAAATAACTGTTCTAGAGAGGAAAAGAACTTTATCTCTCGAGAATGTCGTAATAACTCAAGGCTCGAGTTTGTTGACTTACCGACAAAAGAAGTGAGTTGGGCGCATGGACGCTGTCTAAACTATTTGTACGAAAAGAGCGACTCTGACTATTTTTGTTTTATTGACTCAGACATTTTTGCAACCGGTCGATTTCTACCGCAATTTTTGCCGAAACTTGGAACGCATGCCTGCGTTTCCTCTTGTTCCTCTTTGTGGGCAACCGAGGAGGATGGAAAAACGAGTCCGTTTGTAAAACAACTCTCGGGTAGACACAACCAAACGCCAGAAGGACAGTGTCTGGCAACCAGCTACTTTGCCATGTACAAGCGCAGCAGCCTTGAGGCATGTCGTCACCTTTGCAGTGTTGACTTCAGGCGAGTTAGTTGGAGTGACTTTCCGCAATCAATGCATGCCGCTGCGGAGAAGAATAAGTTACGCAAGAATAAGTACGATACCGCAAAGATGCTAAACCTGGCGCTAATTTTTCAAGGATTCTCACTGTTTCATGAGGAAGCAGATAATCTCGTCCATTTGGGTAGTATCAGTGCGGTCAAGCGAAAAGAAGCCCTAGTCAAGAACAGCTGGCGAGCGAAGTTAGCAGCCTATTTGCCGGGGCGAAAGCAGCAGTTTAAGTTGTTGCGAAGAGCAATCGAGCTTGATCGCTCAGCGAAAGCAAAGGCGTTATTCGCCCCAGCTGTGCCACAAAGCGTTAGAGATCATGAGTTAGATCGGCTGACCAGGAGACTACTCACTGGTCAATATTTCATGGAGCTGTTAACCGCTTTGATCGATGATAAGCCACTACCCGCTGTCCCCTTTATGGACGACCAGCTCATTCAAAATCGACTCCACTTCGCGACCGCGCAGCTCGAAAAATTCAAAAACTCATGGCGAGAAGGTGCTAGAGAACTCCCCTAGAGAGGCATCTTTGGAGTTGTTCGACTACGCCTAAATGGAGTCGGCCTGCTCTTGCCTGCAGTCTTGAGGTTTAGTGTGCATTGGCTGATGGTATCCAAAGATGGATCCTAGCTTGGTCTGCGGGATAATCATCTTTTCGCCGATGCGCGCAGGTTCGCCTTTGCGCGGATAGCAAACGCCGAAGAAGTTCAAATCAGTTGCGAACTAGGCAGCGTGCTGTGAGCGTGCGGTTGCCAGTAACTCTTGATATAGGTCGTTTACCTCATGTGGCAGAATTTGATCATTGGACGCTTGATGAACTAAGTGCTGTTCAAAGAATGGTGTGACGGGATTCGATAGACCAATTCCGTTTAGGAACTTGGATAGTGGTACAGAGAACATCGGATCGGTAATACCAGTTGTGGAGAAATACAGAAGCGGAAATTGGTGTTGTTGACACAAACGCAATAACCGTTCATTGGTTTGTTGCCACAGGGCCAGTCCCTCTTCGATGGGTAGGGTCAGTTTCCCTGGTCTTGCGGCGAGAGACTTTGCGACGGAAAACGGATGTCGAAAGATACCGATTAGTGTCGCGTCTGGAAAAAGTTCGAGATAGACCTCAACCAGCCAGATCGCCCTCGGGTCTTTAAAGCCCCACCTTTCCACATCCTCAAAAGGTTTAAGCAGCTCCGCCAATTCTTGTCGCTCGCGAGGGCTAAACTGAATGGGAAGTTCAGGGGGTGTTTTCCAATCTCCTCCCCGCCGCTTGATTATTCTACTGTGGTAGCGTCGCAGTTTCTCATTCTCACGATTGCCCTTCTTGTTGTGAGGCGCGGCTATATTGACATCACCGAGAAACAAGCCCGCCTGTTCTAGAGTTCCCGTCAGCATTGACGTGCCGCTTCTGTGCATTCCTAAAACGATAGTCGGCGCTGTAAGTGTCCCCATTACCCCGATTCCTAGCTATCTCGTTATGCAAAAATTCTACAGCATACAATGAATGGTGTTTGTTGCGTTGGCGAAATTAATCCGCCGAATAAGCATGATTTGTTTGTTAACACGCTTCATGTCGGCCAAAGCTAAACATGAAAAATAGATATTCACAATGCGGCATGGCATATATGGCTTCTCTCTTTGAATGGGTGGCTTTTGACAGTGACTCGGCCGTATTGCGGGTGTTTTAGATTCAAGAGGGGTTCGATTTATGGCAATTCTCTCTCCAGTGGAACATCTACTAAATTAAAGCTGGTGCGTCGACTGATTCGCTATGCTGTAAAAATCGCGCTGTTTCGTGTGCTTGGCTCCTTCTGGGAGCTTGTTGCAGCTTGCGTGCGCACACAGAAACAGAGACCACAAAATCATACAAATGTGGCTCTCGATCCACTTGGCTATGGCGGGGTATTTTGTTTACAGAGCAAGGTGGCGTCCATAAAATATTGCGAATTCCAATTAAAAAAGGCCACTGGCCCGTTATGTTTTTGTTGCGGCTAGTTTTGGGTTCCGAGTCACAATATCTATGCCACCGATTAGCACCAGAGAGTTTGTCCGAGGAATGGTATTTGCCATCGCGCTATTGATACTAAGCCTGGCGATGTTAATCAGCTTTGCGTGGATCTACTTTGCTTATCTAGATCGTGATTTTTCACATCAGGGGGATCCGATTAGCTCATTTAAGATCGCCGGATCGGAACTGTTGTTGAGAGTTGGGCAGGGCAGTTCAAGTGAATCTGGTCAATTTGAACTCGGCGGATTGTCGATGAATGATCAGGCGATAATAACGCGAAGAGTAAGCCTGGAGGCCTCGAATTACCCATTCGTGAGGGTTTCCCTCTCAGGTGTTCCTGCTGGTGTTGATGTTTATCTTTTGTGGCGTACTTCTCAAGCCCCCTTTGATATTCAGCGTCTTCGCCTGCAGTTTAGCGGTGGGCAGTCCGATCATTTTTACTTGGCCAAGCAGCAGGGTTGGCGAGGACGCGTTACCGAGGTTGGGTTAGATGTCTATGGCGATCTACGAGGCCGGAATCTCGTGATTAATCAGCTAGCTTTCCTCCCCGCATCTTGGGCGGAGGCTTTTCGCACCATTTGGTCCCAGTGGAATGGGCAAGATACATGGACGCAAGGCTCGGCTCATTTTTTACGTGGTACGCCATCGGCGTCGATTCTATCGCCAACGGTAGCGGTAGCGGCTTGGCTGGGGCTCAGCTTTTTACTTGTCTACTGGGGTCGCAGGTTTGCTGGTCGTGGAGTATTTGTTGCGATGTGTACTGTGCTTGCCGTCCCTTGGATTGCGCTGGATTTCTACTGGCAGCACAAGTTAGACGGCAAGGTGGCAGAGTCTAAGGTTCTGTTTTCTGGCAGATCCCAGGCCGAAAAGCGCGAAGCTGATACCGATGCGGATTTGTACCTGTATGCACGCTACTTAAAGGACACAGTTTTGCCCGAACCCGGAGCGCGCATCTTTCTACTCCACGATACAGAACCACAAACCTACACTCGTTTGAGGGCGCAGTACTACCTATTACCCCATAACACCTATAACTATGATCGGTTGCCAAACAAGCCCAGTTTAGAACGCGACGATTACCTGCTTGTGATCGGAGAGATACCAGCGCTTGAATACGACAATGCAAGCCGCACCCTTCGCTGGGGAGATGAAAAACTCAAGGTTCGTTTGCTTGATTCACATGCTGAGGGCGATTTGTACAGGGTGATGAGGCGAAGAGCGAAATGATAATCGACGGTGCTTCTATAACCGCATTTAGTTCTGCAATTTTCCTGCCGTGGATGATGGGAATCGCTGTTGTCGTATTTTTGTTGGGACACAGAGCAGCCACCAATCTATTTATTGTTACTGGCCAGGGCTATTTGGTTGGTGTTTTCCTGACCACACTGATAATCCAACTGTGGCACATGTGCGGGCTACCTTTCAATTTTTGGATCATTGCGCTTGCGATGTTTATCGTCGTTGTCACGGTTGGCGTTCTGGCGCTGTTCACGGGGCGATTCCATTACGCTGAGCTGCCTTCTATGCGATCGACAGCTGTGTGGCAAATGCTGGCCGTGGTCTTCTTCCTCTGCCTCATTGGTTTTCGGTATTCGACGCTGACTCAGGAACTACTGCTCAGGCCCCTTTATGCCTGGGATGCGTGGATGAATTGGGCGCCAAAAGCATCGGTATGGTTTTTTCATGGTGAACTCATACCCTTTGTTAGCAAAGAAACCTGGCTCGCTGCGTCCTCGGACGAAATAATTTATACAGCGGGCGCGTCTCAGGCCTTCCGATATCCCGATACTGTCCCCATTCTCCAACTGTGGATGATGATGGCCTTGAACACCGACGACAGCACGCTTATTTATTTGCCGTGGCTGTGCGTTGCCGTTGCAATGGGTCTAGCCATGTATGGACATGTTCGCCTGGCGGGTGGTTCCGTCTTAGCCTCCACCGTGGCGAGCTATGTGCTTATGAGTTTGCCACTTTTTGGTGTGCATGTTGGTCTTCCTGGCTATGCCGACCTCTGGTTGACGGCTGCGTTCGGGTGTTCCGTGTTAGCGCTGCACGAATGGTACCAAACCCGGCAATGGCCCTACGCGGTTTTAAGTCTGGCACTGGCATTAATGTGCACCCAGTTGAAGATACCGGGGCTCATTATGGGCGGCATTGTTCTACTGGTGTTTTTGGTGGCCGCTAGCGGCATAAAGCAGGTAGTAGGTTTTCTGCTTGTGGCTTTGGTCGCAGTGGCTGTCGCTATTACGGTCTTGGCAGGAGTGGATGTTGTCGTTCCAGGGCTGGGAAGGGTAGTAATTGCCCGGGATTTCATTCAGCTCCCTTATATTGGGCGTTACGACTTAATGTTCCATCCAGTACAAAGCAGCATCATTGAGACCCTATTTATAATGATTAATTGGAATCTGCTCTGGTATGTATTTTTGCTGTTTGCGTTCCTTGGCATAGTGCAGGGCGCGATGAAATCGCCACCCTCGATAGTGCTTGCTGCTCTACTATTAGGCATACTATTTATATTTTTCGTGTACTTCTTTACCAACAGGTACGAGTTCGCTCTCGACTTTACCCAGGTTAACCGAGCACTCATCTACCTGACCCCCCTTATGGTGTTCTATGTGTTCAGCATTGGCCGACAACGCCTCGAATTGCTGGCGAGAACATGATCAGTATGGAGCGAGGTATCTTGATTCCAGTGTCGGGTAGACCTCGACTTGCAACTTGAACTCACTGATAATTGGCCGCTTTGTAATGGGCGGTTCGTCACAAAGCCGCAATTCCATGTTTAAGGCAATAAAGCGTCAGTGAAGACTATTCTTATCGTCGGCGCCGGCTTTTCCGGCGCAGTGGTGGCCAGGGAACTCGCAAGTGAGGGCTACCATTGCCAGGTACTGGACAGCCGCGACCATATTGCGGGCAACTGTCACACCGAGCGCGACCCCGAGTCCGGCGTCATGGTGCATAAATACGGGCCGCATATTTTCCATACCGATAATACGCAAGTCTGGGACTACCTAAATCAGTTCACGCGTTTTATGCCTTATACCAATAGGGTGAAAACGACGACCCAGGGCCGAGTGTTTACCTTACCCATCAATCTCCTGACGATTAATCAGTACTTTGGTGAAACCCTGTCACCGGTGGAGGCGAAAGCGTTTATCGAGTCAAAGGCGGATCTCAACATTGAAGATCCGCAGACCTTTGAGGAGCAGGCACTGAGATTTGTAGGGCCGGAGCTATACGAGGCGTTTTTTAAAGGTTATACGCAAAAACAATGGGGCTGTTCACCGACAGAGCTCCCGGCGAGCATCCTAAAGCGCTTACCCGTTCGCTTTAACTACGACGACAATTATTTCTTCCATCGCTATCAGGGCATGCCGGAGCACGGCTATACGGCAATTGTTGAGCAGATACTTGATCACCCGAATATTGACGTCAGTCTGAGCACAGCGTTCACCCGAAGTCAGGGCAGCGAGTTTGAACACGTTTTCTACAGCGGGCCTATAGACGGCTATTTTGATTATGAACTAGGTCGTTTGGGCTACCGCACATTGGATTTCAAAGAGATCCGAGCCGAGGGTGACTATCAGGGCTGTGCGGTCATGAATTACGGTGATGAGAGCGTGCCCTACACGCGCATAGCTGAACATAAATATTTTTCGCCCTGGGAAGAGCATGGTAAATCCATTTGCTTCGCGGAATACAGCCGTGAATGCCAGCAAGATGATATTCCCTACTATCCTATCCGCTTGGTCGACGAACAAGCCATGCTCAAGCGCTATGTTGACCTGGCCAACAAGGAGACACAGGTGTCCTTTGTTGGCCGTCTTGGCACCTATCGCTATTTAGATATGGATGTCACCATCGGCGAAGCCCTGAATGCGGCAGCACGCTTTTTGGCGCTGCGAAGTGGCAATGAGCGCGTACCCGCATTTTTCGTCTCACCAATCTAAGCTCGTAACATGAACGGCAAAATCGTCGCAGTCATTGTGACCTACAATCGCCTTGAGATGCTCAAGGTCGCGCTCTCTCACACCTTTGAGAAGGGCTTTTACAAAGTGGTTGTGATCGACAACTGCTCCAACGACGGGACGCAGGGCTGGCTGGAAGAACAAGATGAAGCGAGCCTGGTTGTCGTCCGCAGCCCGGAAAATGTAGGCGGTGCCGGTGGCTTTCAAATGGGCTTTCAGTACGCAGTAGAAAACGTTCCTGAAGCTCAGTGGTTGGTTTGCTTTGATGATGATGCCCATCCGAGTAATGATGTTGTCGAGAAGTTCAATGCAATAGCTATTCCGCCGGATGTTGCGACCATGGCAGCGGCGGTTTATTTGCCCGATGGCCGCATCAGTGAAATGAATCGACCTAGCCGCAACCCGTTCTGGCATGTGAGACAGCTGATTAAAACTGCCTTTAAAGGACGGCAGGGTTTTCATATTGCTGACGAGGACTATCTCAGAGCAACAGCTTTCGATATTGATAGCTCCTCATTCGTAGGCTGTTTTGTGCGCCTCGATTTCATTCGCAACGGCGCGATTGGTTTACCCCGAGGTGAATTCTTTATCTATGCCGACGATATTATCTACGTACTGGAGTCGCGCAAGGCGGGGTTCAGGCATCTGTTTGTACCCGAGATTACCTTTGTCCACGACTGTCAGACACTGGTGAACCAAAAGTCTGTCTACACCCCTTTGTGGCGCGCGTACTATACCTATCGCAATGGACTGGAAATGTACCGAGTCGCATCTGGGCTGTTCTATCCACTGGTATTGCTGGTGAAGATTCCGAAGTTTTTTATAAGTGCCAGACATTATAAGAGGCAAGATCGACTACGTTATTTACGAATAACCGCAGTTGCCATCTGGGACGGACTTTGGCGTGATTATTCGAAAACTCATCAGCGCGTCGTTGATTTGGGGTAGCGCGACACTCTATATCGTTGCAAAGTTCGATACGCTTCAAGAGTAGTGCGTCAGCCTTTAGAAAAGCCAGTCTCCGCGGCGTTGTATCACACTTAAACAGGATATCTTCGCGTCGCTGCCTAAACTGACTTTTTGAGATTACAAGCTTAGGCAAGTTTGTTATAACTTAGGGTGCATTCAAACAGTGTGAACAGGCCCCAGGCAAATCAATAACATTGAATTGACGATCATAGTGAGAAAACTTCTGCTCACAGCATTGGTGTTCGCCGCGTTTCAAGCGCAGGCTGCTGACTTTCCCAGGCCGGAGTCGCTCCAGCCTGCCGTGAGTTTTTGGACAGATGTTTACACCCAGATCACAACCGATCAGGGCTATATTCACGACGACGAAAATATGTCCGTGGTCTATGAGACGCTGGATTTACCAGCCCATGCCAGCAATACACGCAGAAGAGCTTTGTACAAAGACGCCAAGGCGCGCTATGTGAAAGCGCTGCAAGCCCTCGCTCAGGGAAAGCGTGACAACCTCACCGAGACGGAGGCGCGCGCACTGGCTGCCTGGCCAGAAGGCACATCCTCGAAAACATTCCGAGATGCGGCGCACAATGTGCGCTTTCAGCTCGGGCAGTCTGATAGATTTAAGCAGGGCTTGGTACGATCAGGCCAATGGCGAACCCATATTCGCGCGATACTAGCCGAGCATAATCTGCCTGCGGAGTTAGAAGTTTTGCCGCATGTCGAGTCGTCGTTCAATCCCTCTGTGTACTCTAAGGTTGCGGCCGCGGGCATGTGGCAATTCATGCCGAGAACCGCGCGAGATTTCATGCGCGTGGACCACGTGGTAGATGAACGCATGGATCCTTATGTTGCAACGATTGGCGCCGCAAAACTCTTGAAGCGAAACTACGGTCTTACGGGTACATGGCCGCTGGCGTTGACAAGCTATAATCACGGCACCGGCGGGGTACTGCGTGCGGCGCGGCAGTTGGGAACCAAAGACATCGGGGTGATAGTAGCGTCTTATCGAGGGCGTGCCTTTGGCTTTGCCTCACGTAATTTCTATGCTTCATTTCTGGCCGCCCTCGAGGTCGACCAAAATGCAGAGCGTTACTTCGGGCCCATCAAATTTAACACGCCCATTAACTATGACTCCGTTGTGATGAGCGATTACATCCCCGCAAGTTCTTTTGCGCAGTTGGCGGGTATGCCATTGGAATCGTTGAAGCAATACAACCCCGCGTTGCGCGAGACGGTGTGGAGTGGAGATAAACATATTCCTCGCGGCTACACGATCCGTATCCCGGTGGATCACCTAAACCAACCGCTGTCTGATCTGTTAGCGTCGGTGCCAGCTTCTGACCGCTTTGGCCACCAACAGCCAGACCTGCAGCACCGCATTCAGTTCGGTGATTCGCTGTCGACTATCGCCCAGCGTTATGGGACGTCGGTCTCCAAATTGATGGCCCTTAATGGTCTCAGAAATTCCCGCATCCGCGCGGGTAAAACGCTGATTCTACCTGGCACGATTCCACAGGAGCGCAGTGCAGTAACGCGTGTACCGGACCCGCTAAAGCCTGGCATGTATGTGATACAGCGTGGCGACTCACTGTGGACTATCGCGCGGCGATTTAACATTACCCAGCGGCAACTGATTGTCTGGAACAATATCTCACCCACGCGCTACTTACAGCCCGGTCAGCAGCTCAGAGTAAGTTCTTTGCAGCAAATGGATAACGCGATAGAAACCGGTGTTTATGTAATACAGCGTGGCGATTCTCTATGGAGTATCGCGCGCCGATTCAAGGTGTCGGAGCAGCAGCTTGTATCCTGGAACAGCCTCTCGCCAAACCGCTACCTACAGCCCGGACAAAAGCTCAAAATCACCTCTAGCTGAACGAACTTCCTATCTTTTCACCAAGCCGGTCGACGAGAGTGCCGCTCGCTTTGCAGCTAGGACTCGGTGAGGTCCTTAATTTCGGTGCTGACACCATTGGTCTTCACAGACTCGATTCCGTTCTGACAACCCGCGTCGGATTCATACATCTGACTTTGTCCAATCACCTGGTGATTTTTGGCTTTCAGAACAAAATAGTCCTTGCCGTTGCTGGAGGTCTTACATTCGTATTGTCCGTCTTCCGAGCAATTTGATTGCACCGATGCAATGCCATTAAGTGCGGCCGATTTGGAGCTGTACATCTCGCTTTTTAAAATCCCTTGGCCGTTCGCGGCTAGCAGGTTGAAGAAGAATTCACCATTTTTAGCAACCTTGAGTTCGTAGCATCCAGACATATGAAAATCCTTGTTGTTTATCGTTCGTGATCGCGCCGGGCTAGCGCCTCGGCCGCATAAGCTTAGTGGGGGTTCAGTGTTCTTGCCAGCTGATTAAGTCCCACAGAAGGTTTTGGTGACTTCTTGTTCTGGGCGTGGCGGCGTGGCAAAGCGAATCAAGCTATCGTCAAAGGTATACGGGCTGGAGAGGACCATAGCCAACTGGCGGAATGGGCCGAAATCACCCTCTTCGGAGGCGGCCTCTAGCGCTTCTTCTACCAGGTGATTGCGCGGAATGAATACGGGGTTGGTGCGATACATTTGCTGCTGGCGCTGAGCGGGCTCAATCGACTCTGCTTGCAGTCGGCCTCGCCAGCGCCCCAGCCAGGGGATAAAGGCATCGGAAAACTCGAACAGGCGACCTACCGACTGCGGCCCCTCCGAGCTGTCGCCAGCGTGATCTGCCAGGCGCCTGAAGGTGAGGGTAAAGTCCGCTTTCTCGCGGGTCATCAGTTCCAATAAGTCCTCAACCAGTGACTTGTCCTCGTCTTCGACCGAGCTTAGGCCCAGTTTGGCCGCCATACCGGCCGCATGCGCATCTAAAAACTGTGCGGGAAACGTATCAACCGCCGACTGCGCCAGGGCGACCGCCTGTTCCTGTTCATCATGGATAATGGGCAACAGCGCCTGGGCAAGTACCGCTAGGTTCCAGTGCGCGATACCGGGCTGATTGCGGTAGGCATAGCGTCCGCCATGATCGATCGAGCTGAAGACTTTTTCAGGATTAAAGTGGTCGATGAATGCGCAGGGTCCATAGTCTATGGTCTCCCCCGAGAGCAGCATATTGTCGGTGTTCATGACCCCGTGTATAAAACCCAGCAGCTGCCACTGGGCAATCAGAGAAGCCTGCGCGGTAACCACTTTCTCAAGTAGGGCTAGGGGGCGATTGTCCGAATCTAGCGCTTCGGGATAATGCCGTTCCAGTACATGGTCAGTCAGTGCTTGCAGTGCGTCGTTATCGCCACTGGCTGCGAAAAACTGAAATGTCCCGATGCGAATATGGCTCTTGGCCACACGCGTAAGTACGGCGCCTGGCAGGAAAGACTCCCGTGTGACTTTATCGCCAGTTGTAACAGCGGCCAACGCGCGCGTGGTGGGTACGCCCAGCGCGTGCATCGCCTCACTAACGATGTATTCGCGCAGCACCGCGCCCAGCGGCGCGCGCCCGTCACCCCCGCGGGAGTAGGGTGTGGGCCCGGCACCTTTCAACTGTATGTCGTAACGTGTGCCGTCGTTTGTAACGACTTCACCGAGTAGGATGGCGCGGCCGTCACCCAGCTGCGGGTTGTAGCTGCCAAACTGATGTCCGGCATAAACCGTCGCAATGGGCTCGCTGCCTGGAGCGAGTGTATTGCCTGCCAATACCGACGTGCCTTCCTCCGATTCGAGCCAGTTGGGGTCAATACCCAGGGTCTCGGCGAGAGCGCGATTGACTGCGATGGGCCCCGGCGCGGTGACGGGTGTCGGTTCGCGTTCCGAGAAGAACCGCGGTGGCAGCCGGGCGTAACTGTTATCAAAGGCAATCAATGACATAGAATCAATAACCTGCTTGCATGTTGACGACATTCAAAAGCGGTTCGCCGGCGACATAGCGCCTGAGGTTCTCGACTGCGATGACCGCAACCCGCTTCATACTGTCACCGCCAGTTGCTGAAATATGCGGCGTTATAATCACATTGTCCATCTCCCAGAGCGGACTGTCTTCGGGGAGGGGCTCTGGATCGGTCACATCCAGGCCAGCGCCGTATAGCTGCCCAGATCCCAAGGCAGCGATTAGATCTTCCTGAACAGTACTAGCGCCGCGCCCAACGCTGATAAAAATGGCGCCGGGTTTGACTGTATCAAAGAAGGCCTCGTTGAAAATGCCGGTCGTTTTGGCAGTGAGTGGCAGGGCATTCACAATGACGTCCGATTTTGCTGCCAGGTCCAATAGTTCGTCGGAGAGGCCGACATACTCTACGAACGACGGGCCTTGTCGGGAGGAGTTGCGCGTTGCCAAGACTGTCATCCCCAGCCCATCTGCGCGCCTCGCCACCTCGGTCCCTATTCCGCCAAGGCCGACAACCAGCATCGTTTTGCCGTTTAGCTCACCAAAGCTGGCCGTACGTGAGGGGCCGCGATCCCAGCTACGTTCTCGCTGTGCGGCATGATAGTCGGGCAGCTTGGCGGCCAGCGCCAGTAGCATGGCGATACTGTGTTCGGCAATGCCGGGTCCCATTAAACGCTTGCTATTCGTGAACACGCGGCCCTGTATTTGCTCGGGTGTTAGTCCGAGGCAGCCATCCACCCCCACCGTGTAGCTGTGTAACCACAGCAACCTGGGCGAAGCCTTGTCCATGGTATCTTGCGTACACAGGCTGATTATGGCGTCAGCACCTGCCAGCATTTCTGCGCTGGGACTCATTGCAGGCGAAGTATCAATCACCAGCGTCGCCTCGCCCGCGCTGTCTTCAAGTTGCGCTTTCAGATCGGGTATTTGCTGTGCAATCCAGGGAGGTAGGCTCACCACGATGCGTTGCGGGTCCCAATCGGGATAGTCGCGCATAGGTGTATCGGCCTGCTGCAGGCTCAACTCATCGATAATCTTTTGGGGGGCCAACGGATCTATTGTGACCTCGGCGAGTCCTAGTGCAGGCAATAGCAAGGCACATTGACAAAACGCAGCCCAGTGGCGCGGTAGCTTCATAGTAAACCCCGTCAATACTTGCTCCCAGCATAGGCAGATTTTTCATTGAATACGAGAGCTACGAACGTATGTCTCCGGCAGATGCCTTTGGTATGTCTTAAAATTAACCGGTAGTAGATTTTCGATAGCGCGGCTTGTTACGCTGCGCCCCTGATCTGACTGAGGATAAACTGCATGAGCAATCTGGCCTGGGATACCCTGATACGTAACGCCTTGGTGTTTGACGGTACGGGCGCACCTCCTCGCCAAGAGGATGTTGCCATCAAGAATGGAAAGGTAGCCGCCAGAGGGCATGGTCTTCCTGTCTCGCAAGCAGACAATGTCGTTGAGGGTGACGGCATGTGGCTTATGCCTGGCCTATTGGATATTCACACCCATCTGGACCTGGAGGTTGATCTTGAGCCCGGCCTGCCGGAGGTGGTACGCCATGGCACCACTACCGTACTGGTGGGAAACTGCTCCCTGGGCACCTGCTTTGGACAGCAGGTAGAGGGCGAGCAAAACCCGATCGTCGACTGCTTTACACGCGTGGAAAATATCCCCAAATCGGTGTTGCAAAAGTGTGTGAACGCCGTGAAATGGAGCGACACCGGGGCGTATATGGATCACTTTGACGATATACCCTTAGGGCCGAATGTGGGTGTCTTTCTGCCCCACTCGATGCTGCGAGTAGAAGTGATGGGCCTGCAGGAGAGCATCAGTCGCGATCCAACAGAAGCTGAACTCGCGCAGATGGAGTCGCTGCTGAGTCAGGCAATGGACCAGGGCTATCTGGGGATGAGTACCGATGGTTTGCCTTTTCACTACCTGGCCAATGAACCGCACACAGACCACCGAATTCCCACCCAATTCGCGAGTTTTGGCGAGATGAAGCGTCTGCTCAAAGTCGTGAGGAATCGCGATCGCGTCTGGCAGACTACTCCGATTCTGGAACACAGGGCGAAGGCATTTCTTTACTTCCTCTTCACCAGTGGCCGTCTGTTCGGTAAAACGTTAAAGACATCAGCGCTATCGGCGGTTCGATTCGCTTTGGCACCCAACGCATCGAAAGCGTTTTTGGGCTTTGCGTCCCTGGTCAATGGCCGCCTGTTCAAGGGCAATATGCATTTTCAAGCTTTGGGGACCAACTTTCGGGTTTGGTCGGACGGTATTGTCAGCCCTCTGTTTGAAGAGCTCGAGTCCACCAGCAAGCTGATAGCGAAGGAATATGACGATGTTGAAGGCCGTCTCGCATTGCTGAACGATCCCGACTTCATCGCTGAGTTTCGCCGAGACTGGCACTATGGCCGACGTGGTCGCAACCTGGCCCACTTTAAGGCGCGCATGGGTATGCCGGATCTATTAGTTGTGCGTGAGTTGGATCGCATGATTTTTGATGGCGCACCTTTACCTGAGTGGGATGGGCAAAGCATGCAGCAGGTATACGATCGCCTGGAGCGTTATCAGCGCGGAATGAAAAGCGAAGCCCGCTCTGATGCCGAGCGTGAGGCATTCGATGCCTTCCCTAACCCGATTCCAGACGATGCCGAATTTATGCTGCATATGATGAGGGCCTACGATAAAAGTTTTCGTTTCTGGGTAGATGTAGCCAACGAAAATAAAGAGGGTGTATTGCCACTGCTGCTCGATAAGAACACGCTGCCAGGTTTTAACGACTCGGGAGCGCATATCACCAATATGGCGTTTTTTGATGGCAATCTGATGTCGCTAAAGCTGGCCCAGGAGGATTCTTTGCAGACTGTCAGCACCATGGTGAAGCGTCTGACTAGCGAGCCCGCGGCGTTTTTTGGTCTGGACGTGGGCAGCCTGGAGATAGGCGCCCAGGCCGATATGGTGCTGATTGATCCCAAGGCCCTGCGCGAGTGGGATGATAACAGCACCCGAGAGTTTGCTTACCGAGAGCTATTTGAGCACAAGCAATTGCTCAGCCGCTCGGATGGTGTAGTAAGTCAGGTGCTTATTCGAGGTGAGCCAGTCTGGGCGGATGGTGATTTTACCGCCGCGCTTGGCACGCAACCGCTGGGTCGAGCTTTGCGAGCAGCCTAGTTGGTTCCAATGAGGAATCAAATTCCATTGCATTATGGAACCCAGAGGCTATAGTCGATCATTAGAGCCACTGAAGAGGATAACAAGATGAGCGAATGGAAAAGCAGTGCCTGCATTTTGTGCGAGTGTAATTGTGGTATCGAGGTGCAGCTAGGGGGTGAACAGGATCGCGAGATCGTTCGCATTCGCGGTGATAAAGCCCACCCAGCCTCTCAGGGCTATCTCTGCCAAAAGGCATCTGGCCTTAACCATTATCAAAACGGTAAGGATCGACTCAGCGCCCCGTTGAGGCGCACACCCGACGGCGACTATGAAGAAATCGACTGGGAAACTGCTATTCGTGAGGTAAGCGAGCGTTTACTTAAGGTAAGAGACAGCTTTGGCGGTGAGCGCATTTTCTACTATGGTGGCGGTGGCCAGGGCAATCATTTGCCCGGAGGTTACTCTACCTCGATTCGTAGCATTTTGGGCATGCAGTACCGATCCAATGCCCTTGCCCAGGAAAAGACCGGCGAGTTCTGGGTGAATGGAATGATGTTTGGCAATCATGTAAAGGGCGATTTTGAACACTGTGAAGTCGCGATCTTTCTCGGCAAGAACCCTTGGCATTCCCATGGTGTGCCGCGCGCCAGGGCATGGCTGCGGGAATTCAGCAAGGATGAGCGCCGTAAACTGATCGTCATCGATCCAGTGGTGACGGAGACCGCGGAGCTCGCGGATATCCACTTACAGGTTAAGCCAGGCACCGATGCCTGGTTGCTGGCGGCGATGGTTGGCCTTCTCATTCAACAGGAGAAATACAACGGCGACTGGCTGGCCGAGCACAGCTCCGGCTTAGAAACCGTTCATGAGGTGTTTTCACAGATACCGGTTGAGGCCTATTGTGATGTGGTAGGCGTCTCTCTGGCTCAGGTCCAGGACACCGTTGACGCCATTAGCAGCGCCGCCAGCGTCGCCATGTTTGAAGATCTAGGTGTGCAGATGAACCGCCACTCCACTCTGGTGAGCTATCTGGAGAAATTGCTGTGGAGCCTATGCGGGCACTTTGGCAATCGCGGCGGCCAATATGTCCCTTCTAACCTCACGAATATTGCGGGAAGCGGCCGCGCTTCGCGCAAGAGTCCGGTGGTCGGCGCTCCCATCATCAGTGGACTGGTGCCGTGCAACGTCATCGCCGATGAGATCTTAACCGACCACCCCGATCGCTATCGCGCAATGGTGATTGAGGCTGCCAATCCTGTTCACTCACTGGCCGAGTCGGCTCGGTTTACGCAAGCGCTGCGCAGTCTGGATACGGTCGTTGTTATCGATGTGGCGATGACGGAAACGGCACGTCAGGCAGACTACGTCCTGCCCGCGGCCACGCAGTATGAGAAATGGGAGGCCACTTTTTTCAATTTCGAGTTTCCCGACAACTACTTTCATTTGCGCAAACCCCTATTCGAAGCGCCAGAGTTTGCGCTGCCAGAAGCCGAAATACACGCCAGGCTGGTTGAGGCTATGGGCGTTATGCCGACTGAATTATGCGATGAGCTTACAGTGGCTTTAGAAGAGGGTGGTCGCGAGGCCTATCGCAATCGCTTCTTTCAGGCGCTGGGTGAGGATCCGAGCCTGGCCGATCTGGCTCCAGTGATTCTGTATAGGACGCTCGGCCCCAGTCTCGATAATGGTGCTGCGGCGGCAGCTGTCTTATTACCGCTAGCCCTGGGATTTGCCGCGCGCGAACCTGAGTCCCTACAAAGAGCGGGCTTTGAGGGCGACGCAATCAGCAGCGGTGAGGCTTTGTTTGATGCGATTCTCAATGCACACTCCGGCCTCGTGTTTGCGCGAGATGAGTACGAGGACAGCTGGAGCCGACTGGGCAACGAGCAGAAGATTCGACTCGATTTACCCGAGCTACTCTCCGAATTAGAGACGCTGGCAGAGGGTGCGGCAGCGCTGACTACGCAGGATTACCCCTTCGTGCTGAGTGCAGGTGAGCGACGCGACTACTCGGCAAACACGATTTTTCGCGGTGGTGAATGGCGGCGCAAAGACCCCGAAGGCGCACTGCGAATCAGCCCACAGGATGCTGATCGGCTGGGTATTGCCAACGGTGATCAGGCGCGGATCACCACGCAAGTTGGCACCGCTTTGGCGCAAGTTGCCGTTACCCCGCGCATGCAGGAAGGGCACGCCTCCCTGCCTAATGGTTTTGGCCTGGATAATGAAGATGGTGGGCGCGCGGGTGTCGCCGTTAATGAGCTCACCTCCCTGCAGGCCAGAGACCGCTTTGCCGGCACGCCTCATCACAAAATTGTGCCTGCGAGGATCGAAGCCGCGAGTTAGTGCTCGCGCGGCGCTACTGGCTTTTGCCATGATAGCCTATTCTGAATAGGCGGTAGGTCGGTAGTGAACGTTTACTAGCTTGGAGAAGTGCCTGCAGTAACTGTCGCGTTTTCCCCAAAGGTTGGCACCAAAGATGATGTGTCGCGGCCAAGCGAACCGTTACAATTCTGCACTTTTCCGGCGGCATCTCAGGACACACAACTATGGCTCTAGATTTTGACAGCGCCAGAATGGCTAATCCCAATCTTCGCCCCGAGCACGAGGAATGGCGCAGTCAGCTGCGGCGTTTTATCGATACCGAGATCATGCCTTATGCGGATGATTGGGACGAAGCAGGCCACATTCCTATCGAGTTGTGGCCGAAGGCGGCCGATGTCGGTTTGCTGGGAATGGGCTATCCGGAAGAATTCGGCGGTATCAGCGACGGCATCGACCACTGGCATACCTGGATCGTCAACGAGGAACTGGCGCGGGTTGGGGTAGGGGGCATTGCCTCTACCTTGATGGTACATGGGATTGGCCTACCCCCGGTCATCAATTGGGGCAGCCAGGAGCTCAAACAGATGGTGGCGCCGCCCGTGCTGATGGGGGAGAAACACATTTCCCTTGGTATCACAGAGCCCGGCGCCGGTTCTGATGTTGCTCAGCTGACGACTACGGCGGTTCGCGATGGCGATCACTTTGTCGTCAACGGCTCCAAGACATACATCACCGGTGGCATGCGAGCCAACTGGGTGTCGACTGCGGTTCGCACTGGGGGTCCTGGAGCGAAGGGCGTATCCATGTTGCTGATTCCAACCGACGCGGAAGGCTTCAGCCGCACAGCGCTGGATAAAAAACAGGGTTGGTGGGCGTCCGACACCGCAACGTTGTATTTCGATGATGTGCGAGTGCCCGTGAGTAATCTGATTGGTGAAGAGAACCAAGGGTTTCTGGTCATTATGACCAACTTCAACGGTGAGCGTATGGCGATGGCAGCTTTGATGGAGGCCTTTGGCCGAGTGTGCCTGGAAGAGGCGGTAAACTGGGCGAGGGATCGCAATACCTTCGGCAAGCGACTGGCAGACCATCAGGTGATTCGACATAAAATTGCTCAAATGAAACAGAAACTGAATGCCACTCAGGCCTATATACGGGCCTGTTATGAGTCCATGGAGGCGGGCAATCCCAATCCGGGAGATATAGCGCTGCTAAAGGTTCAGGCCAGCGAAACGATGGAATTCTGCGCCCGCGAGGCCATGCAAATACTGGGCGGTATCGGCTATATGCGTGGCAATCGGGTGGAGCGAATCTATCGTGAGGTGCGCGTCAACGCGATCGGCGGTGGATCGGAAGAAATCATGCGAGATTTGGCGGCACGACAATATCAGCTATAGAGGCATAGGCGATGGGCGCAGCTGAGCAAGAGTTAAAAGATTTTCGGGGTCAGGTTTCGGCCTGGATGAAAGACAACAAACCCGCCGACCCGGGTTTTCTGTTACCTCAGACCTTTATGGAAGTCGGTGACGAACGTCAGCTCGAGTTTCTACGGGAGTGGCAGCACAAGATTTACTCAGCGGGTTACCTCGGTATGGCCTGGCCAAAAGAATACGGCGGTGGTGGTGTAGCGCCTATTTATCAGGCTATTGCCGATCAGGAGATGCGACGCCATGCCGTACCGATTTGTTTCAACGTGATCGGACTTGGCTGGGCGGGCCCGCTGATTAACGACATCGGCACTGAGGAGGAAAAAGCGCGCTACCTCAAGCGTATCCTCAGCGCGGAAGATGTTTGGTGTCAGGGGTTTTCCGAGCCAGATCACGGATCTGATTTGGGAAATGCGCAAACCAAGGCCGTTCGCGACGGTGACGAGTACGTCATTAACGGCCAAAAGATCTGGACCACCATGGGCAACTTTGCCCAGTACATGATTTTACTGGCGCGCACCAATCCGGACACGCCGCGCAAATACGATGGCCTGTCTTTCTTCCTGGCGCCGATGGATGTGCCCGGGATAGAGGCGCGTCCCATACGTAAACTCACTGGTGAATATGGATTTACCGAGACCTTTTTTACCGATGCTCGCATCCCCGCCGACTGCCTGATGGGTGAAGAGGGGCAGGGTTGGAAAATTGCGATGCAAACCTTGCAGTACGAACGGGGCGCCGAGGCAGGTGCAGCCGGTGGTCAGATGATGGTTAGGATCACTATCGACGATATGATTAAGCAGCTGGGTGATGTGACACGCGACGGCGAGCCTGTATTGAAGGACCCCGTGGTGCGCGATGAACTGGTTAAGATGATCATGGAAGAAAAAGCAGTTGTGCTTGGTGAGCGGCGCGCGCACATCACGGCGCTCACCTCGGACTACCCCGGTTCGCTTCCGCTATCACAAAAGCTGCGGATGACAGAGATGACACGGCGTATGCGCCAGTTTGCGATCGGACTGCAGGGCGCTGAGGGTGCGCTCTATGTAGGCGATGATCAGGCCAGACAGGGCGGGTTCTGGCAGCGCGCCTATCTCAATAGCTTCTCTGCGACGATAGGGGGCGGCACCAGCCAGGTGCAGGCCAATATTGTCGCAGAGCATGTACTGGGCTTACCCAAGTAGGAGAAGCGATCATGTCTGTAATGGGCAATAGCGCTTTGGCGTTGAGTGAAGAGCAGGCCATGTTGATGGACGTCGCCCGCGAATTTTGCCAAAGCAAATCTCCGATAGCTGAGGTGCGCACGCAGTTGGAGACGGTTTCAGGCTACGACATCAGCTTATGGGATGAGATGGTGAATCTGGGCTGGGCCGGTATCGCCTTGCCAGAGAGCTGTGGTGGCTCTGGTATGGGGGTCGCCACCGTGGTGCCCGTTGTCGAGGCTATGGGCAAAGCCATGTTGGGTACGCCGCTGGTTAGCTCGACGCTGGCCGCACAGCTGCTTGTACGAGCGGGTGCTGCGGCACAGTTTGAGAGTGTGCTCTCTGAAATTGCCACAGGCTCCGTAGGTACCGTTGCCCTGTTGGAAAATGCAGATTGGGGTGATGACAACATTCACTGCACATTGGATGCAGATGGGGTTCTGCACGGCAGCAAAGCCTTTGTAGCGGATGCGGGCACAGCGCACTTTTTTGTTGTATTGGCCCGGCACGGGGATTTTCCAGCGCTGGCATTGGTGAGGGCCGAGCAACTGACTGCAGCAGCGATTAGCCCCAATGTTTTGATCGATCAAACCAAGCGTAGCGCCAACGTCGATTTCACTGGCGTACAGGTGGCTGAGGGGAGTTGGCTTTCGGGAGAGGCCGTTGCAGGGGCTTTACGAGATGTGCGACTGCTGGGTGCTCTGCTGGTGGCCGCCGAGGCGACAGGCAGTGCAGCAGCCTGTCTTGATACGGTCGTAGATTATCTCAAAACCCGCAAGCAGTTCGGTAAGCTTATCGGTTCGTACCAAGCGCTGAAGCATCCAGCGGTAGATATTCTGACCGCTGTGGATTCAGCGCGCTCGTTTGTGTATCACGCGGCAACAGTAACGTCCGATGATCCGCTTTCCCGCGATGCCGAAATTGCCTGTCGCATGGCCAAGGCCGATGCCACGGAAACCCTGCTCTACGCCGGGGATCGTGCCGTGCAGTTTCATGGCGGCATGGGATTCACCTATGAGTGCGATGCGCAGCTCTATATACGGCGTGCGCAGTGGACTCGGCAGCAGTTTGGGGATGCGCAGCACCATCGCAAACGCCTGGCGAGTTTGCTGCTGGATTCCCAGTAGAGGGATAGAGTTCGAACGAACGCTTGGTAACCCTATCCTGGCGACCCGATCCATGTGAGATAGTAGACCTCTATCAGGGCTCCCCGTTCGAGGACCTACTCAGGGACCTCATAAGTAAAACGTTATCTAGGCAGTCTCGTCGTCTGGGCGACCCCGTCTGGGCGACCCCGTCTAGGCGACCCCGTCTGGGCGACCCCGTCTGGGCGACCCCGTCTGGGCGAGGAGATGGAAATGGCGCTGGGCGCAGAACCTGGGCTAGTTTTGGATAACGCCAAAAACGGCGCTGGCGCGGACGATTCGTTTGTCGTTTACCGCAAAGTAGCAGTTGGCGAATGCCATGCGTTTACCAATCTTTTGCACATCGGTGGTGATTTCCACCCAGTCTCCGAGTTGAGCTGAGCCCGCAAAATCGAGACTGAGGTTAGCTGTAACCAGCGGTGTAGCGCCCCCGCTCTTTAGAACCGAACTGTAGCCTAGTGCGATATCAGCGAGGCTACTGAACACACCGCCGTGCATAGATCCGCGGGCATTGCAGTGCTTCTCTCGCACCCGCATTCCCACCAGCAGGTCGTCATCGAGTTTTTTGTTGTAGATGGGGCCTATCAGATCGAGAAAAGGACTGGTTCTGAAAAGTGGCTCATAGCCCTCGGGGATCTCATCCATGGTTTGTTCCTTTGCCGCGCTTAGCGAGTAAGGGGAGTATTAGCTGCTGCTCACCTCTGCGTTGAGATGTGCGCGCACTTTCAGAAATCGTAACACGCCTACCAGCAATACCGCGGCGCCGGAGGCGATAAGCACCCAGGCAAGGGTCACATAGGTGGGTTCGGCGGCAAAAAACTGCAGTAATACGGCGCCACCGGCCAACAGGGAAAGTGCGGTGCGAACATAGGCCAAAAAGGTGCGTTCGTTGGCCAGCCTGGTACGTTCCAGAGCCAACAGGTCTCTTAGATCAGATAGCGGCACCTTATCCTCCGGAGGCAGGTTGAGAGTATTCAACCCATTATGGTCGCGGCGGGTTAAGGCTTCAATTTCTGTACAACTTTAAACCAACGCGTCATGTTCTCATGCGTGGTATCTTCAAGCTCCAGGCCCAGCCAGTACCCCGGCTTGCCATCAGCAGGCTTGCTCCACATGACCTTACCTGCGAGCTCCAGGTTTTCCTTCCATTCCTCTTCGGGTACCGCGATATGCACCTTGCTGCCCTCTTTCACGGCGTCTTGCACCCAAATGCGCAGGCCAGCGACCGAGATGTCTACGGTATTGCACAAAAAAATGGTGTTTTGAGCCTCTGAGTGACTGTTGCGATTGACCACTTCAAGGTAGATGGCTTTCTCAACCTCAAAACGAGGATGTTTGCGGCGGTTTGTGTAGTCATCCGCGATGATTGGACGTTCGGTCGCAGGTTTGTCCATGCGATTGGATCTCCGCGTTGCGGCTTTGAACGCACCCTGAGGCGGGCATGTGAGCCTCGGATCGGTCGCCGATCGGGAAAATGGCATTTCACGCTACCATCGCCTGCGCTTCGACAGCAAAGATCAATTACCAATAAGTCGAGAAAAAGAGCGCAGGGCCTAAATACCCGGCTTGGAGAATTACACCCGGCGCCTATAACATAGAGCGCCATTTTCTCAGGAGCACACAATGAGCAAAATCAACGATGACCCAAGAATCGATCCACGGATTAAAGCGGTTTTGGGCAATATCCCGGCTATGGCAACGTCTGACGCCAGCTCGAGAGAGCAGGTATTGGCGGAGGCAAATAGCCCTGAAGCAGTCGCTCAGCGCGAAGCAATGGAAGGCATGCTTGAGATGATGGACTCGGAAGAGGTGGCGCCCTCTGATGGTCTCGTGATTACCACCGAAGAGTTCGTTTCCAGCCCGGATGAAAATACCATTAAGGTTCAATTTATTCGCCCGGATTCTTCTGAGACCTTGCCCTGTGTCTACTATATACACGGCGGTGGTATGCAGGCGCTAAGCTGCTTTCTAGGCATGTATCGGGCCTGGGGCAAGATTATTGCCGCCCAGGGTGTGGCGGTAGCGATGGTTGATTTTCGCAACTGTCTGGTCCCCTCTAGTGCGCCCGAGGTAGCGCCTTTTCCGGCGGGGCTCAATGATTGCGTGTCAGGAGTGAAGTGGCTGATCAGTCAGGCTGAGCGATTGCATATTGATCCATCTCATATTGTCGTCGCAGGGGAGAGTGGCGGCGGTAATCTGACCTTGGCAACGGGATTAAAGCTGAAGCGCGATGGCGATCTCGATCTGGTGCGAGGCCTGTATTCACTGTGCCCTTACATTGCGGGCCACTGGCCACAGGATAAGTACCCCTCTTCGATAGAAAATAACGGTCTGCTAATTGATCTACACAGCAACCGTGGCGCGCTGGCCTATGGCTATGAGGAGCTGGAAAAGGGTAATCCTCTCGCCTGGCCTGCCCTCGCCACAGAGGAAGAATTGCGCGGCCTGGTACCGACGGTAATCAGTGTGAATGAATGTGACCCGCTGCGCGACGAAGGTATTGAATTTTACCGCTGTCTGCTACGAGCCGGGGTGGCGGCGCGCTGTCGTCAGATCATGGGCACAACCCACGGCATAGAGATTTTTGCCCTCGCCTGCCCCGATATCAGTCGCGATACTGCTGCAGACCTTGCGCGATTCTGTCGGGAGACTTAGATAAGGCCGAGTTCCTGGCAAATGGCCTCTATTTCTTCTCGTTCTTCATCGGAGGTATGACCGTCGGCCGCTGCGATCGCGTGCAGGCTGTCGATGAGGTGGCGGCTTCGGGCTTCGTCTAAGTGAGTTTTGGGAAGCGAAGGCAGGGTATCGGGACGATAACGCACCTGGGTCAGTGCCAGCTCCACCGCCAGATCTACCTCCTCCGGACGCAATTGACCAATCTCCAGGAGTGAGCGCCGCATGATCTGGCGCTCATCCTCGGTAATGTGCCGATCTGCGAAGGCGACTCGCGCCAGGGCAACGGCGAGATTAGACAGATAGTCCAGAGCCTGAGGATTGTGCCTACCCAAAAGCGTCAGCATGCGGCTGGTGTCGGCTACCATCGCCTCATCGCCGGGGACGACCCGGCCATCCTCCAGATGCACGATACGATCGGCAACATCCAATATACGGTTGTCATGCGTGACGAGTATGACGGTAAGCCCGTGTTCTCTGGCCCGGCTTTGCATTAACTCCACGACTTCGCGTCCCGAGTGTTTATCTAGTGACGCGGTGGGTTCGTCCGCCAACATCAGCCGAGGATAGGAGGCCATGGCCCTGGCTATCGCAACTCGCTGTCGCTGGCCTCCAGACAGCTCGGAGGGAAATTTATCGACGTGATCAGCAAGGCCAACTTCTTCAATTCTGTGACTTGCTTTTTGCAGCGCTTCTCGTCGCGTCATGCCCGGTTGCAGCAGGAGCGACATTGCTACGTTTTGCTGTGCGGTTAGTGCGTCCAACAGATTGTGATCCTGAAAGATAAAACCAATATGCCGACGCAAATTTTGGAGTGACTTGCGCGACGCACCGGCGAGCTGCTCACCTAGCACTTCCAACTTGCCACCCTGCACGGAGCGAAGGCCACCGATTAGGGTCAGTAGCGTGGTCTTCCCCGATCCGCTCGGCCCGGTAAGTATCACGATCTCACCGGCGTGAAACGCCAGATCGACATCGGCAAGAACCTTCCTGTGTAGTGTGCCGCTGCCAAAGCCATAGCTGAGATGGTCTGCTTGAATAACGGGCTGGCTCAAAACACGTCTGCCGGGTCCGCGGCTCGAACTTTGCGTAGCGCCATTACCCCTGAAACAATACACATACCCAGCGTCAATGCGAGCACGATGGCCGCGCGGCCGGGAGTCATGGTCAGTTGTATTAAGGTGGCGCTTGCGGTCACTCGATACAGTGCAAGTGCCACCATCGTTCCGAGTAGAAACCCAAGCAACGCAAGAATGAAGGCTTGCAGTCCAACGATACCTGCTAAGTTGGTGTTGGAGTAACCCATCGCTTTTAGCGTGGCGTATTCTGGCAGATGGTCGCTGACATCAGCATGCAAGATCTGATACACAATGATGGCGCCCACCACCAGGCCAACCAGGATCCCGAAATTGAATACGTAACCTATGGGTGTGCTGGCGTTCCAGTAATCTATTTCGCGCGCAATAAAATCTGCTCGGGGGAGCACCTCGACGTCGTTCGGCAAGTATTCTCGCAATGCCTTGGCGACAGCGTTTACATCTTTTGTGGGCGCAAGGCGAATCAGGCCTATATCGATTTTGCCGCGGCCGCGTTCGGGCACCAGTTCCAGGAAGCTGTCCACGTTGGTGATCAAACTGCCGTCGATGCCGAAGGAAGGCCCGAGTTCAAATAGCCCAGCTATCGTGACTGTTTGGCCATTCAACTCCATGTCTGCGTAGCCAAGCTCCGCGAATTGCTGAGCAATGGGGTCAAACTCTGGCCGGGATAGTCTGTCAAACAAATAGAAATCACGTTTTTTTAGCAGGCTTTGCTGCTTGTGTATGGCATCGAGCTGAAAAACGCTGTCCTCGGGATGGATACCCAGAGTAAAAATATCTCTGGTATCGCCGATTCGCGGGTCCTTCCAGCGCGACTGCATGGCGTAGAGTGGGGTGACCGATTCAACGCCAGTCATCGCTGCCGCCTGGTATAAGCGCCTGTGGCTAAACGGCTGTGGCTTGACGAGGAATGCCGTTTCCGGACTGATAAGAGCGATATCGTAGTGCCACAATTGATGGTAGCGCACTGCGCTGTCCAACATGGCCTCACGGAACCCCATTTGCATCAACACCAAGACCACGGCAAAGCCCACGCCCAGCACTGCAATAACCAGGCGAGCGCGTTCTCGTTTCAGTTGTAGCCAGCCTACTGGGATTTTTATCATGGTCAGAGGTGTCCTGGTGGCTACCCTTAGGGCTCGAAGTAGACCTCAACCTGTAAATTGGTGAGTTCACCAGCGCGACTGCTATCGTCGAGCCGCACTTCTACTTCCACCACCCTCGCATCAGTCCGGGCAACCGGATCAGCATCCAGTGTCGCCATCTTGCCGACCTTGAGCGCAATACGCTCGACCTCTCCGGTCAGCGGCTGCTCAAATGCGGGGCTGTTTGCTCGCACCTGCTGGCCCACTCGTACTCTGCCGATATCAGTTTCGTATACCTCAGCAATGACATACATGGCATCTGTATGCCCAAGTTCGACGATGCCGTCATCCCCCACGCGCTCGCCATCCCTGGCATGCACTGCAACCACTCGGCCGTCGATAGGCGAGCGCACCTGGGCGCGCTCCAGCTCCGCGCGCGCTTGGGCTAACTCGGCGTCTGCAATGGCCAGCCTTATTTCAAGGGACTCAATTTCCGCGGCAGAAATCGCGGCTCCTGCGGTGAGTTTTTGTTTGCGCCGCAGCTCATTCTCCGCGTTCGCGCGCTCTGCATTCGCGCGTTCAAAATTGGCTTGTTTCATGCCGAGATCATCGAGAAGTGCAATGACCTGATCCTTACTCACACTGTCGCCTTCATCCACCAATAACTGAGCGACTACAGCGGGCAGTCCGGATGGCCCAGACACAGCGTAAAGCCCATCTCTGGGCTCCAAATAGCCGAGGGCGGAAACACCGGCAGGTGTATCGGGGCGCACATGCTGTGGATAGAGAACGCACAGCAAGCAAACAGATGTCAGCAGATATCCCTTCCAGGACTGTTTGCGTGGATGCTTTTTGACGAAAGTGATCACAGTATGACTCAAGTCGTGTGCGAGAAAGTTCTAGCTATAGCTTAGCCTATGATCGTGACAGGAGCGCAGCTCGAGTATGAGACCTCTCTCGCTCCGCGTTCTAGCACAATAAACTCAGTAATAGAGACCTGAGCGGAAGCTAAGACCTGAACGTGCAGATCGAGTGAAGTTAAACCTTTGGGACGCTCAGCCCTGCCGGCGGATAACCTCGAAGGTCTCTCCTGCCAGGGTGGCCTAAGCTGACTCCTGGACTTCAATTTCGATCAGCACGTCATCTGCGGCCACCTGCGTGCCCGGGGAGGAGAGCACCTCTCGCACCGTGCCGGCGGCCTCTGCGGTAATCTCGTAGTGCATTTTCATCGCCTCGAGTACAGCCAGGGTCTGCCCCGCCTCAACGTTATCATCGGCGCTAACGCGTACCTCTAACAGCAATCCATGCATTGGTGCAGTAACCCTGCCGCCTCCACCGCCTTGCTCCAAGGCGCCGTCCAAGCGAATCAGATCGTGGTACTCGGCGGCTTTGCCATCGATGGAAACGTACAGCTTCCCCACCTGGGGAGCGTGAAAGCGCGCGGCATGTTGTGCCTCATCGATTAATAGCTGGGCGGTGCTATCCGACATGGTTAACAGTTCAACGGTGCAAGCCTGCTCGCCGTCAAATACCTGATAGCGACCGCTTGCGATGGGTGAAATTGCCAGGTCGTGTATTACATCGCCATGTTGATAGCGCTTGCGCGATACCAGCGGGCTCGCGTTAGACCAGTCTCGCAGCTCACTGGCGACCAATACGCTGCTGTCATAAAGTGAGTTGTATTCCAGCGCGAGTTCTATGACCGCCGCGACCGCGCTGTCTGTGAACACGGGAGCATAGTTTGCCATCTCAGCATCGCTGAATTCTTCGGCGATAAATGCGGTGGTTGCCTGGCCCTCAGCAAAACGATCTTTCTGCAAGCAGGCAACGAGAAAATCCCGATTGTGTTTAGGACCGAACAGAACTGTTTCTTGCAAGGCTTCAATCAACCTTAATCGGGCAATCTCACGCGTGGGCCCACCTGCAATAATTTTCGCCACCATTGGATCGTAGAAAGGCGAGATTTCCTGGCCGCTGGCAATGCCATCATCCACGCGCACACCCTTACCAGCAGGCGGGGACCACAAATCGATATGACCTGACGTGGGCAGGAAGTCCTGGGCGGGATCTTCTGTATACAGCCTTACCTCGATAGCATGCCCCTGCAGTTCGACATCACTCTGGTCAAAGCCCAAGGGCTCGCCCTGAGCGATCTGCAGCTGCAATGCGACCAAATCCAGCCCGGTGATGAGTTCCGTCACCGGGTGTTCAACCTGCAAGCGCGTATTCATTTCCAGAAAGTAAAACTCGCCCTGTTCATCGAGTAAAAACTCAACAGTACCCGCACCGCGGTAGTTGATACTTTGAGCCGCGGCCACTGCGGCAGTACCCATTTGCTCGCGCAAATTGTCCGTCATGACAGGGCAAGGCGCTTCTTCCACCACTTTCTGATGTCGCCTCTGCACCGAGCAGTCGCGCTCACCTAGATGCACGGTATTGCCCTGGCTGTCGGCGAACACCTGTAGCTCCACGTGACGCGGTCGGATGATCGCCTTTTCCAAGATGAGCTCGCCGGAACCGAATGCCGATTCTGCCTCGGCTCGCGCCAGCTGTATGGCATTGCCAAGCTCTTCGATATCGTGAACGAGGCGCATACCGCGTCCACCTCCGCCAGCAGCTGCCTTGACCATCAGTGGTGGCCCGATCCGCTCGCCCTCGGCCAGCAAAGTAGCATCGCTTTGATCTTCACCTTCATAACCCGGCACGCAGGGCACATCGGCCTCAATCATCCGGCGTTTGGCCTCTGCCTTGTTACCCATTAAATGAATGGCATCTGCACTTGGGCCGATGAACACCAGGCCAGCGGCTTCGCAGGCGCGAGCGAAATCAGCGTTTTCACTGAGGAAACCGTAGCCTGGGTGGACGGCCCCTGCGCCGCTTGAGGCCGCTGCCTTGAGTATATTGTCTTGCACCAGATAGGACTCGTTCACCGGACTGGGTCCGATGCATACCGCCTCATCAGCGAGCTTTACGTGCGGTGCGGAGGCATCCGCCTCGGAGTAAACTGCGACGGTGCGATAACCCTGCGCTTTCGCAGTGCGAATCACCCTGCAGGCAATCTCGCCCCGGTTAGCAATCAATACGCTAGTAAACTGTGTCATCTTGCGCTCCGTCCTACTCTGCTGCCCATTTAGGCTTACGCTTTTCAACAAAGGCCGCCACACCCTCTCGACCCTCGTCGCTCAGCATGCAGGACGCAAAGCCGCGAGCAGCAAAATCGAGTGCATCCGAGCGCGGGCGGCGCATGGATTCAAACACGATGCTCTTTGTCACGGCATTCGCATTGGGTGCGCAGTGCGCGATTTGCTCCAATACAGCGTTGCACTGGTTTTCTAGATCCTCTGCATCTTCTGCAAGCAAATGCGCAATGCCATAGCTCACGGCTTCTTCGCCCTTAAAGCGGGCGCCGGTCAGCATCAAACGTCGCGCTTGAGTTAGGCCAACGCGTTCTGTGACAAAGGGCGCGATTTGCGCCGGGGGAATACCCAGGCTGGTTTCACTCAGCCTGAAGCGCGCGTCACGGGTCACGATGGTGATGTCTCCCACGCAGGCCAGACCCAGGCCACCGCCAATAGCTGCGCCTTCCACCAGCATCACAACCACTTGAGGCTGCTCGTTCAGCTTGATCATGAGATTGCCGAAGTGGCGATTGCCTTTAGCGACATCTTCGTGATCGGATTCGGTCCCTTGCATGTCGGATTTGAAGCCCTTGATGTCGCCGCCGGCGCAGAACAAGCCGCCTTTACCGCGCAATACAATAGTCCGAATGACGCGATCATCGGCGACGGTTTCCAGCACCGCGTCTAGCTCATCAACCATCTCGCTCGACAGTGAGTTTTTCGCCTCCGGGCGGTTCAGCCATATCGTCAGTACGCTGCCGGCCTGCTCCAGTAGCAGACAGTCGGTTTCAGGTAGTTCGCTCATTACGCTATCTCCATTACATTCTCGCGATGCCAAAGCTGTTGGGTCTCACAGCGCGGTGACGCGTTTCCCAGACAGTTTCCAGCAAAAACCCCAGTGTTTTGCGCGCATCGCGCGGGTCAATCATGCCGTCATCCATCAGGTGGCCAGACGTGTAAAAAGCGCTCGACTGACCATCGAATAGATCGGTGAGGTAAGCCTCTTGTTTCCCCAGCGCTTCCTCGTCGACCTCCTGACCTGCGGCGGCTGCCTTGCCGCGAGCTACAACCGACATCGTCTTGGCGGCCTGCTCGCCACCCATTACGCCGGTGCGCGCATTCGGAAAGGTGTATAGGAAGTCGGGCTCGTAGGCTCTGCCGCACATACCGTAGTTGCCTGCGCCAAAGCTGGCGCCTGTCATAAAGGTGATACGTGGGACCTCGAGGTTGCGCACCGCCTGAATCATCTTTGCGCCATGCTTAATCATGCCTGCCTGCTCCGACTTGGTGCCGACGATGTAACCGGTGGTGTTCTGCATAAACAGCATTGGAATGTTCGCCTGATCGCACAGCTGTAGGAACTGGGTCGCTTTGGTAGCACCCTGGGGATCGATCGGGCCGTTGTTGCCGATCATGCCGCAGGGTAGGCCGAAAATATCTGCCTGTATACACACGGTGGCACCGCCGTAGCGCGGCTTGAACTCCATGAAATCTGACCCGTCTACCACTCGCGCCACCAACTCTCGCATGTCATAGGGCGTGCGATAGTCGCAGGGGATAACACCCGCGAGCTCATCTGTGTCATAAAGCGGTTCGCGGTAAGCGCGTCTGTTGGGAGCGGCGCAATCCTTATTCCACTGCAAGCGGTGCATGACCTCCCTGCAAAGCTGCACCGCATGCCCGTCGTTCTCTGCCAGATACTCCACCAAGCCGGATGTGGTGGCATGCATTTCCGCGCCACCTAACTCTTCTTCGGTGGCAACCTCACCTGTTGCGGCTTTTAAAAGTGGAGGCCCTGCAAGAAACGCGCGCCCGTTGCCCTTTACGCCGATCACGTAGTCACTGAGGCCCGGCATGTAGGCTCCCCCGGCGGTGGAAGAACCATGCAGA
Source organism: Pseudomonadota bacterium (assembly GCA_039025905.1). Lineage (GTDB taxonomy): Bacteria > Pseudomonadota > Gammaproteobacteria > Pseudomonadales > Halieaceae > JARRPM01. The sequence goes on along the minus strand of JBCCNJ010000012.1, from coordinate 11,488 downwards.
ATAGCGATGACGGGAATGCCGGCTTTACTTAGCTTGGCCAGATTGCCAAACAGAGCGCCACCGTTGGAAAAACCTTCAACGGTGTAGTTAATAAGGTCTCCGCCGGCACTCTCTACGAGATGCACAAAGGGGAGTTTTTGTTCGAGTGCGATTTCTTCAGCGCGCAGAACCCGAGAAGCGCCTGCAGTGGTAAGGGAACCTGCCTGAATGCCGCTGTCATCTACCACAACCATGCAGCGCACGCCGCTGATAAAGCCAATGCCGGTGATTACCGTACCGCCGGGAATGGATTTTTCAGGGTCGCTGTTATCCAGTAGATAGCCCGCGATATTGCCGACGGCCAGGAATGGCATGCCCGGATCCAACAGTCTTGCCAGACGTTCGCGGGGCGTGAGCTGGCCTCGGGCTTCAAAGCGCGGCTTGCGCTTCTCAGAAATCATAGCGCCACGGGCATTCAGCTTATTAAGATGCTCGATGTGGGCGAGCATCTCTTCGCGGTTTTTGCGAAAGCTCTCGGAGCTGGGATTGATCTTGGAATTAAAAACCGTCATGCGAGCTCCTCGGCCAGCGTTGCGGGTATTGGAACAGGGCAGGCCAATAACAGCTGACTATAGCCTTTGGCCTGCGGATCATTGCGAATGCTGGCGACTCCGCCGCCGCCCAAGACATCGTGTATTAAGAAATTGATAGAGTTTGAGCCGGGCAGTAAGAAGCGCTCGACACTGTGTTCATTATCATCGGCGATAAAATGCGCGAGACGACCACCCACGGTTTGTTCCGTGAGTGCCTGCCAGATAAAGGGCAGATATTCGGTTCGACGGGCAATGATGCCGATATTGGCCTTGTTGCCTTTGTCTCCGCTGCGCGCCCAGGCCAGCTTGATCAGCGGCACATCAACCGTATCTCCGGATGCGTTGGAAGTTGGTGTGGACGGCCGGTCGATTGTGTTGCTGTCAAAGGCCTCTCCATGGGCCTCATTACAGCTCAGTGTCTCGTCGTTCAGCTGTACACTTACGGCAAGTTTGTCTTTGGGAACGGTGAAGGAGAAAAGCCGTACCACTGGCGACGGCTTGGGTCTGCCGCCGGCAAAGCCGGATAGTCCCGGTGGCGTGGCTAGCCCGAGTCCAACGGCCTCCTTTAACATGATGCCGATGCCGATGGCATCCGGATGCTTGGCGGCGATTTTCATGGCGACTTCACGCGAGCCGTTTACTTCCTTGAACTCACCGAACTGACTTTCCGCGCCGATCAACTCGATACTGGTTTCGCTGAAATCCGCCAGGCCGTGGGTCTTGAATACCGTGCGGGCAGCCTCAAAAACCGCTTCCCCCAGTACTTTGGCTTTTTTGTCCGCGTCGATCCCGTAAAACGTCATATAGGTGCCACCGCGAAACTGATCGGCAAAGGTTGCGCTGACTTTATAAGTATCCGGAGCAGGTCGGCCGGTGGCGCCACTGACCTTGACGCGATTCTCACCAATCTGCTCTAGCTGTGCGGTAGAGAAATCGCATACCACGTCGGGGAGCATGTAGGCCTGTGGATCACCAATTTCGTACAGCATTTGCTCGCAGACGGTGGCGACCGAGACGATACCCCCCGTGTTCTCGGGCTTGGTGCAGATAAAGCTACCGTTGGCAGAAACTTCGGCGATGGGATAACCGATGTTGGTGAGGCCGGGCACAGATTCCCAATCCGTAAAGTTTCCGCCGGTGGCTTGCACACCGCATTCCAGAATATGGCCTGCCAAGGAACCCATAGCGAGTTGGTCTAAGTCGTCTCGTCCCCAGCCGAAGGCATCGATACAGGCACCCAGTGTCACCGCGCTGTCGACGCAGCGGCCAGTGACGACAATATCGGCGCCCTTTTGCAGGGCTATTGCAATGGGGAAAGCGCCCAGGTAAGCATTGATGCTCTGCAGCTTGCTGATATCGGGAAACGCTTCTCCCGAGAACATCTCTGTGATGCCAGCAGCCTGAAGTTCTTCGGCGCTGGCCATCAGATCGTCACCGGTCACGCAGGCGACCTTAAGACTCAGGCCTGCTTCTTCGATAGCCTCTTGTAAAGCGGCGACACAGGCCTCGGGATTGACACCGCCCGCATTGGATACCACCTTGACTCCGCGCTCAGCCAGAGTGCTTAAATTTGGCTTCATTGCCGCCAAAACAAAGTCCACTGCGTAGCCTTTGCTGTCGTCTTTTGCTCTGGCTCTGGCCATGATCGACATGGTGATTTCCGCCAGATAGTCATACACGATGTAGTCCAGCTTTGGGGCCTGGAGCAGCTGAGGTGTGGCTCTGGCAGCGTCCCCCCAGAAGCCGCTGGCGCCGCCGATTCGCAATACTTGATCTGTCATGCTTGCGTTCCTGACTATGTGATCTTTAAGAGGGTAGTTGAGGCGTGTTGCAAGGGTGTACTAAAGCGCCAATGATATCGCTCGCGGCGAAAATACGCCTGGGAAATGGTGCCATACACCAAGGCGAAGGTGACAGCAGGCGCTGATCAAGCCATGCTAGGCCACTCTATAGCCTGCCAAAAAGGAGAAAAGGGTGCAGGTGGTTCATAACAAGGAGATTTCCAGCGCTGATGGTGTCGTTTATGCGCGCGCTTTGAAGGGCTTTATGGATCTGGCGGAAGCCCTGGGCGCGAGTTCAGAGCGGGTGGCGCGAAAGGCCGGGCTCGATTTGAATCTTCTCAAAGTACCTGACGCCCTCATTCCCGTCGCCACGTTTTATCGAATTCATGAAGAGATTCTGGCTGAGACAGATAACACCGATTTTGGTTTGTTAAGCGGGCGTGTGTCTTACATGGAGAGTGCGCAGCTTTTTCTCTATTTGGCCTCCGCCAGTCAAACGCTTAGGGATTGGATGAATATGCTGCCAAGCGTCTCCAGTCTGCTTGGTGATTTGGGTGAAGTGCGAGTCGCCAGACTACGAGACCACTTCGCACTGCAGTGGCATCCGGTACAGGCGCCAGACCCGGTGCGCTGCCTTGTTACAGACGGCTTGTTGTCGGCGACTGCGCTGCAGATGGACAGCTACTGCCTACTGCCCGTGCGACCCGACCGCGTGGACTTTACCTATCCCAAGCCTGATGACACTGCGATGTTGGAAAACACCTTTCGTGCGCCGCTGCATTTTGACCAGGAAGTGAGCGCGCTCTACTATGACTGGAAGCTGCTGGATAATCCTCAGCAACACATCAGTACACCCTTTCATGAAAAAGTGGTGGAGGAGTTTTCGACCTATTTCAGTAATGATGCCTCCGCCACGGACCAGTTCTCATTGAGTTTGCATACGGCAATCAGGCGGCAACTCCCGGCCGGTGGATGTTCTATAGACAGTATTGCCAGCGACTTAAATGTCTCGCGCAGAACGCTGCAGCGGCGGCTAAAAGAGCGAAACAATAATTTTCAGCAGCTGTTGCAACATGTTAAGTCTGATCTCGCAGAGAAATATTTGAATGATGATAGTCTCAGTATTATCGAAATTGCACTGCTATTGGGATACGGCGATCCGTCCTCATTTTCATCTGCTTTCAAATCGTGGAAGGGTGTCACGCCATCCGAGTATCGGCGCCAATAGCGTGAAGCTCAAATCAAGAGCTCATACTTTTGCCGTGGCGGTAATTTTGCTTTGTCCGGTGCTTACTTTCGGCGATAGGGCATTAGCCGAAGAAGAGCCATTAATGCGCAGGCTGACTCAGCAGTTCGAAGACAGCGATATCATTTTTCAGCGCAGCCAGACGAATGCGCCTTTCATTCCCCTGGCGTTCATCGGTGCAACCACCTATGGCGATGCCGAGGTAGAGGGCACACGAGCGGGTGATGTTGATTACAGCGTATCAACGGTATCCCAGGCGGCAGGCTTACCTCTTCTTTTAACTGACCGCGATGCCCTGGTGATAGGTGAATACCTAAGCTGGTCTGAATTTGATGTGGGGGGCGCTCAGAATGAAAATTTTTCGGTTGGCAGTGTGGGTGTGCCGGTGGGATGGCTCAGACAGGTTAATGATCAGTGGCAAAGTGTTGTTTTTGTCATGCCACTGGGGCATCGCGATAACCTGAAGGGCTCTGAGTGGAGCTGGCAAACCTTAGGCGGTGTGTTTGCGCGCTACACACAGCATGATCAACTTTGGTGGGCTTTCGGGTTTTATGCAGACGTTGCGCCTGGCGAGGATTTTTACATTCCCTATGTCGGCGCATCCTGGGCCATTGATGAGCGTTGGACAATCAGCGCGATAATGCCCTGGCCTGGTATCATCTACGCGCCCAGCGAGAACTGGTTCTTGCGTCTCGGCGTTTCGCCGTCGGGTGCATCCTGGTCCTTCAATCCACAGGGCGGTGGAGACACCAGCGTTAACCTGGATGCCTGGGATTTCGGCTTGTCTATCGAAAGACGTGTACACAAAAATTTTTGGGTCTCCGCCGAGGCTGGCATAGGCGGCTTTCGCGGTTTGCGCCTGGATGGCACCGATGTCGAATCCCCCGAACTCGACGTCAGCACTAGCCCCTTCCTTGGCATTAATTTCAACTTCCGACCCTCGCCGAACTGAACGCACCGCCTTAGCCGGCAAGCCCGTGTTTTGGCCCCCTGTTGTAGCAAACCTTTTTTCAGAGGAGCTGGATCAGAAGAGGTAGCGATAGGCTTCTAAGTTACCGCTAACGGATGTTTTTCATCGAAGAATAACCGTAAATAGCTGAGCAAAAATGATCGATTTCCAGCGTTAATCGGACTATTGTTTTAGACAGTGCAGCGCGGAAGCGTTGCAAGCGTTTGTTTCGATTGAGAATCACCGAGAATGCTAAGGCACGTATATCCTGCAACAAGAGCCAAGGTCTTTTTTAGGCCGGTCTATTCACGTAGCTGTCATAGGGCGTTAGCGACTTGAGTGCAATGTCCCATATTTTGTTACCTGCCACGGGCACCTTCCTGGCGGTACTCTGCTGGGTTTCAGCCGCGGCGTTTGCGGCTAGTGCTTTGGGCGATCCACATTACACCGATCCAGAATTGCTTGCCACTGTACGAGCACGGCAACAGTTTCTAACTCCGATCTACTTATCTTGCTTTTTGGCTCTACTCGTCATTTCATCATGGCTCGCTGGCGCCTCTTTCCATGCTCACCGAGCATTTTCTACAATTCCGATTGTTCTGCATGCTGTAATGATCTCTGCTTCAATTTCATTTTTGGTAAGCCCATGATCTTGCGCCTCATAACAAGCAAGGGCTTGGGACGCCGTAACCGGCGCCCCAGCCTCAGGTGTTAGGTGGCGTAGACCGGCATGAAGAAACTCTTGTTCGTGTGTAGTGAAAATCGTTTGAGGAGTCCCACTGCGGAGGAGGTATTCTCTAAATACGACGGAGTCGAGGCAATTGGTTGCGGCACTAACAGTGATGCTGAAACAACTATTTCGGGCGACCTCATCGAGTGGGCTGATGTTGTTCTCGTGATGGAGAAGAGTCATCGGAACAAGGTGTCAAGGAAATACAGATCTCTTCTCAAGGACAAGCGTGTTGTCTGCCTTGACATTCCTGATCATTATGAACGTATGCAACCAGAACTTATTCGCCTTCTAGAAACAAAGGTTCCAAGGTATGTACGCTTGTAGTTGCCACTTAACCATTGCGGGTTGGTTGGGACGCGCTACCGCGCGCTCCAACCGCTGGCGTTATGTCCATTGGAGGAGTTAATGAGAAAAACACTTTTTCTTTCAGTTTCAATCGACGGAATGATCGCGGACAAGCAGGGCATACCTCTATTTCCGGAGGGCTCCTGGGAGGATTGGTGCTCGTTGGTAAACGAAACCGGCAACGTCATTGCGGGTCGTAGTTCTTTTGAGCAAGTCAACAACCCCGAAATGTGGGCAGCATTGCATCCAGAACACAGGATAGTCCTTTCCTCTAAAGAACTTGATTTGACTGATTCAAGTTGGCAACAAGCAAAATCTCCCAAAGAGGCGCTTCAAATCTTGGAGATTGCAGGGGTCGAAGAAGCAATAATTGGTGGCGGTCGTGCTGTTGCTCACGCCTTTATGAGTGAAGGGCTTATTGACCACATTGTTATCGACCTAAACCCGGTGGCGTTTGGTGAAGGCACTCCTCTTTTTGGCGGCCCTATAGACATTCCTCAGCTGAAGCTTTTAGATTCTAAGCCGCTAAACGAAAATACGCTTCGATTGCGCTATGAGATTGTAAGGGAAGGTATATAACAATAACGGTCACTTGAGCACGCAAGTGGTCCACATGCCGTAATTGTTAGGCGTCACCGAAATCGGGTTCCGTGAATGTCCCCGTTCGAAGCAAAGCGGCTGTAGACATCCGCTAGGATGGAAGAATAGCCAAAGCAGGAGAAGATGTGCTCAAGCTATACGGACACCCGGCTAGCCAACCCTCCCGATCAGTCATTTGGGCTTGCGTCCTCCACGAGTTGCCGTTCAGGTTGATGGCTCCCGACCCAAATGAAGAAATGTCCATCAGCCCACGAGGACAGCTTCCGGTTATTGATGATGAAGGCTTTGTGTTAGCGGAAATGCCCGCGATCCTCAGCTATCTCGCCGAGAAACATCGCTGGGATGCGATGTATCCTGACGACATACGGCTTAGGGCACGGATAGCCCAGTACCTTCATGCGCATCACAGCCTGACGCGGCTCGCAACGACAAAACTAATGGCGCCGCATGTGCTCGTCGCCTTCGGCGGGAATCCTACGTTGAACCCTCTCAGTTACATCAACAACCTCTGTATTCAGGCATCCATGGATGACCAAGACGGTTTGGCCACCGGACAACGGTTACTTTCTCAAGTCATAGAGTTTCTCGAACAGGCCTATCTCGGCGATCACGATTTTATTGCCGGAACCTCCCAAGCCACCATTGCGGATCTCGCCTGCTATGAAGAGATCTGGCAACTGGCAGAAGCCAATCTGTTGGATCTATCAAGAAGTGAGCGCATGCAAGGGTGGCTTCGCCGTATGATGGATCTACCCAGTCATGACGACGTTCACCGCTATAACCTTGTTCTGGGGGACATCAGGTCAATCCCCAACACAATGGAGCGCTTCTCCGATGCGGTAACTCAGGCGTTTTCTTCTCTCTCTAAGTTGAAACATGTCCACATGGTGTGACTGGAAATGGGCGCAAGCAGGCATAGAAGAGGTATCAAATGACGCCCAACAAGGCGATTCATCGGACGCTTAACCGCGCCCTTTTTTCGCCACCGCTGCAGTCGGCGGGCCTTAAGCGCCACTTATCGCGGCGTTAAATGACCACGCAGGTCCGCATCATCCTTTTCTCTAGCGTCCTCTTCTTTGGGTTGGGATTCTTTGTTCCTGAAACCGAACTATTAATGATGCATAACGATGAAGCTGGAGAGCTATTTAAGCCCGTATCGTCCGGATCAGATGATTCGTTTGCGCTAAAACTAGGCTTTATGGCCTACATAATAAGTGCGATTTACGTTTGTTTTTGCTTAATTGCCAAAACAGGATACCAGGCCGTTAAGTGGGTCTATCTCGTTAATGGTTTATTTTTTTGCTTGTCGCTTTTTCTAATCCACTTGGATTCTGATTTTTTGGTGGCTTATAGAGAGGGCAATGGGTTGCCACTGGGGCTAACTCTCTTCTGGGCTTTCATAGTTTTGGTGGTGCTACTATTTTCATTTATCACAGACAAACAAGCAGAGATACCCTAAAGCTTGCCCTGGTTGGCGGCATTATCTGACTAGCAACACTCACCGACGAGCCATAGCGAAGCAATTAGCAGGTCAGTCGCTGAGTAGAACACTAAGGCCATGGTCTGAGTCAGCTAAAGTGTCGGCTCACTCTGCGACGGGGCAGCTTCGCCACGGCATTCTTCAGGCGCGCATCGGACGTCTTCCACCTCATCCCCGGAAATCAGCGCCTGCACCCATTGCAATACAGGCACTCCTGCGCTTTCGCGCGTATACAATTCACGGTATCTCAATAGCGTATGAAAGTCGCCTGGCGCCAGGTAATAGCGCAGGTTCGGCGCTGCACGCTGCATATCTTCCAGGTTTTCCTCCAGGCCAGGTAGCAATTCACCCGGGGCACCTAGAAGCATCATGAACTGCTCTTGCACGGCGTCGTAGGCGTTGTCGTAGCTGTGGTAGCGCACGTCCGGGGCGACATTAGCGGCAAGTTCGTAAAAATCGACTAACAATAGGTTGTCGGCACTTATCCGATCATCCGTTTCCAGTTCATCTGGCAACGCCTCCACCAAACCCCAGGTGCGCCATAGCGCAGTCGGTGGCGGCACACGATAGCCAGCAGCGCCCCCTCCGAGCTGGATGACTTCGGCGTCGGGGAAGCGCTTTGCGATAACTGCCGCATAGATTGGTGAGGCGATCGCACCAGCGCTACCACCGGCGACGACTATGCGTTGTGCCGGGGGTAAGCGCTCCTGCAGATAACTCAGTGCAGCTTCTGCGTTAGCGCGACCCTGATGATGGATCTTGAACACGCTTCCGTCCTCGCGCTCATACTCGCTCGTTCGTTGCCCTAGGTGTAAGTCGCCGCTGCAATAACTGATGAACACTTGTGACCAATCACGGAACGGGTTTTCCGGATTGTCCAGCGCGAAGGCTCCGTCATACGCTCGCGGATCGTTGCCATCTGCCGATCCTGCTCTCATGCGGTAGGCGGAACTGCTATCCGGGTCGCAGGTAAATGAGTCCCAACAGGCACCGCCACCATTAAAAAACAGCAAAACTCGATCCGGATCGGCGCGACGCACGTGGAAGCTATAAGGGCTACCATCGGAACAGCGAGCCTCCCCACCTGCCACGATGGTTTCCCATGGGTCAGCGATTGCTAACGGTGCCAGAAAAAGACAAACGGCACAGCCCAATGCCGTCGCCAGAGAGTCGTTGTTCATCCTGTCCGCTCCTTATCATTGTTTCAACAGGCTGACTATTTCGAGCAGCGCACCGCCAAACGCGACACTCGCTGCGGGCGCTTGGAAAGAGCGCTATCTACTGGCGATCAATCCTAAGGTTAAACGAGCATAACACTGCTCTTCGTATATGCAGAGCAGTATCCTAGTATCACCGCACAACAAGCGATCGTGGTCCCAAATCAACCCTGTAATCTATGGATGAGCGGCGATCAAAAAGCCAAGACATTGCCAGAGCTCTGAGTCGGGTATTCAGTGGGTTCATTCGGGAGCTCCAAGCTTTAAGCCAAATGATTCGCCAGGGTTAATGAACATGCCTCTGTCAACGATTTCGGCGATCAAAATCACCAGAGTCAACCTTGGTATTGAATGAGAAAGAGTTGCTGCGCCAGCGCTTCAGTACCACGAAATCGTGATTGTGCTTCAGGGCTGGCAGCTTGCACTCAGCCCCACAACGAAGCAAGCTTATCGCTTCGCTGGGACGCTTACTCGGCGCTGTGCTTCGGGTTGCGTGGCCCAACTCGCGGCGTTAGGTGTCAACCCACGCTTTACGCAAGCACGACTATTTGAGCAAAGCCATGCCTGAAAAACAGAGAACTATCCTTGCATATGGTGATTCCATTACCTGGGGTTGTGTGCCCGATAGCGTTAACTTAAAAACCATGACTTTTGAGCGTTTCGATCAAGATGAACGATGGAGCGGCGTCTTGCAGTCTGCGCTTGGCCCTGACTATCGCATCATTGAGGAGGGTTTGAACGGCCGCACAACGGTGTTTGATGACCCGCTATTGCCAGGGCGCAATGGTCAAACCTATTTACTTCCCTGTCTACTGTCACATGCCCCATTAGATATGGTTATTCTTATGCTGGGCACCAACGATCTCAAGCCCCATCTTGGCTTGCAAGCTGCACCGATCGCAAAAGGTGTGCGAAATCTTATCAAAGACGTGAAAAATTCAAGCTGCGGATACACCGGCAGTAGCGTTGAAATTTTACTTGTAGCTCCACCACCAATCGTCGAAGGACGAGGCTTGCTTGCTAATTCATTTAGCGGCAGTCAACGGATTGCCGAAGAACTAGCCGAGAACTATGCCCAAGTCGCCCAGCTGGAAGACTGTTACTTTGTCGATGCCGGAGACGTGATTGAGGTCAGTAAGGCTGACGGCATTCACCCGGATGCTGAGGGTCATAGATTACTTGGAGAGGTAATTGCTAAGAAAGTTGTAGAAGTATTTTCCGATTAGCTGATCGAGCATCCGGTTTGTGGCAGATAAACTCATTCTAAATAAGCAGAAGAATATGAGTGCGACTATTTTGCACCTGACAAATGGGACCAGCCCGCTCACTTCGGACTGTTGGCGGGGTATTGAGTGACGTGCCCCAGCCCACGGCGTTAGACTGCAGTCAGTAGTACCGGAAACCTTAAACTCTCAATCAGCTATTGGAGATGAAATGAGGATATTAGGCACACTAATTTTTCTAGCCGCGCTAACTTTATCGACAGGGTCGACGGCCGATACAGCTTCTGAGATAGAAGCCGAGAGGCTTCTAGACACAATAGGGATGGAGCAAGCTCTCCAGCAATCCGTATTGCAGATGCTAGATGTTCAACTACAACAAAACCCAGCATTAGCTCCGTATAAGGGAGTCATACTGGAGTTTTTGAATGAGCATATGAGTTACGAAAGCATAAAGCCTGATTTGTTGAAGATATACTCGACTGAGTTCACCGCTGCGGAACTGAGGGAAATCAATAGTTTTTATTCCACCGATGTTGGGAGAAAGACGATCGAGAAAATGCCGACCCTCATGGCACAGGGTAGTCAAATCGGCGCGGCTCGAGTTCAGGAGAATATCGGCGAACTACAAGCGATGATAAGAGCAGAGTCAGAGCGTATCCAAAGCCTACAAAGTCAATGAGCTTTGTAGCCAAGAGCAACATTGCCAGGCGGACTAAGTACAGCTGCAATCACTGTCGATTTGAGCAGTATGTAACATGAGCACTCTCCTTTATTACTTAGGCGTATCCCTTCTACTCACACACGAGATGGATGCGGTTGCGCATGCGGAGTGGAGGCTACTTTTCGTATTGCGCGATATGAGTGATCAGGCAGCCTACCCTGTATTTATAGCCCTTCATGTTCCATTGGTCTTTTTGTTCTTTTGGCTTGGACACAGCTCTAAGCACACTGTTCGCAGGGTATTCCGCGCGCTAGTGGCAGCATTTTTGGTGATCCATGCGCTAATCCATTTCAGTTTATCGAATGCACCCGAGTATACGTTCTATGGCGTCTTGTCTAATACGTTGATCTACGGTGCAGCGCTGTGTGGAATAGCTTATCTCGCACTGTCTTTCTTTCGACCCTCCGCAGATAACACCGAGTAAGTTCGTGCTGCCTGACGGGTCTAACCGCTATGCGGTGCACCGGTTTATTTTTAGGCCGTATCAAAACGAAAACGAATGGAAGTTCTAAGCGTCAGCAGAGACCGTTATCCGGAACTTATCGAAGTGTGGGAAGCGTCCGTGCGCGCAACTCATCACTTCCTTTCGGAAGAGTATATCAACGAGCTAAAATCGCTTAT
>JBCCNJ010000011.1:0-63555 GCA_039025905.1 Pseudomonadota bacterium | reverse complement strand
TCGAGAGCACTACTGACAGGCGAGCGAACCGCATTGAATTTTCTGCAGTTGCTTTCTGGCACAGCGACGACCTGCCGCCACTATGCTCATCAGGTTGCGGACACAGGCGTTAAGCTTTTGGATACGCGCAAAACCATTCCTGGCTTACGCCTGGCCCAAAAATACGCAGTCGGGTGCGGTGGCTGTTACAACCATCGTATCGGTCTTTACGATGCGTTCTTGATCAAAGAAAACCATATCAGCGCGGCAGGCGGTATCAGTGAAGCCATCACCGGGGCAAGAGCACTCACAGCCAACATACCTGTAGAAGTTGAGGTGGAGACCTTAACCGAACTGGAACAAGCTATCGCCGCTGAAGCTGATCGCATTATGCTGGATAATTTCTCACTGGAGGATATGGCTCGCGCGGTTGCGATTACAGATAAACGGGTGGAACTAGAGGCCTCCGGTAATGTGTCAAGTGAGACCTTGCGTCCTATCGCCCTTACCGGCGTGGATTACATCTCTATTGGCGCACTCACGAAGGATTGTCGCGCGCTGGATCTATCGATGCGCTTGCTATAGCAGCGAAGTGCGGCTCACCAGCACACCGTTATTGTCAGCGTAAATGTAGTCTTCGGGTTGAACAGTTACCCCACCAAAAGCAATGGGTACATCACGTTGGCCGGCCCCCAACTTCTGCGTTTTCATTACACACTTGCCCAGTGCCTTCACTCCCAGGTGCATCGTCGCGATCTCGTCAACGTCGCGCACCGCGCCGTTGATAACAAGCCCCGACCAGCCGTTCTGCGATGCCTGCTCCGCAAGCATGTCACCAAGTAATGCCCGTCGTAATGAACCACCCCCGTCGACAACGATAACTCGCCCTTCACCGGCTTCACCCACGCACTGCTTAACCAAAGAATTATCCTCGTGACACTTGATCGTCACCGCCTGCCCAAAAAACTGCTCACGTTGCCCAAAGTTGATGAACTGCAGTTCGATGGCCATGGCTTGAGGATGGGCATCACTAATATCGGGTGTACAGATCGGATTCATTGCTCTCCTCCAAGGTGACGGATGCGGTAATCGCAATAGCAAGACTGTTTCCTTGTTGGCAATTGTACTCAGGCATTTATGATTTACTCAATCAATGCTTAGTATTACTATCATTCGCCAAGTGAATATGGAGGCGAGATTTGAACGTCAATCGTGTCGACCTGAATCTTCTGGTCTATCTCGATGCGCTATTGCGGGAGCGCAATGTCACGCAGGCCGCTAATCAGTTAAATCTATCTCAACCCGCAATGAGCAATGGCTTGCGACGTTTGCGGGATCTGTTTGATGATCCGCTGCTGGTGCGCACCAGCGAAGGCATGACGCCCACCGAGCGGGCGCTGGAACTGGAACCCATAGTGCGCGATGTGCTCTCGCAGATCGATCGGGCGGTGCAACCTCGGTCTGAGTTTGAAGCCGGTGAAGCCGTACGCGTATTCCGCATCATGGCCAGTGACTACGCCGAATCAACACTGTTTCCCGCCGTGCTCAGTCACTTGCGTACGCTTGCACCCGGCTTAACCCTGGATATTATGACGCCTAGCGACGTCAGTTTTCTGGACGTAGAGCGCGGTAAGGTCGATATGGTGATCAATCGTTTTGACTCCATGCCCCAGTCGTTTCATCAAATTCATCTATGGAACGATACCTTCACCTGCGTCCTCAGCCCTGAAAATCCGCTGCTCGGTGAGTTCACCCTAGAGAACTACTTGAAGGCGGACCACGTCTGGGTAAGTAAGACAGGGATGGGCGTTGGCGTGGGGGTTAATCCTGATGATGTACAGCGCTTAGGATGGGTTGATGTCGCGCTAAATAAGTTAGGTAAAAAACGCCAGATTCGCGTGTTTACTCGACACTATCAGGCGGCGATGACGCTGGCAGAGCAAAACGATCTGATTGTTACCTTGCCGACACGCGCTGCGCTACTCAAACGCAACAACCCGCGTGTCGTCCTGCGAGACCCGCCGCTAGAGATACCGCCATTAGAACTGAAAATGGCATGGAGCCCGCTGCTTCAGCACAATCCGGCCAACAAGTGGTTGCGCAAACTCATTGCCGATACCGCCAGAGAACTGGACGATAAGGCGCCGACGCCGTAAATCGGGCTCTGTCATCTTGTTTTATTCATCGCAAATTTATTCATCGCGAAAATGGCGATGATAAAGACTATTAATTAGCTAAATTAAGGGTCTGATCATAGACTCTTCGATCTTGCTGTTGTGAACCATGTATACCTGAGGACTAGTAGGATGACTGAACGTATCCAGCGCGGTGGACTGCGCATCGCAACCGTACTTTGCGAGCTTTTGGAACGGGAGATTGCGCCAGGTACCGGGGTGTCATCCGAGCACTTTTGGCTCGCCTGCGAGCAGATAATCGATCGTCTGGCCGCGCGCAACCGCGCTTTGCTCGCAACACGCGACGAACTGCAGCAAAAAATTGACGCCTGGCATCGAGAGCATGCAGGCGCGGACTATGATCACGCCGCCTACACCACGTTTCTCGAAGATATCGGGTATCTGCTACCGGAGGGCGAGGACTTCAGCATCACCACTGAACATGTGGATGAAGAAATCGCCCAATTGGCAGGTCCTCAACTGGTCGTACCGGTTATGAACGCGCGCTATGCGCTGAACGCGGCAAATGCCCGCTGGGGCAGCCTCTACGATGCGCTTTATGGAACCGACGTGATCTCACAGGACGGTGGCGCCGAGCGCGCAGGAAGCTACAACCCGGTGCGCGGTGACAAAGTTATCGCCTACGCGCGCGAGTTCCTCGACAGACACTGCCCTCTTAGCCATGGCAAGCACAGTAATGTTGCCTCCTATACTGTTGTTGATAGCAAGCTTCAAGCGGTGCTGGACAACGGACAAATCTGCTCTCTGGCAAGTCCAGAGCAGTTTCGCGGGTATACGGGTGAAGCCGCATCGCCTACTGGCATTCTGCTGCGGCACAACGGCCTGCACGTCGAAATCCAGATCGACCCTGCAAGCCCCATCGGCAGCACCGATAAGGCGGGTGTTAAAGACCTGGTGTTGGAAGCTGCGTTGACCACGATTCAAGATTGCGAAGATTCCGTCGCTGCGGTCGATGCCGAAGATAAGGTCGTGGTCTATCGCAACTGGCTGGGTTTAATGCGTGGAGATTTGTCAGACACCTTCACCAAAAGCGGCGCCTCGCAAACACGACGCTTGCAACCCGACCGTAAATTTACCTCCGCAGAAGGAGGCGAACTCATCCTGCCCGGAAGAAGCCTGATGTTTGTACGCAACGTGGGCCATTTGATGAGCAACGATGCCGTTGTAGATAGCCGCGGAGATGCGATTCCCGAAGGGATCATGGACGGGCTGTTCACCGCCATGATTGCGCTGCATGACCTGAATAAAAAGCCGGGGGAAGATCGAAACTCCCGAACCGGTTCGGTATACATCGTTAAGCCTAAAATGCACGGTCCAGAGGAGGTGGCATTTACCTGCGATTTGTTTGATCAGATAGAAGATGCCCTCGGCATGGCCCGCAATACCCTGAAAGTGGGCATCATGGACGAAGAGCGCCGCACAACAGTCAACCTGAAGGAGTGCATACGGGCTGCAAAGGCGCGACTGGTCTTTATCAATACCGGGTTTCTAGATCGAACGGGCGATGAGATCCATACCAGCTTCGAAGCGGGTGCCATGACCGCCAAGGGCGCTATGAAAGAAGAAGCCTGGATCAGAGCCTATGAGGATTGGAACGTTGATATCGGCTTGCGTTGCGGTCTCGCTGGACGCGCTCAAATCGGCAAGGGCATGTGGGCCATGCCGGATTTAATGGCAGACATGATGCAGGCCAAAATCGGGCACCCCATGGCTGGCGCTAGCACGGCCTGGGTACCCTCTCCCACTGCAGCCACACTGCATGCCATCCACTACCACGAGGTCGACGTGGCAGCGCGTCAACTAGAGCTCCAAAAGCAGCCAAGAGCGACACTGGATCACATTCTCAGCATTCCGCTCAAGGGCGCACGAGGACTGGATGCAGACGGCATACAACGCGAGCTGGACAACAATGCCCAGGGCATTCTGGGCTATGTGGTGCGCTGGATCGACCAGGGAGTGGGCTGCTCCAAGGTACCTGATATTCACCACATCGGCTTGATGGAAGATCGCGCGACCCTGCGAATCTCGAGCCAGCATATTGCCAACTGGTTGCGTCACGATATATGCAGCCGGGAGCAAGTGCGGGCAACTCTAGAGCGAATGGCGGAAGTGGTAGACGAGCAAAATGCCGGTGATCCCCACTATCGGCCAATGGCACCTGAATTCGATAGCAGCATCGCGTTTCAGGCGGCCTGTGACCTGGTGTTCCTGGGACATGAGCAACCCAACGGCTATACCGAGCCTGTGCTACACGCGCGGCGACGTGAGGCGAAACTGCTCGCTAAGTAGTCGTCAGTAACGCGGATGATCCAGTGACCCTCGGCTTGCGAAATTCGTTACGGCACTAAATTGGTGAGCATGCCTTTGGATGCAGGTTCCAAGTTGAGCAATGAGAAAGTTAGAACTGGTGCCAAGCCGGCGATGATTACGAGAGTCCGTAATCGCTTCAGAGCACTGGTCAGCTAGCTCTGCCCCGCATCGGACTCTTTGTACTGCAGGTTGGTGAGTTGCTCAGATAGCAGGCCCATCAGAAAGATAATAACCCCTGAAAGCAGCAGCAGTGTGGACATATTGGTAAATCGCCACGAACCACTGGCAATAGTCGTTGCGATGTAGTTTGTCATTCCAAACAATGCCATCAGCACTGCAACCGGGAAGTACACTTTCAGCGGGGAATACAGCGTACCGATCTTGAAAATAATCAGAAAAAACCGGACACCATCGCGCAAGATATTGATATGGCTGCTCCCGACTCGCGGTGCAACCTCAATGGGTACAAAGCCAACAGAATAGCCCGCTCGAAAAAAGGCCATTGTAGACGTGGTGGGATAGCTGAAGCCGTTCGGCAGCAAATAGAGAAAGTCGAGAAACTTACGACGGTTAACACACCGAAAACCCGAAGTAAGATCGGGAATCTCCCGATTCACCATCCAGCCGGCCAGTTTGTTGTAGATACTGTTGGCGCTCCACCTGGCAAAGCTGGCCTGGGAAGACAAGCCCTTGCGCGCGCCCACGACCAGATCATAACCCTGCTCAACCTTATCGAGTATGCGAGCGATGTCTGCGGGGTCATGCTGCCCATCTCCGTCCATGAACACAATGTAGTCACCACTGGCTGCACGCGAACCCGTTTTTATGGCTGCGCCATTCCCTTTTGAGTAAGGGTGTGTGATGACACGCACGCTATGTTCCTCGCAAACGGCCACGGTGTTATCAGTGGACCCGTCGTTGACCACAATCACTTCGATATCCGGATAGGCTTGTCGCAAGGACGGCAGAAAGGTCGCCAAACCCTCTTGTTCATTTTTCGCGGGAATAACTATGGAAAAATTCAAGCTCAGTTCTCCAGGTAAAGTGCGAAGGTTTGCTGTTGGCTCACTGTTAGCTTGCCCTGATTTTGTAGATCTGTGAGTCGGGACTTGACCGTGTCTGCCTGCTTCACTTTACCCAAAGCGGTCACAAAATGCAGCTTCATGAGTAAACCCTGGGTGTCATCGGGCACAGCGTCCAGCATCAAATCGATATACTGGTTCGCTGCCTCCCAGCGCTGAAGCGTATTCTCCAACAGCGCAAAGCCCATATACATATTGGGCGAGGCAGTGGCGACTGAGTTCTCTTCCAAAAATAGTTTCTGAAGTCTGTTAGCAAATCGCAGGCTGTCAAAAGCAGGGCAAGTCTCATCCTGTAGCAGCTTTACCAGTGTATGCAGAGTAACGACAGTGCCAAAGGGTCGCTGCGAATTCTCGATTCCCAGGGTGTCGAAAGTGGCGGGGTCAACTGCTTCGTTGGCAATGCAGGCTAGGGCGAGTTCGCGAATGTCTTGATCGCCAACTCGTTCCGTATAACTGACTGCGTAGGCGCGCTCGGAGTATTTGCGCGCTGCATCGAATTCCCCGACATTCGCCATTTGCACGGCCATATCTGAATTCGCCCTAAAGGAATTGGGATGGCCGTTGAGGTGGTGGAGGATGAGCATTGGATGACTGGACCAGACTTGCACCAGAGAACTGGTGCCCATAGCCAACCAAATGACGTAAAACGAGGTTAGCACCAGCAACGGCGCTATTGTCTCCACCCATCGCTTTACAAAGGCTGCCAGTAGGAGACCGATTACCAGATATAAGCCGATAGCGGGGAAGTAGTTCCGATGTTCGAAATACAGTTCTAGTGGCAGCACTGTCGACTCCACACTGTGACCGACAAGAAACCAGAGCAGACAAAAAACAGCATAGCGGCCACTTTTCCAGCGCAAGCTCATCGCTGAAACTAAAAACACAAGGGCCCAAGCAGTGAGCGCAAGGAGCGTGGAAGCCGGTTGAGTCCAGGACGTCGATAGTAGATAGTCGTCGTGATATACGCCCATGCTGAGAATATCGGGGGCGTACAGTTGCCCCACGTAGTCCCAGAGTATTCGCGACTGTGTGAACAAACGTTCGTGGAAGTCAAAATACCGATGCGCATAGCTGGCCGTAATAACGTCATAATCGAAGAGCAAAGCTAAAGCAGCCGCTCCCACGCAGACCGTCGATATGGTGGCCCTTTTTAACCAAAGAATCGTTTGCCCATTGTCGTCTCTGAATTGAAACCAAAGCGCCTCCATCAATACTAGGATAGGAATCACAACGACAGCATTTTCTTTGGCAAACAGGGCCAACAGGAAGCTAAACACGGCGGCTATCAGCCAGCCAATCGAAATCACGTCCTTCGCTAGCGCTAATCGAAAGTAAACAAAACTGATACAGCAAAGCAGCATGAAGGTAGTGGTTAACATCGCCATGCGCTGCACAATGTAGAGCACCGTGCTGACCTGGATGGGAGAGAGCAGCCACAAGGCACCCACCGCCAGCGCTATACCAAAATAACAGGGCGTAGCGATATACCTTAATAGTAGAGCGATTAACCAAACGACAAGGCAGCCGTTTATTAGGTGCAGTACGATGTTGAAGCGCTTACTGACCTCCAGGCTGTCACCCAGATAAATTTTTTCCAGCACGAAGCTGGCGATGGAAACCGGTCGACCCAGCGGCCCCGAGCTATCCCCTCGAATGTAGTCCAGCGCCAATTCAGGTTTAGCGCTGACATCGCCAATCACCTGTACGCTGGTGGCGTCATCGAGCAGAGCGGGGCCAGCTTGCCCGGGCCAATAGATCCATGCAGTCAGCGCGAGGATTACACCGCCAACCGCCAGCGAAAGCACCAGCTGCATCGCTCTAGTCATCGGTTGGGTATTGCTCTTCTCTCTGAGCCGAAAATAGCGTCTTTAGTTCGTTGACGTGGTACCGCTGGGGATCATTCAATAGCCACAGCCTTGCTGTATCGTAAACCCCTGCAATGTCGCCGACTGCGGCCTGCTGGTTTATTTTTCGGAGATAAATCCATTTCTTGCTGGGGGCGAGTTCCTGTGCTCGATCAAGCGTGAGCAATAAATCTTTATCACTCTTTTGCTGGCTCGATTGGACCAAATACTGATACTGCATCACATCGGCTGATTGAGGGTATCGAGCGCGCAGCAGATCCAAGATCTCTTGCACTTGCGTTGAGGTCACCATCTCGTCACTGGCAGTGGCGAAATCAAAAAACAAATCCAAAGCATTCCAATCGGTAGGCTGTAACCGCCGATCTGCCAATAGTTCCATTATCGGTATGCGCCAATCCACCTGCGTCTGTAGCTCAGTAAAGAAGACCGAATCCAAATACAAAAGCATGACTAGAGCAGCAAGATCCCGATTATCAACCTGATAGATTCGCTCATAATAATGTCGGGCAACCAACAGCGTTTCCTCACGCTCTTGTTTACTCAGCTGATGATCCGAGTCTTCTCGAGCTCGGCGCAAAAGCGCGTTGGCATAAATGTGGTTTGCGCGGGCCGATTCAGGGTGATTGCTCACGTTGCTGTAGGCCAGTCTTACCTCTTCCGACCAGTTTTGAACCCTCACCAGTAATAACACGCTGAGAATGAGGAGAACTCCTATCACAGGGTAGCTGACATGCAATCTCTGAGTACTTCGTCCGGCTTGCACTACCACATAAGCCAACAGCAGATACAGCATAATCGATGGCAGATAGTTGCGATGCTCGTACGCCATTTCTAGCGGCAGGATACTGGACTCCATACTATGGCCAACCAGAAAAAATAGAACCGCCAAAAACAACAAGGGAAAGCGATTTCGCAGCACCCAAGCCAGCACAATCAACATTAACCAGGCCAATAGGGCAAGCAAGGTGGTCGCGGGCTGCATGAGTGCAGTAGAGAGTCTGATATCGTCATGATGGAATCCCATCTCACCAATATTGGGAAAAATCATCCAACTCAAGTAAAACCAGAGAATCCGCATTTGTGTCAGCACTCGCTCCCACAGCGTAAACTCACGCCCGCTGAACCAAGGCTCCAGGTACTGAGGCACAAAAACCAACACACATGCTACTGCAACAAGAGGCAGTAACAATACAAACCAGGCAAGGCGATACGTCGATCGATTCACGCTGCCATGCCACCTTCCGCGAAAAACCGCCACCTCCACAGCCAGCACGAGAAACGGCAAAAGCGCGCCATTCTCCTTCGAAAAAGTGGCCAGCATCGTCAGCACAAGCAGCCACAGTCCAAGGGCAATTACCTGACCTGATGTGGCACCAGACTCAGCCCAACGCTGTCGATAAACTGCATAAGCGCTTAGACCTGTTATCACAAACAGGGTGCACAGGATCGACATGCGCTGAATGACATAAAGCACCGTCGACACATTTAGGGGGTGCAGAAACCAGATGGCCGCCGCTGTCACGGCCACTAGACGACGAGATTCTGTGTTTGGCAGTAATCGCAGGCCGGCCAGAATTGCCATGAAGAGTGGATACAGAAGAATTGAACTCATCAAATGCAGCGAGAGATTGACCAGTTTGAGAGGCCAGGGCGAGAATGACCCTGCTATCGCATGATTCGCAGCAAAAGACGTCATTGCGATAGGTCGCCGCAGCGGACCGGAGTGGGAGCTTAAAGCCGCCGCCCGCCACTCATCCGCTGTCAATCCATCTATCTGGACCAGAGTATTCGAGTTTAGCCAGGGTATGTCATCAAAGACTAGCGGTCCGGTCAGCCCCTGTGCGTAAATCAAAAGCCCAACCAGATAAACAGCACAGGCAAAAATCGCCAGTCGATATCCTGGCGATATCATGAAGCTAATCCTGAGATCCGGATTTTTCTCTGCCCCTTTATTCTAACCCGGCGCGTTAGCGCACTCACGCAGCACGCCCGTTATCATCAATCCTTGACAGGCCACTCACGTCAGGTGTCTGAAAGAAAAACGACAAAAAAAAGCCCGGGCTTGCCCGGGCTCATACTAGCAAAAATGATCTAGCCGCGGCAGTTAGCCGGCAGATACTTAGTTTCGAGTATCGTACCTGATGGACTACCAGTTGCTACGGCTAGTGGTTTGCATACCCATGTCAACGTACGTCCTGCTTCTGTAACGCCTGACAATACAAACGAGTAGTTGACGGCGACATCTGTAGGAATGACACCTGCCTGTAGCACCACACCGAGAGTTGAAACCGTGCTGGTACTAGCACCGATGTAGCGGATAGAAGCGACGATATCTGTATCAGGATTAGTGTTCAGGCCCGCAGCTGTTGAATCAGCAGGAAAAAAACCGTTAGCAGAGTAGTACTCTGATACGCTGGTCTTCGCTTCCGCCAGTCGCGCCAGCGCTTCTGATACCTTGGCCCGCACGGTGTAGTCTTGATAGGCCGGCAAGGCTATAGCGGCCAGGATGCCGACGATCGCAATCACGATCATCAGTTCGATAAGGGTAAAACCCTGTTGCTTCTTTTGAATCTTCATTTTGCTATCCCCATGATGGATGTTTACTTAAGTAATGGATCGGGTAACACGTGACGCACCGAATCCAACATTTGCATGCCCTTAAGAGCAATCAGTGTGCCAACTTTGAAATATTAGAAGCTCCGAAAAAAATACTCTTTAAATTTCAGTAGCTTATGATCGCCGCCAGGGAAGCGAAGCCATCGCTCGTCCTAACGAGCGAAAGCTGAGACTGCCTCCTTAGGCCAAAATGTGACAATAATTGTCCAGTTACGGCAGCTTCCAGCACAAACTGGCCATCCCAAACGGCGCTCTCGATAAAGAGCAGGCGTTCAGCATCTCAACATCCAACAAGCACTAACAATGAAAGATGACGTCAATATAGGTTTCATCTACGCTGGATGCGCTAGTGAGCGCTGCGGCCTCTGTAAAATTAACTTAAATTCGTTCAATTAGCCTTGCCAGACCTCTAGGAGTCATGTTCAGTGCTGGTTATACTCTTCTTATAATGAAAACAATGCGTTAACAGTCTCGTGTTGTGACCAGGCGTGAGGATCACATAGTGTTACACGAGTGCACAGGCTTCGAGATCGGTGACGGTAGGCGCGCTCGAAGCATTGAGGGGCAAGGTTAGGATGAACGAAAAGGCTATTGGGCAGCTGAGCGGATTGGCCGGGCGACTCGTCGCCGAAGGTCTGATATCCGCGCAGGCAGCATCGCAAGCCCAAAAAGATGCCTCGCTGGAACATATGCACTTCGTTCAATACCTCGTCGAGCGGCAGAGCGTCGATAGTCAGCGCGTGGCTGAGGTTGCATCACACGAGTTCGGCGTACCCCTGTTTGACTTAGACGCATTTAACAAAACCAACATGCCCGAGGGCCTGGTGGATGTGTCACTGGTGACCAAACACCACGCCCTACCATTGATGCGCCGGGGCAATCGATTATTTATCGCCATTTCCGATCCCACCAATCTGGCGGCTCTCGACGAGATCAAGTTCCACACGGGCATCAATACCGATGGCATCCTCATCGAAGAGCGCGCCCTCTCGACAGCCATTGCCAAATGGGTCGACGAACAGGATCAACTAGACGATGGTCTTTCAGATTTAGAATCAGCTCAGCTAGATGACATCGACGTATCGGCCGTTAGTGATGAAGCCGATGGTGAAGACAGCACAAATGATAGTGTTGACGAAACCCCTATCGTTCGCTTCGTCAACAAGGTGTTAATCGATGCGATCAAGCAGGGCGCATCCGATATCCACTTCGAACCCTATGAGCGTAACTACCGGGTACGCTTTCGTACTGACGGCATTTTGCGCGAGGTAGTAAAGCCTCCGCGAAATCTCGCGCCGCGCTTAGCAGCCCGCTTAAAAGTTATGTCGCAAATGGATATTTCAGAGCGCCGCATGCCCCAGGACGGCCGTATCCAGATGAAGCTCTCGCGCAGCCGAGCGATCGATTTTCGCGTAAACACCCTGCCGACCCTGTTTGGGGAAAAAATCGTTCTGCGAATTCTCGATCCAACCAGTGCGCAGATGGGGATCGACGCCCTGGGCTACGAGGAAGCACAGAAAGACATGTACCTGAAGGCACTGAACCAGCCCCAGGGCATGATTCTGGTGACAGGACCAACGGGTTCAGGAAAAACTGTATCGCTGTACACCGGTCTCAGCATTCTGAATACCTCGGAGCGCAACATCTCCACCGCTGAGGATCCGGTCGAAATCAATCTCGAGGGCATTAACCAAGTCCACGTAAACCCAAAGGTCGGTCTGAACTTCGCCGAAGCGCTGCGTTCATTTTTGCGACAAGACCCTGACATTATAATGGTGGGAGAGATACGCGACCTTGAGACTGCAGAAATCGGCATCAAGGCGGCCCAGACGGGGCACCTTGTGCTGTCAACACTGCACACGAACAGCGCAGCGGAAACCGTTACTAGACTGCTCAACATGGGAGTACCGGCATTCAACGTCGCTTCATCGGTGAGTCTTATCATTGCCCAGCGATTGGCGCGAAGACTGTGCCAGGAGTGCTGCGAGCCCGTGACTGACGTGCCCCAAGAAGCACTGCTGAAAATGGGGTTTACTGAGGAGCTGCTTGAGAGCGCAACCATTAACAAAGCGGTAGGCTGTAGCAACTGCCATGAAGGCTACAAAGGCAGAATCGGTATTTACGAAGTTGTCCGGGTCACACCTGCCATTGCGAGGCTGATCATGGAGGAAGGGAATTCTCTGCAAATCCATGAGCAGGCACGGGCGGAGGGATTCAATGACCTCAGGGCATCGGCATTGGAAAAAGTGGCGCAGGGCCTTACCAGCCTAGAAGAGGCCAGCCGCATTACTATAGATTAAGACGTTAGGATATAAGCGCCCGCAAAACCGGGCGCGGGGACATAGAGACAATGGCAACAACGGCAACCCGAACAGACACATTCATATACAACGGTGTCGATAAGACTGGCCGCGCTAGCAAAGGCGAAATCCGAGCGGCCAGTCCCGCTATGGCTAAGGCCCAGCTACGCCGGCAAGGCATCAAACCCAAAAACGTTAAAAAGAAATCAAAGCCATTGTTTGGAACCGGTGGCAAACCCATCAAGCCGGCCGACATCGCCGTCTTCACTCGTCAAATGGCAACCATGTTGAAAGCGGGCGTGCCTTTAGTTCAGAGTTTTGAGATTGTCTCAGAGGGTGCTGACAAACCCAAGATGCAGGAATTGGTGAATACCATACGCAACGACGTGGCTGCGGGTAGCGGTCTCGCCCCATCACTTGCTAAACACCCGCGCCTATTCGACGATCTGTTCTGCTCACTGGTCGCCTCCGGCGAAGACTCCGGAACACTTGAGACCATGCTGGACAGAGTCGCGACCTATAAAGAAAAGACCGAGCAGCTCAAAGCTAAAATCAGAAAAGCATTGACCTACCCCACCGCGGTTATTGTAGTGGCTATCATCGTTACCGGTATCTTGCTGGTCAAAGTGGTTCCACAGTTCGCTGAAACCTTCCGTAACTTTGGCTCAGATCTGCCGGCGTTCACACTGTTTGTTCTAGAGATATCAAATTTCGTTCAGAGCTGGTGGTTTGTGATTCTGCTTGGCCTTGTCGCGGCCGTGTTCTTGTTTAGAGAGGCAAAGCTGCGTTCGGTGAAGTTCTCCGAGTTTCTGGACAAGATGTTTTTGCGCATGCCCATTTTCGGCACGATTGTGCATGATGCAGTTATTGCTCGCTTCTCTCGAACGCTATCAACCACCTTCGCAGCGGGTGTACCGCTGGTTGACGCCCTCGAATCTACCGCGGGTGCAGCGGGTAACTCCGTCTACGCCAAAGCGATACGACAAATCAAAGACGACGTCACCACTGGCTCGACGCTCTATGCGTCCACAAAAGCAACGGGCTTGTTTCCTACCATGCTGCTACAGATGATGTCGATCGGTGAAGAGTCCGGTGCACTCGATGACATGTTGGACAAGGTCGCGAACCACTACGAGGAAGCGGTAGACAACGCAGTCGATAGTTTGAGTTCTCTGATGGAGCCAATGATTATGGCGATTCTCGGTATACTGGTCGGCGGACTCATGATCGCAATGTATCTACCTATCTTCATGCTGGGTTCGGTTATCTAGGGCAGTTTTCGGCGGGAAAGACGCTACATGCTGCAGGCTTTCCACGAGCTAGCGTGGCTTCTTCCCCTGTGTCTTTTAACACTGGGCCTGTTGGTCGGTAGTTTCTTTAACGTCGTCATTTACCGCCTACCGCTCATGATGGAAGCCCGTTGGCGACAAGACTGTTGTGAGCTACTGGAGCAGGAACCAGAAAAAGCAGAGCAACCGCTCACACTAGCTACACCAAATTCGCACTGCCCTCATTGCGGTAACGCCATCAAGCCCTGGCACAACATCCCAATCATTAGCTATGTCATCCTGGGCGGGAAGTGCGCCTACTGCGGGGCGAAGATATCACTACGTTACCCTAGCATCGAACTGGCAACCGGTTTATTAACCCTCTCGCTGGCATTTGTCTTCCCCCTATCCGCTGCGCTGCTCGGCGCGATACTCCTTACCTGGGCACTGATCGTGCTGACTATGATCGACGTCGATCACACACTTCTGCCTGACAATATCACCTTGCCATTGCTCTGGCTGGGTTTGGTATTTAACGTAGGCGCAACCTTTGTTCCTCTGCGGGACGCCGTGCTGGGTGCCATCGCCGGTTATTTGTTGCTGTGGTCTGTCTTCTGGCTGTTTAAGCTACTGACTGGAAAAGAAGGTATGGGTTACGGTGACTTCAAGCTCTTGGCTGCCCTGGGTGCCTGGCTTGGCTGGCAGTCACTGCCGTTAATCATTCTTCTCTCGTCGCTGGTTGGAGCGATATGCGGCATTGGGTTGATCTTGCTCAGACGCCAAGGCAAAGAGGTTCCTATCCCATTCGGACCCTATCTGGCTATTGCCGGCTGGATCGCATTGATATGGGGTGATGACATCGCGCGTCGATATCTCGCTTTATCTGGTGTCACGTGACCACGCTGATCGTGGGCATCACAGGTGGTATCGGAAGCGGTAAGTCTGCCGTCACTGATCGATTCGCTAAGCTGGGCATAGTTGTGGTGGATGCTGACATCGTAGCGCGCCAGGTGGTGGAGCCCGGCAGTGAGGCATTAACCGCCATCGCAGAGCATTTCGGGAATGATGTCATCACGCCGCAGGGTGATCTAGATAGAGCGGAGCTTCGCAAGCGGGTATTCTCAGACGAATCCGAGAGGCTATGGCTAGAGCAGCTGACGCATCCACTGATTGGTTTGAGCATCACAGAACAACTGCGAGCGGCAGCGTCGCCATACAGCATTCTTAGCTCACCATTACTGTTAGAGACGAATCAAAGGGATATGGTCGATACTGTCGTTGTGGTTGACGTACCGGAGACCCTTCAAGTAGAGCGCGCCGCTCGGCGCGATACTAACAGCGAAGGGCAGATTCGACGCATCATGGCAGCGCAAATGCCGCGCCAAAAGCGCCTTGAACTGGCGGATACTATTATCGACAACTCGGGTTCGCTGGAGACATTGGACGCCGAGGTTGAGAAGCTGCATCAACAGTTTTTGGAACAAGCTACAAAAACTGCTTAGCTGTCAACTTGCCGGTTCAGCCATTTATTAAAAGCATCAATAATCGGGGCATTGGCCTCTGGAAATTGATAGCTGGCAAGTTGTTCTGGCTGCACCCAGGCAAGTGGCTGACCCTCCAGCCCTTTTGCCTGGCCCGTGAACTGGCACACAAGGTGCACCTCGAGTCGCACTCGTTTGTCATCATAGTCATGCTGGATATCAGTCAACGGCTCGGTGTGCGCCACCACAATGCCCAGTTCTTCTAGCAGTTCCCGACTCAGCGCATCTCGCAGTGATTCGCCGGGTTCTACTTTACCGCCGGGAAATTCCCACAATCCGCCTTGATGGCTGTCAGTTGCACGGCGCGTGATGAGCACCTTGCCTTTCTCGTCGAGAATCACACCTACCGCAACGTGCACAAATGACATATCACGTGCGATATTCTGCGTTAATCTTGACGTAGTCGTAGGATAGATCCGTTGTCCAGACGCTGGCTGCGTGCTCACCTCGATTGAGCTCGACTCTTATCGTAATGTCTTCGGCCGCCATGGCTGCTATACCCTGCTCTTCACTGTAGTGCGGTGCGCGTGCGCCCTTCGCAGCGATCAACACATCGTTTAGGTAAAGGTCGATAAGATCCACATCCAAATCGTTGACACCAGAGCGACCGATCGCCGCCAGTAGCCGGCCCCAGTTTGGATCACTTGCGAACAGGGCGGTTTTCACCAAGGGAGAATGGGCAATCGTGTAGGCAACATCGAGACACTCGCGCTCCTCCAGCCCGCCGTTGACGGAGACGGTCACAAATTTGCTTGCACCCTCTCCGTCACGCACCAGTGACTGGGCCAGCTGCAAACAGATTTCCTCCACAACCTGCCGAAATGCTTCAACTTGCGGCGTTTGTTCTGCTGTCAATGGTTTAGCATCTGCGACGCCCGTGGCTACCAGAACACAGGCGTCGTTGGTCGATGTATCGCCGTCGACGGTTATTCGATTAAACGAATTTTCTATCGCTTCATCGAGGATGCCTTGAAGCAGTGTTTGTTCCACCGCCATATCGGTCGCGACGTAGGCCAGCATGGTCGCCATATTCGGTCTGACCATACCTGCGCCCTTCGCTATGCCGGTAATGACATACTCCTGGTCATCGATTACAAAGGTTCTTGAACAGCCTTTAGGTCGCGTATCTGTGGTCATGATGCCCGCCGCGGCATCTGGCCAGGCCGTCGCATCCAGTGCGCGATATGCCTCGGGCAAAGCCGCCTCGATTTTATCGACGGGCAGGGCCTCGCCGATCACGCCAGTCGAAAAAGGTAGCACCGATTCCGCTTCACAGCCTGCGATCTCTGCCACTGCTCGGGTGGTCCTACTAGCGTCTTCCAATCCGGTCACACCCGTGCCGGCATTTGCATTGCCCGCATTGATCAATAAATAGCGGA
This sequence comes from Pseudomonadota bacterium, assembly GCA_039025905.1. GTDB lineage: Bacteria > Pseudomonadota > Gammaproteobacteria > Pseudomonadales > Halieaceae > JARRPM01. The sequence continues at coordinate 47,020 of JBCCNJ010000011.1, read as the reverse complement.
CCTTGCGATCGCTTCGCTGAAGATGCTCTTTGGCAAGCAAAACCGGCGCAGCACAAAACGCATTGCGCGTAAAAACGGCTGCAGTCACGGCGGTTTCCGACAGTTCCATCAGCACGAGATCCGCTCGTTGCGTTTGTTTGATGCCGGCCCTTACGGCAGCCAGGCGCACGCCCGGCACGGGGAGCAATGGCGTCAGCGTATTATCTTCCACTGCCAAGTTCGCTTTCCCTTTTACAACTTACCACAGCATTGTTTGTATTTTTTACCGCTACCACAGGGGCAGGGTTCATTGCGCCCCACCTTCGGCTGCTCGCGCGTGAACGTTCGCGGTGTCGGAGGTGGTACCTGCGCCTCAGCCTGCTCGGCGGCACCCGGGGCGGGTGCCATTCCCGATGCCTGAGCATGCTGAAACGCAAGCTTTTCGCGTTCAGCCGCTTCGCGCCGCTGCTGCTCAATTTGCTGCGCCTCATCCTGGCGTTGAATCTGAACGTGGCTCAAAAACTTCACCACCTCCAACTTGAGATTGCTGAGTAACTCCTCAAACAGCGCAAAGGACTCTCTCTTGTACTCTTGCTTTGGGTTTTTTTGCGCATAGGCGCGCAAATGAATACCCTGCCGCAGATGATCCATCGTGGACAAGTGCTCTTTCCAAAGTGTATCCAATACCTGCAACATGATTTGCTTTTCGATATTGCGCATTCCAGGTCCAACAGCCTCACTTTTCGCATCGTAGGCAGACTGAACTTCTGAGCATATTTTCTCGCGCAGAACCTCTTCGTGGAGTTGATTATCCTCTTCCAACCATTGGCTTAGAGGTAAGCTGACCGCAAACTCCGCTTCCAGCTGTTTCTCCAGACCCGGCACATCCCATTGCTCTTCCACACTCATTGGCGGGATGTAGCTGTTGATCGCCTCATTTACGACGTCCTCGCGGATCGTCGTTATCGTCTCGGATACATCGAGCTCTCCCAATAAGTCATTGCGCTGCTGATAGATGATTTGTCGCTGATCATTGGCCACGTCATCGTACTCGAGCAGGTTCTTGCGAATATCGAAGTTGCGCCCCTCCACTTTTTTCTGCGCCTTTTCGATCGCATTGGTCACCATCTTATGTTCGATCGCTTCGCCTTTCTCCATACCCAAGGCTTGCATAAAGCCCTTCACCCGATCCGAGGCGAAGATACGCATCAGATTGTCCTCAAGCGAAAGATAAAAACGCGAGACACCAGGGTCGCCCTGTCTGCCGGCGCGTCCGCGCAGCTGATTATCTATGCGCCGTGATTCATGTCGCTCGGTGCCGAGTATGTGCAGCCCACCTGCCTCTATCACTTTCTCGTGCCTGGATTTCCAGTCGCTCTCAAGCATTTGCTGCCGAGCGTCGTCAATCTCCCCGGCGTTATTGATCTCAGCCTCAAGATTGCCACCTAGCACTATATCGGTCCCTCGGCCCGCCATATTGGTGGCAATGGTGACCACGCCTGGCCGACCGGCCTGAGCAATAATCTCAGCCTCCTGCTCATGGTATTTGGCATTCAGCACTTTATGCTCAATTTTTGACTTTCGAAATCGCGCCGAAAGTTCCTCTGATGTTTCAACAGATGCTGTCCCAACAAGCACGGGAGCGCCTTTATCCATACAGTCCTTTACATCTGTGACGATGGCATCAAACTTCTCTTCCGTCGTCAGATAAACAAGGTCGTTCATGTCGTCGCGCTGCTGGGGCACGTTGGTCGGGATGACCAGCACCTCGAGGCCGTAGATCTGCCGAAACTCAAATGCCTCGGTGTCGGCAGTACCCGTCATTCCGGACAGACTTTTGTAGAGGCGGAAATAGTTTTGGAATGTGGTTGAGGCCAGCGTCTGACTTTCACTCTGGATCGCCACTCCCTCCTTAGCTTCAATCGCCTGATGCAGGCCTTCGGAAAGTCGACGACCGGGCATGGTTCGGCCGGTGTGTTCATCAATCAACACCACCTGACCGTCCTGCACAATATATTCGACGTCCTTATGAAACATGACGTGCGCGCGCAGGCCCGAATTCACGTGATGCAGCAGACTGAGATTGGTTGACGCATACAGGCTGTCGCCTTCCTCGAGCAGTTTTTCTTTGATCATCAGCTCTTCGATGTACTCGTGGCCTTGCTCGGTTAGCTCGACCTGCCGTTGCTTCTCATCGATTGTGTAATGCCCTTCTTGAGCCTCCTCATCAGCACGCAGCTTCGGAATGAGGCGGTTGATTCGCTTATAGAGTTCCGAGCTATCCTCAGATGCGCCGGAGATAATCAAAGGCGTTCGCGCTTCGTCGATTAGGATAGAATCGACCTCATCGACAATGGCAAATTTCAGATCCCCTTGCATGCGGTCCTGAAGGGTGAATGCCATGTTATCGCGCAGATAGTCGAAGCCAAATTCATTGTTCGTGCCGTAGACAATATCCGCATCGTAGGCGGCACGTTTCTCATGGGGGTTCTGCCCTGAGCGAATAACGCCCACCGTCACGCCGAGAAATTCATATAGAGGCTGCATCCACCTGGCGTCACGACTGGCCAGATAATCGTTCACAGTGATGATGTGCACGTCGTTACCAGCCAGAGCATTGAGGTAGGCGGGCAATGTCGCGACCAGTGTCTTACCTTCGCCGGTTCGCATCTCGGCAATTTTTCCTTCGAATAGCGCCATTCCACCGATCAGCTGTACGTCAAAATGTCGCATGCCCAAGACTCGCTCGCCCGCCTCACGGGCGACGGCAAACGCCTCCGGTAAGATTTTCTCGACTGCTTCACCATCGTTGATACGCTGCTTGAATTCGGCGGACTTGGCCGCCAGGCCCTCGTTATCAAGGGCCTTGATCTCCTCGGCTAGTGCATTGATTTGCTTGACCGTTTTGCCCATGCGTTTGAGCTCCCGATCATTGCGGGTCCCGAACAATTTTTTGAGGCTATTGCTGATCATTGTCTTTCAGTTCTCTGGCGTAAGTGCATAGCTAGGTGCATAGCATAGATACTTGGCCGAGGTAATCACCCCGACATGACTAAAGGGAAGGCAGGGAAACTTAACGCCGCGTACGGCGGACGTAGCTGGAGGGGTCGACCGAGCGGCCGTGTTTGTATACCTCGTAGTGGACATGGGCGCCGGTGGACCTGCCGGTAGACCCCAAAAGGGCAATGGGTTGGCCTTTTTTGACCAGGTCTCCGGGTGCAACCAGGTTCTCTTGATTGTGTGAGTAGCGAGTGACAAAGCCGTCGCCGTGTGTGATTTCCACAATATTGCCGTAGCTGGACTCATACCCAGCCCAGCTCACCACGCCCGCGGCAACTGCGAGTACATTACTGCCCGCTTTGCCCGCAAAATCGATGCCTTTGTGCATGGAAGGTAAGCCAGAGAAGGGATCCACGCGCATACCGTAGGGAGACGACACCCAGCCTTTTTCAACAGGCTGACCCGACAACCAAATGGCCTCCTCCAGCTTACGATCTTGAAACAGATTCTCCAGAATGCCGAGTTGGTGTTCACGCTGATCCAAGCGTGTCTTAAACTCGGCCAATTCACCAATCACATCGAATGAGCTGAAATCGATCTTGAACTCGCGTGAAAGTGGACCACCTAATGCTGGCGCCTGGCTAAAGTCAAATTCGCCATCTCCCAGCTCAGCCATCGCAGTCAGATGCTCTCCGAGTGCATCTAAACGTGTCATTCGTGCCTGCAGTTCAGCGAGTGTGGTCGTCAGAGCCTGAAACTTGAGTTCAGCTTCCTCTTGTAAGGTCTCTAGACCCTGTGATTGCTGGGATAAGCCCTCTTGGATTGTGTCTAGCGCAGCGCCTCTAGACAGGCTAGTTTCACTATTTTGACCGGCCAGGTACCCCACTGCGAGCATGCTTATAGGTAAACCCAGGCAACAAAGAGAGAGAAGAGCACGGGACCAACGCCCCATCTCTACGGTGCGGGAGCCCCCGTGCTTACCGCTAATAAGAATGACTTTCATTAAAAAGGCGGTCAGCGACGATTCGGCCGGCGACTATGCCACAATTACCGGTAAAAATCCACGAACTAGCGGCTATCTTCGGCGGTGGTGCACTAACGTTACCCTGCGGTCGAGCCTGCGGGCGAAGGTGACATAGCGTAGCAAATAGGCGCGCTGTTTTGCTCCGGATACGTTACCACTTCCCAGGCTTCGGGGTTACGGATAAGCGCTTTTATAACCGCATTGTTAAGAGCATGCCCCGATTTATGCGCGCGAAACTCGCCCAAAAGACTGTGGCCCAATAAATACAGGTCGCCGATAGCATCCAATATCTTATGCCGCACAAACTCGTCCTCAAAGCGCAGTCCATCCCGATTCAAGATGCGGTAATCGTCGAGCACAATGGCATTGTCAATACTGCCGCCCTGTGCGAGGCCGCGAGATCGCAATTGTTCTATCTCGTGTATAAATCCGAAGGTACGCGCGCGGCTAAACTTGCTCACAAACTCTGCCGTCGAAAACTCGAATTCGGCATGGGCGGTTCGCTCACGAAAAACAGGATGGTCAAAATCGATCGTGAACGACACGCGAAATCCGTCATAAGGTAACAAGCTTGCAAATTTGTCACCGTCTTCAACCGACACTTTACGCTTTATACGCACAAATTTTTTGGGTGCATATTGATCTACCAAACCCGCGGACTGGAGCAGGTAAACGAAGGGGCCGGCACTGCCATCCATGATAGGAACTTCCGCGGCACTGAGATCAACATAGGCGTTATCGATTCCCAGGCCCGCCATCGCCGCCAACAGGTGCTCAACAGTGGCAACGCGTTCACGGCCAGAAATCAAAGTCGTTGACAGAGTAGTGTCGCCGACGAAACCAGCGCTGGCGGGGAGTTCCAGCACTGGATTCAGGTCCAGACGACGAAAGATGATCCCGGTGTCGACAGGCGCCGGGTGAAGCGTCATATAGACTTTTTCACCCCGGTGCAGACTTACACCAGTTGCCTCAATCGAGCTACGCAGAGTCCGCTGTCGCATTCGCTTCCCACCCAGTTATACCTTGGCTATCCGGTGCCGGGCGAGCGACAGCTTGTCAGCTAATCGGCCTGGCGACGCAAAAATGCCGGAATATCAAAATACTCTTCGCCACCTGACTCGACAGCTGCCGCCTGCCCTGCACTTGCACGGCGCGACTTACGCATGGCCGTCGGGCGCTCAAACTGGGCGTAGTCAGGCTCGTTATCAACTTCAACGGGAGCCGCCTTGGGCGTGGTATCAACCACCTGCAACGGTGATTTGGTCGCTTCGCCGCCCAGACCCGTTGCCACAACTGTCACTCGGAGATCCTGCCCCATCTCTGGATCTATGACCGTGCCCACCACTACCGTGGCGTCTTCTGAGGCAAATTCCTCAATGGTGTCACCCACCTCGGAAAACTCTCCCAGTGAGAGATCCAGTCCAGCCGTAATATTGACCAATATCCCGCGCGCTCCCGCTAGGTTAACGTCATCCAGCAGCGGGCTATTTATTGCTCTTTCCGCCGCGTCGCGCGCGCGATTCTCTCCCTCTGAATTGCCAGTGCCCATCATTGCCATGCCCATTTCCGACATGACCGTACGAACATCGGCAAAGTCCACGTTAATCATACCGGGCCTGATAATCAGGTCGGCGATACCCTGGACAGCGCCTAACAATACATCATTTGCCTCCTTAAATGCATCCAACAGGCTGGTATTTTTTCCCAGTACTTCCAACAGTTTTTCATTGGGAATCGTAATCAGAGAGTCCACGTGTTGCTGCAACTCAGCCACACCTTCGAGGGCAATTTGCAGGCGTTTCTTTCCCTCGAAGGGGAAAGGACGAGTAACTACAGCGACAGTCAAAATGCCGAGTTCTTTCGCAATCTCAGCAACCACCGGAGCACCGCCGGTACCGGTTCCACCACCCATACCCGCGGTGATAAAGACCATGTCTGCACCCTGCAGCGCTTCAGCGATGCGCTCCCTGTCCTCCATGGCCGCCGCGCGTCCAATTTCAGGGTTCGCGCCGGCACCGAGACCTTTGGTGATATCGCCGCCCAGTTGCAGCACTGTTTTGGACTGAATATCCGAAAGCGCCTGCGCGTCGGTATTGGCGCAGATAAAATCCACACCTTCGACATTGTTAGCGATCATATGCTTAACTGCATTGCCGCCCCCGCCACCCACTCCGATGACCTTGATCACCGCATTTGATGGTATGTTCTCGATCAGTTCAAACATGGTCTTACTCCCCTTAGTAATATATTGCCGCACCTACGCGCGACGTGTTGCTGCTGACGTGATGACTCAAATCAACCTCTAAAAATTGCTCTGTATCCACGCTTTCACGCGGTTGACGACGCCCTCGGTGGCACCGACGCTGCTGGATGTTCCCAGCCCTGACTCCTGGTAGTGCTCGGCTCCATACAACAATAGGCCGACGCTGGTGGCGTAAATTGGGTTGCGCACGATATCGTTAAGTCCTTCAACCGTTTGCGGGTAGCCCACCCTGACCGGCATGTGGAATATCTCCTCAGCGAGCTCTACGACACCTTCCATCTTGGAAGTCCCACCGCTCAAGACCACGCCGGCCGGCACCAGGTCCTCATATCCCGATCGTCGCAACTCTGCCTGCACCAGCGTGAATAGTTCGTCATAGCGAGGCTCCACTACCTCAGCCAAGGCCTGCCTAGAGAGATCGCGGGGTGGGCGGTCGCCGACGCTGGGCACTTTGATGGTTTCATCTGCGCCAGCCAGTTGAGTTAGTGCGCAGGCGTATCGAATTTTGATTTCTTCTGCGTGCTGGGTTGGAGTGCGAAGCGCCATCGCAATGTCATTCGTAACCTGATCACCGGCAATGGGTATGACGCCTGTATGACGAATAGAACCGTCTGTAAAGATCGCGATGTCGGTCGTACCACCTCCGATATCGACCAGACAAACGCCAAGTTCGCGCTCATCGTCAGTCAATACGGAGTAGCTGGACGCCAGCTGTTCGAGAATAATCTCTTCCACCTCCAAACCGCAGCGCCTGATACACTTTTCAATGTTTTGAGCGGCGTTCACTGCGCAGGTGACAAGGTGCACCTTCGCTTCCAAGCGCACACCGGACATCCCCAAAGGCTCCTTTATGCCTTCCTGGTTATCGATGACATATTCCTGCGGCAGGATGTGCAGCACTTTCTGATCGGCCGGAATGGCGACTGCTTGCGCGGCATCAATAACACGCTCAAGGTCCAGTGCATAAACCTCTTTATCCTTGATCGCAACAATGCCGTGCGAATTAAGACTTCGTATGTGGCTGCCTGCAATGCCAACGTAAACCGAGTGAATTTGGCACCCCGCCATCAACTCCGCCTCTTCTACCGCGCGTTGTATGGACTGCACGGTCGACTCGATATTCACGACCACACCCTTCTTCATACCCTTTGATGGATGCGAGCCAATTCCCACCACTTCTATATCGCCATCCATGCTAATCTCGCCGACGATCGCGACCACTTTGGAAGTCCCGATATCCAGGCCAACAATCATTTTTTTGTCCTGCACGCTGCCCATGGCAGTGTCTCCCCTGACCTTTATCGCCTATAGCCCCGCCACCTGTGGTGGTTCTTGTTTAAATGCCACTGCAACGCCTTTTTCATAACGCAAATCAATCCGTTCAATGTCACCGGCCCTGTCGGATAACTCGCTTCGATAAACCGCAAGAAAGCGGTGCATTCGTTCCAAGAAATCTTCATTGCCAAGCTTTAGCTGCATGCCATTGTTCATGACCACATCAATCTGCCCTCTGTCATCAATCTTGAGCTTGGCAACTTTCATTTGCAGCGGTGTGAGAATATCGGCAATACGCTTGTAGCCTGAGACAAGTGCCTTCGAGCTACCGGCGGGCCCTTGCAGGCTTGGAAGTTCTTGCCAATGTTGATTGTTGTCGGAGCGAAACACCTCACCTTCGTGATTGAGGAAATCGTTTTCGCCCCAGCGAGCGATAGGCAGCTGTTCAATCACGTGAATCTCAAGTGCATCCGGCCAGCGTCGTTGCACACTGGCCCGATAAATCCAAGGCAGCTCTTCCAGTTGAGCTCGAATGCGCCGCAAGTCGGAGTGCAAGAACCCGCCCACCAGCGCCGGTTGCACCATGTCCTGGATCAGCTCATTACGGGTATTTTCCAGCTCTCCCTTGACGACGATATGTTGTACGGGAATCGCCTGCAGCGAGACATAGGCTTTAAATGCGGCCGCAAGCACGACGCCAGCCCCAGTTGCGATCAGCAATCGACTCAACCAGGGCGAGGGCGCTTTTGCTGTCTTGACCCGAGACTGCTTGCGCGTCGCGCCCTTCGAAGGTTTCCGGCCCGCGCTCTGGGAAAACGGCATACGCTTTGCCTTCGTCCTTTTCTTCGTCGCTTTTTTCAAGGATGCATTCACGAAGCCCACCCCTGCGCACTGAGTTGCACGATGCGCTCCACCAGAGCGGTAATGTCCATACCGGCTGCCTTAGCGGCCATGGGCACCAGGCTATGCGAGGTCATACCCGGGACAGTATTGGCCTCCAGCACATAAAACCTGCCGCTCTTATCTCGCATCAGATCAACGCGTCCCCACACTGCACAGCCCAGCGATCGAAATGCGTTCAAGGATAGCTCTGCCAACTCCCTTTCTTCTTCAGCACTCAAGCCACAGGGGCATAGGTAACGCGTGTCATCAGAAAGGTATTTCGCCTCGTAGTCATAGAACTCGTTATCTGTCTCCAACTTGATCGCAGGCAGTGCTTCCTCACCCAGTATGGCCACTGTGTACTCCGGGCCATCGATGTACTGTTCGGCAAATACACTTCCGTATGCACTGGCCACACCATAGGCTTTCTCAAGCTCAGCTGCAGTTGATGCGCAGCACATACCGATGCTGGAACCCTCGCTGGTGGGCTTCACAAAGACTTTGCCAAAGCGATCAATAACGGACTGCCAATCTGTCATCGCCTCGAGCTGAACAAAGCCAGCGGTGGATATACCGAGACCATTCCAAAGCTGTTTGCTGCGCGCTTTGTCCATCGCTATCGCAGAACCGAGCACGCGCGAGCCTGAATGTGGAATGCCCAGCGTCTGCAGTGCTCCTTGCATGCTACCGTCTTCACCACCCGGGCCATGCAACGCGATAAAGGCAAAAACCACGCCCTGCAGCTGTGCGATCCAGTCCGGGTTGGCGGGATCGACCGGCAGAACGGAATAGCCTTTGGCTTCGAGCGCATCGATGACTGTTTGCCCGCTCTGTAGAGAGACTTCTCGCTCAGCTGAGGAACCGCCAAGTAGCACAGCGATGACACCTTCCCGTAACTGCCCGCTTGTCACGATTCCCCCTCCGCGCTTAGATTCCAGCTGAAGATCTGCTGTGCCAGACGGCCGATGTTGCCAGCGCCCTGGGTAATCAAAACGTCATCGGCCTTCAAAATACCTTTCAACAACGATGGCAGATCGTCGGCATCCTCAACAAAGATCGGATCCAGCTGGCCTCGTTGCCGGATGCTTCCTGCGAGGCTTCGACTATCAGCACCTGCCACAGGTGCCTCACCGGCCGGATAGACATCCAGTAACAGCAGTACATCGCATCGCGACAGAGTGGCGACAAAGTCTTCGTAGAGATCTCGCGTGCGGGAGTAGCGATGGGGCTGGTAAACCATTACCACACGCCGGCTGGGCCATACCTGTCGGGCCGATTCCAGCGTCGCGCGTATCTCGGTAGGGTGGTGGCCGTAGTCATCGACCATCTGGGCCGTTCCGATATCGAGCTGCAGCTCGCCCATCTGCGTAAAGCGTCGGCCCACGCCCGCGAACCCGGCAAGTCCACACTGTATAAACTCATCATTTAAACCTTCGTCACATGCGACAGCGCTCGCCGCCGCGGCGTTTAATACGTTGTGTTTTCCGGGCATATTGAGCTCGATTGTCAGCGGCTGCGCGGAACCTGGGCGCTGCAGCGTGAAGTGTGTCGCCGTCCCCACTGCATTCATATCGGTGATGCGGTAGTCGGCGTCCTCTGAGAAACCATAAGTGATGACCTGTCGGCTGATTTCATCGAGCAAGTCGCGAATCACAGGATCATCCACGCACAGCACGGCCACACCATAAAAAGGTAAATTGTGAATAAACTCGATATAGGTGCGCCGCAGCACCGAAAAATCGCCGCCGTAGGTCTCCATATGATCGGCTTCGATATTGGTAACTACCGCCACCATCGGTTGTAAATGCAAGAAGGAGGCATCGCTTTCATCAGCTTCGGCGATCAGAAAGCGACTCGCTCCAAGTTGCGCGTGGCTGCCAACGCTGTTGACCAATCCACCGATAACGAAAGTGGGGTCCAAGCCTGCTTCAGCAAAAATACTTGCTATTAATGAAGTCGTTGTGGTTTTTCCATGGGTACCCGCAACTGCTATACCATGTCGGTAGCGCATCAATTCCGCCAACATCTCAGCTCGCGGGACAATGGGAACACGAGCTGTCTTAGCTGCCACAATCTCCGGGTTTTCCAACTGCACGGCGCTGGAGCTGACCACGACATCGGCGTCGCCGATATGGCTCTCGTCATGACCTACAAAAATAGTTATTCCCTTAGTGCTAAGATGATCCGTCACCGTGCTGCGCTTAAGGTCGGAACCTGACACCTCGTAGCCGAGGTTGACCAATACCTCCGCGACACCGCTCATGCCGGCGCCGCCGATACCGACCATATGAATATGCTTAATACGTCGCATTTCGGGTACAGCGTAGCTGCTACGATCAGCTGCCATAGATCAACTCCTCACACACATCCGCTGTGCGCTCAGCAGCATCTGGCATAGCGACCTCGCGCGCTGCGGCAGCCATTGACGCCAGCAACTGAGGGTCGGATAGAAAGCCGCTAATACAGCTCTTTACCGCTTCAACTGTAAGGTCCGGCTGCGGCAAAAGCCTCGCTGCGCCAGCCCCGCTGAGATACGACGCATTCGCTGTTTGATGATCGTCGATCGCGTGAGGCAGCGGCACCAGTATTGAAGGCCTGCCCATTACCGCAAGCTCAGACACCGTTAAGGCACCGGCGCGACACAGCACTAGATCGGCCCATCTGTAAGCCGCCGCCATATCAGAAATAAATGGATCGACCCGCACATCCTGATTCAATAGTTCACCATAGGCGCTGCGCACCGCTGCTATATGTGCTTCGCCGGTTTGATGCCAGAGCGAGATCTCGCCGTGTTGTTGCCGCAGCGCAAGCAGTGTTGCGGGTAGGACTTCATTGATTGCCTGGGCACCCAGGCTGCCACCGAGTACCAACAGCCGCAGCGGCCGCTGGCCGGAGAACGCGTACTCACTTTCAGTCGAAGCCTCAAGCAAGGATTTTCTCACAGGGTTGCCAAGCACCGCGTCGACCTCACGCCCCACAAACGCACCTGAGAAAGAGGCCAGCACGCGACTCGCCAGCGGCGCTAGCAAGCGATTGGTAGTACCCGCCACCGCATTTTGCTCATGGATGAGCAGTGGTTTACGCAGCAGCCATGCAGCAGCGCCCGCGGGGCCGGCCACATAGCCACCCATCCCCACCACGCAGCGAGGCGCTCTTCGAATGAGCAGCGAGATAGACTGAAGTATTGCGAGCCCAAGCAAGCAGCTGGCCGCTAACTTGTGAAAGACAGATTTGCCGCGCAAGCCGCGCACAGGCAAATAGTGCAGCGTGATCCCCGCCGCTGGCACAACCGTGTGCTCCAGGCCACGGCGTGTGCCAATCCATTCCACGTGCAGGCCTCGGGCAGCTAGCTCCGTTGCGACGGCCAGCGCAGGATAGACATGTCCGCCAGTGCCACCGGCAGCCACAAGCACGACAGGCGTACTCATGAAGACCTCCGGGCCGGTCGGGCATCGGCCTCGATACGTAACACCATGGCCAGCATACAGCAGCACACAATCAGGCTGGTCCCCCCATAGCTAACGAAAGGAAGTGTGAGTCCCTTGGTCGGTAGCAGACCAGAACTCACACCCATATTGACGAACGCCTGTCCTGAGAACACCAGGGCTACGCCATAGCAAACGTACGCCCCGAAATTATCCCCATCAGCATGCGACTTCCGCCCTATCATGAGAATGCGGCCAATCAGGACAACGAAAAGCCCAATGACGACAACCGCTCCGATAAAACCCGTTTCCTCTGCCCAAATAGAGAACACAAAATCGGTATGTGCTTCTGGCAAATAGAATAGCTTCTGCACACTGTTGCCCAGGCCCACGCCTAACCATTCGCCGCGCCCAAAGGCGATAAGCGACTGCGTTAACTGGAAGCCACTGTTGAAGGGATCTGCCCAGGGATCGGTAAAAGCCGTCAAGCGCTTAAGTCGATAGGGCGCACTCACAACGAGTGTCAAAAGGGCGGCCACAGCACCCACCAGTACGAGCAGGAAATGACCGAGCTTGACTCCAGCTAAAAACAACATACCGAAGGCGCAAGCCGCAACAATCACGGTCGCGCCAAAATCCGGTTCCATCATCAGCAGCAGGGTGGTGGCAAACAAAACCGCCATGGGTTTTAGGAAACCTTGCCAGTGATTACGCAACTCGTGCTCGCGTCTGACCATATACCCTGCCAGATAAACGATGAGTGCGATCTTCACCAGCTCAGATGGCTGCAGCGTGAACGGGCCCAAGGGCAACCATCTCTGACTGCCATTGACCTCACGGCCAATGCCGGGGATTAACACGAGGATCAGCAGGGCGAGAGCAATGAATAGCCATACCCATCCCGTTTGCAGAAGAAACTGTGGTGGGACGTGATAGATTGTGACCGCGGCAACTAAGGCCACCATCAGATACAGAATATGTCGCTGCGTATGGAACCACTGATCCTGATGGTGCCAATCAGAATACTCGATCGAGGCGGAACTGATCGCGACCAAACCGACGAGCAACAGCGCTAACCCCAGCAACATCAGCGGGGTATCTGGAAGGGTCGATTTAACGTTTGCAGGCCGGTAGGTACTCACGTGTCGCCACCCGCCAACTGCTGCACAGCATGGCGAAACACCTCACCACGCTGGATGTAGCTGTCGAACATATCAAAGCTGGCACAGGCGGGAGACAGCAACACGATGTCCCCTGCGGCCGCAATCGCAGACGCCTCAGCAACCGCTTCTTGCATCGACTGCATCACAGTTACTGAGGTTTCACTGCCCAGCACTTCATTCAGACTCGCGGCGGCTTCCCCAATTACCAGCGCCGCTTTACAGTGTTTTGCGACCGCAGCCTTAAGCGCGTTAAAGTCAGCTCCTTTAGCCAGACCACCGGCGATCAGCACAATATTGCGGCCGTCAGCCAGCCCAGTAATCGCCGCCAAGGTCGCCCCCACATTGGTACCTTTGGAATCATTGACGTATCTGACCTTGCCAATTTCGGCGACGGCTTCACAGCGATGCGCCAGGCCTTTGAATTCTCGCAGCGCCGCCTGCATGCTAGCCAGCGAAAGCCCCGCGGCATGACCAATTGCCAGTGCAGCAAGTGCATTTGCCACGTTGTGTCGCCCGACCATACCCAGCTCAACAACCGGCAATATCGCGTCGAACCCGAAAAATATCGTCTCCCCAGCATCGGTCTTGCGCAAGCCAAAACCGCCCAATTCCGGTTCCGCCATGCGCCAGCTGATAACATCCACATCCGGTGGCACCAAAGGGACGGTGAGCGGATCATCGCGATTCAGTACGACTTTGCTGCAGCCCTGAAAGATGCGGTGCTTGGCCTGATGGTATTTCACCATCGAACCGTGGCGATCCAAATGATCCGGCGAGACGTTGAGCACCGTCGCCACCTCCAGTCCTAGACGACCCGCTCGTTCTAGCTGAAAGCTAGAAAGCTCTAAAACATACAGCGCTCTATCGGGCGCTAACAGTTCCAGGGCGGGCGTGCCGAGGTTACCCCCTACACCAACATTTAGCTGATCATGGCTGGCCATTCGACCGACTAGCTCAGTCACTGTGGATTTGGCGTTGGAACCTGTGATACCTACCACGGGCGCTTGGGCATTAGCCACAAATAAGTCGACGTCCCCTATAACCCTGACGCCAGCCTGTAAAGCCTGAGCCACAGCGGGTTCCTCCAACGAAACCCCTGGGCTGACAATCAGCTCAGTTGCGCTGGTGAGCAGTTCAACCGGGTAAACACCGGCATAGACCGCCACTTCGGGCATTTCTTCACGCATGGCCTCCAAGCCGGGCGGGTCGACCCTGGTATCAATCACGGAGAAGTTCAAATCATTTGCGTGGAGGAAGCGCGCGCAGGACAGACCAGTGGCACCGAGGCCAACAATCACCCGACTAATGCTGCTTGCAATAACGCCCTGTGACACGCTAGAGCTCACCTCTTTAACGCAACTTCAGTGTTGCCAGTCCGAACAAGACCAGCATCACGGTAATAATCCAAAAGCGCACGATCACTCGCGGCTCTGGCCAACCCTTTAATTCAAAATGATGATGAATGGGCGCCATGCGAAAGATCCGCCGCCCGGTCAATTTGTATGACGTCACCTGCAATATCACCGACACGGTTTCCAGGACGAATACACCCGCCATAATAAAAAACACAATCTCGTGTCGGGTGATGACGGCGACAGTGCCCAGCGCGGCCCCCAGAGCGAGTGCGCCCACGTCCCCCATGAAGACCTGTGCGGGATAGGTGTTGAACCAGAGGAAACCCAGGCCTGCCCCGGCTATCGCTCCGCAGAAAACTGCCAACTCGCCGCTACCAGCTACGTAGGGAATATGTAGGTACTCCGCAAAATCAACACGACCAGTCAGGTAGGCGATGATTCCCAGCGCTGTGCCCACCATCACGGTCGGTAGGATTGCAAGGCCGTCAAGCCCATCGGTTAGGTTGACCGCGTTACTCGCGCCGACGATCACGAAATACGCCAGCGGGATAAACAGTAGCCCCATGCTCCAAGCGAAATCCTTGAAAAAAGGAACGTAAAGCGCCGTGGTGACAGGTGTATCAAATGCCGCATACAGGTAGATGGCGGCAGACAAACCCGCCAGGGATTGCCACAGGTACTTCCACCTGGCAGGCAGACCTCGGGAGTCGCGTTCGACGACTTTTCGATAATCATCCACCCAGCCAACAGCACCAAAAACCGCTGTTACTAGAATGGCGATCCACAGATAGGGATTACGCAAATCACCCCAGAGCAGTGTGGCAACCCCGATCGCGACGAGAATCAGAGCTCCGCCCATGGTGGGTGTGCCAGCTTTACTGAGATGCGTTTGCGGACCGTCGTCACGCACGGATTGACCAACCTGGTAGTAATTGAGACGGCGTATCATGGCAGGCCCAACAAGCAGCGAAATGACCAACGCAGTACCCGCTGCGAGAATGCCGCGCAACGTCAGGTACTGGAAAACGAGAAAACCGGGATGGAACTGACCAAGGTACTCTGACAAGAAGACCAGCATGATTAGTCTTTCTCCTCAGAGTTTCTTGCAAGCAGTGCCTGCAAGACTCGCTCCATTCGAGCTCCCCTTGAGCCCTTGATCAGTACCACGTCCCCCGCCCCGAACTCATTAACTAGTGCGTCGATCGCACTTTCGCAATCAGCAAACCAGATGCCTCCCTCACCAAACGCACTTACTGCTCCGCGCAGCTCTTCGCCAACACCGATAAACTGCTCGATGCCAGCGTCACGTGCGGCCTCACCCATGTCCCTATGCAGCGACGCACTGGTAGAACCCAACTCGCGCATTGCCCCCAGGATCAATGTCCGCTGCCCCTCGCAACCTGACAGGGCTGAAATCGCCGCTCTTACCGAGCCAGGATTTGCGTTATAGCAATCATCTATCACCATTGCCCCGCTGGGCGCGATTGAGCGAGCCAACCTTCCCGGTGTCGATTCCACTAACTCTAGACCCGTCTTTATCTCTGCGAGATCGAGGCCACAGGCGATGCCAACCGCAGTGCTGGCCATAGCATTGATGACATTGTGTTCACCAGGAAGCTTGAGCTTGACCTTTATGTCGCCAAGAGGTGTCTGCAACGTGAACCGAATGCCATCCAGACCCAACGGCTGCACTTCACTCGCGGTAATCGCCGCCGGCTTTTGTCGAGCGAAATCGATTACTGAAGCCGCGCCCGCCCGCTCACGCCAGCGCTGCGCCCAAGGCAAGTCTGCATTGATGACGGCGTGATCACCGGCACCCAAGCCATCGAAAATTTCACCCTTGGCCGACGCGATATCATCGACCGTACCGAAGGTTTCAAGATGCGCTGGCATCACGGTGAGCAACACCGATACAGTGGGGCGACCCAATTCGCATAGCCAGGTTATGTCGCCGGCCTTGCCGGCACCCATTTCAACGACGGCATACTGCACGTCGGGCGCAAGTTCCAATAGGGTCAGCGGCACGCCGATTTCATTATTGAAATTGCCCGCAGTCGCTAGTGTCTGACCTTTTTGTGAGAACACCGAACGCAACATGTTCTTGACCGAGGTTTTACCGCTACTACCGGTGATTGCCACCAAGGGTCCCTGGTACATGGATCGATTGTGCGCGCCAAGAAGACCTAGGGCTCGCTGCGTATCGCCCACCTTGAGTTGACTCAAAGGCTGCTCGCTATCGCGACTGACCAATGCGGCACTTGCGCCCGCAGCCACCGCCTTTTCAAGGAAGTCATGGCCATCGAAGCGTTCGCCCTTGAGTGCAACGAATAGATCGCCATCTTTGATCTGCCGACTGTCGGTTGTTACACCGCCGATCTCTAGATCATTTCCAACCAGCTGCGCCTGCAGCGGCTGCAAGAGTTCAGATAGCATTAGCGGCCGCATCATTGCGCTATCCTCTTCAATAGCGCCGTTGTAGCTTGCTCCTGATCGCTAAAGTGACGTCGCTGACCGCCGCTAATTTGGTAATCTTCATGGCCTTTGCCGGCGATCACAATGCAATCACCCACCTCTGCCTGCTCGATAGCTGTGGCGATGGCCTCGCCTCGGTCGCCAATTAGCCGGTAGTCACCCGTGCACCCCTCTGCGATGTCTTTCATGATGGCATCGGGATCTTCGTTCCGCGGGTTATCGCTGGTCACGACCACACGATTTGACAGTGCTGATGCAATCGCGCCCATCATCGAGCGCTTGCTGCGATCACGATCACCGCCGCACCCAAAGACCGTGACTAAACTGCCGGTGATCTGAGCCTGCAATGCGGTCAAGACTTTCTCTAGAGCGTCCGGTGTGTGCGCATAATCGATAATCACTTGAACACCTGTGTCATTCGCTATCGTCTGCATTCTTCCGGGCACAGCCCGCAGCTGGGAGACAGCGGCGAGCGCGTCAGAGATATCCTCGCCAGCCAGAACAATGGCGGCCACTGCCGCCGCGACATTGGATAAGTTAAAGCGACCGAGCAGAGAGCTGCAGAAACTGCCATCGCCCCAGGGCGTAAGCAGTCTGCCAGACATACCGGTAGCATCGATATCGAGCAATTCGATGCGTATATCGGCCGCGTCATCTGCAGCCGAGAACGTCCACACGTTGATACCCGAAGGGATAGCTGCCAATACGGCCGCCGCGTATTGGTCGTCCGCGTTTACTAGCGCATGGCGTAACCCCGCTGTTGTAAACAGCTGCAGCTTGGCACCCAGATAGCGTTCCATTGTGCCGTGGTAATCCAGATGATCGTGAGACAAGTTGGTATAGATTGCCGTGTCAAATTCGACACCTCCTACCCTGCCCTGCACCAGTGCGTGAGAAGACACTTCCATCGCTACCGTGCTGATATCCTCGGCACGCCACGCAGCGAGCTGACGCTGTAGTGAGATGGGATCAGGCGTTGTGTTGCGAGACTCACTAACCCTTTCGTCAACGGTAGCACCCAGGGTGCCAATTACGCCGCAAGCCCTGCCAAGCGATCGTCCTAGCTGCGCAAATAAGCGTGTTGTGGTTGTTTTGCCGTTGGTACCTGTCACACCCAACACGTGTAGATCGCGGGAGGGGTGGCGGAAAAAGCGTGCTGCAATGGCACCCAACTCAAATCGTAGATCAGGGATTTCAATGAGTGGAACCGATATCTCATCGACGAAAGCGGCTACCGGCGCCTCTGCGAGAATCGCTGCAGCACCGCCGGCCACTGCCTGCCCAATGAAGTTTCGCCCGTCTTGTGCCTCGCCGTGTACGGCCAAGAACAAGTCCCCCGGCTCTATCGCCCGACTATCCAGAGCAAGACCGCAAATCGGTGTGTCGCTCCCGGGAAAATCCGTCCGATCGAGTATCTCTGCCAACGGTATAGCATGATCGTGATTGCGCGAAGGCGTCATCATGCCGGCCCTCCCGCATCGATACGTCTGCCCGCATCTGACGCCACCTCCACTTCTGTAGGGGCAACACTGAGCAGTCTCAACGCACCTTTTGTCACCGCGGAATACACGGGGGCCGCGACCGAGCCACCACCATAGTCTTCACCCTGAGGCTCGTTGATGACGACTACGGTTACAATCTGCGGGTCGTCTATGGGCGCCACGCCCGCAAACCAGGCAACATACTGATCATCCATATACCCTTGCGGCCCGACTTTATGGACGGTGCCCGTTTTGCCTCCAACCCTGTGTCCCGGGACGCGCGCCTTGCCCGCGGTACCCTCTTCGCCGGTTACCGCGTGCAGCACATTCAGTACATTCTTGGCAATCTGTGGCGACACAATACGCTCCCCAGGGGGCGGCTCCCCTTCTAGCGCAAGCAAAGAAACAGGCTGTTGTACGCCGTCATTGGCGAACACGCTATATGCTCTTGCGACCTGCATCGCTGAGGCAGCTATGCCGTAGCCAAAGGCGAGTGAGACTTTTTCGGTGGCGTACCAGCGTGTCCTGTTCGGCAGTGCACCCGCGCTTTCGCCGGGGAATCCAGTGGCAGGTGAATGTCCTATGCCAAATCGGTTGAACACCTCACGAATGGGTTCATGGCCAAGGTCTAGCGCTAACTTCGTGATGCCGACCTGAGATGACTTTTCTACTATTCGCGAAACTGTGATCTCACCGTAGTTAAGCGGATCCGGATAGACCTTGGGACCCACCCGGATTCGGCCAGGCGATGTGTCGATCATCGTATCAATGGTAAATCGTCCACTTTCCAAGGCCGCGACCAGCGTCAGGGTTTTCATGGTAGATCCCGGCTCGTAAACATCCGTCATGGCACGGTTTCTTCGCGCCGCTGGATCAGCGCCCTTTGTATTCGGGTTGAAGGTGGGATAGTTCACCATCGCGAGCACTTCACCGGTGCGCGCATCCAGGGTAACGATGGACCCAGAGGCGGCACCCGCTGTGGTAACTGCTTTACCCAGCTCGCGGTGCTGTAAGTACTGCAGGCGTAGATCGATACTCAGAGTAAGGTTTTTGCCAGGAAGCGCTGGCTCCAATACGCCAATATCCCTCACGGCTTCGCCGTGCAGGTCTTTAATGTACTTCTTTTTGCCGTGTGAGCCTTTTAGCCAGTGCTCATAAGCGAGCTCGAGACCGGCGATACCCTGATCATCAACATTGGTAAAACCAACCAGTTGAGATGCCACTTCCCCTGCCGGATAAAACCGGCGGTACTCGCGCTGACCATGCACGCCCTTTATCTTGAGCGCTAAAACTTCTCTTGCCTGATCGGGCACCATATGACGCTTGAGATACATAAACTGGCGTTTGCGAAAGCGGTCCAGTCGCTCGGCCAGAGCGTCCAGGTCTACGTCTAGGGCTTCAGCTAACTCAGCAATGCGCTCGGATTTAGCAAGCACAATGGGATTGGCCCAAATAGAGATCACCGGGGTACTCACGGCCAGCGGCTCGCCACGTCGATCGGTAATGACACCTCGATAGGCGGGTAGCTCGGCCGTCCTGACCGACCGCATCGCCCCCTGATCTTGCAGAAACTCATAACCGCGTTCGGTATCGATAATCTGTAATGTCAAAATTCGGCCGACGAGCAGTGCCAGCAACGCGACCAGCACCGCCACCACCAGATAGAACCTCACTCTCGATTCGGGCACTTGTTCGCGCGAACGCCTCACGGCCGCACCACCTTTAACTGCTCGACCGAAGGCGGCTGCATAGACAGCTCATTCGTCGCAACTTGTTCCACCCGATAGTGAGATGCCCATGTACTGTGCTCAAGCAACAATCGGCTGTGGTGTTCCTGCAAATACCACTGGGACGATTCCAACTCTTGCAGTTGTGCATACATGGCACGGCAAGCGTGGGTGCTATGTATGACAACAAAGGTCGACAGCAACAAGACTGCGGTCAATGCGACATTAACCCACAGCAAATCACGCCGGTATTGCATGCCTCCAACTGTTGTTGCACCGCTACCCATTTATCGTTTACTCATGGTCTCCCACTGAATTCAGCCAATCTTTTCAGCGACTCGCATGATCGCGCTGCGCGAACGCACGTTGTCAGTCACTTCCTCTACGCTCGCTCTCACGGCCTTTCCAACGAGCCGCAGGCGGCGATGTAAATCCTGTTCTTTCACAGGCACCCCAGCAGGGAATTGTTCGCCGCGCGCCATATCGCGCATGTAGCGCTTTACCACGCGATCCTCTAAGGAGTGAAAGCTAATCACCACCAAGCGACCGCCAATGCGCATCAGGTCCAGCACGCGGGCCAGCAGATCTTTCAGGTCTTCCAACTCCTGATTGACCTTGATTCGGATGGCTTGGAACGCGCGCGTCGCTGGGTGTTTATGACGCTCCCATTTGGGGTTGGCTTC
This sequence comes from Pseudomonadota bacterium, assembly GCA_039025905.1. Taxonomy (GTDB): domain Bacteria; phylum Pseudomonadota; class Gammaproteobacteria; order Pseudomonadales; family Halieaceae; genus JARRPM01. Next base: position 26,291 of record JBCCNJ010000011.1, on the reverse strand, counting down.
ACTGACGATTTTTGCCAGTTGCGCGGTAGACTCGATAGCCTGATCTTCTCTGGCAACTACGATGGCCGCAGCGATGCGCTTCGCAAAACGCTCCTCCCCGTAATCACGCAATACACCCGCTATTTCGTCAGCTTCGGCACGTGACAACCATTGGGCCGCGGTCTCTCCACGCGTTGTATCCATGCGCATATCCAGCGGACCGTCGAGCGTAAAGCTGAAGCCCCGAGCGCCTTCATCGAGCTGAGGGCTGGAGACACCCAGATCGAGCAACACACCGTCGACTTCACTCACCCCGATCTCCCGCAGTCGCAGAGGCAGGTCTGCGAAGGAGCTGTGAAAAAATTCGAATCTGGGCTCGCTCATTGCCAATTGCGTCGCCTCCAGCGCCGCCTGTGGGTCTTTGTCCAGCGCAATCACCCGCGCCTGTGCGTCTAATTTCGCCAGCAGTAGCCGACTGTGGCCGCCGCGGCCGAAGGTGCCATCGACATATATACCCGAGGGCCGTGTCACCAGGGCATCAATCGCCTCCTGCAACAGCACTGTCTGGTGCAAGGACGACACTTACAGCTTTAACGAAAGTAAGTCTTGAGGCAGCTCTGCCTGACCAACCGAATCTTGCAGCGCTTGTTCGCGCTCAGCCAACCACAGGGTTTCCGACCAGAGTTCTAGCTTGTTGCCCTGACCTACCAGCACCAGCTTCTTTTCAAGCTGGGCGTGTTCGCGCAAAGGCTGTGGCAGCAACATACGGCCGCTGCCATCGAGCTCAAGGTCTGTGGCATAACCCAACATAAGGCGTTGAAAGCGCTTCACCGCCGGATTCAGGGTGGGAAGCCCCTGTATGTCGCGCTCGATACGCTCCCACTCGGGCAGCGGATAAATCGCCAGGCACGCGGACTGTGTATCAATGGTGACAACAATCTGGCCGCCACATTCCGTCAACAAAGGCTCGCGTTGGCGCGCTGGCATTGCCAGCCGCCCCTTCGCGTCCATGTTGATATGTTGCACTCCGCGAAACATGTCGGCTTTCCCCACCTATCTGACTTTTATGTCCACTAAAAGCCAAATAATTCCACTTATCTCCACTTTTTGACACTATAGGTCCGACTCCGAGAAACTGTCAAGCCAACTCCAGCGAAAAACGTTTTAATTTCAGTGAATTAGCGCAACATCTGCGATGAATATCACGTTTGGGGCCGTTGTCATATAAAGAAATAGCGCACCAAAACATACGTGTGCGCCACAATGCTCATGATCTACTTTAAGTTAAAGTTTTTTTTTAAACTTGCGGATCGATTTATATTTCAAGAAGTTATAAAAAATCGTGGAAGCAATCTGCAAGCAGAGCTTGAACACACACCCCCCCTTCGCCACTGCGATGCGGGAGTGCATTAGGGATACGCCAGATTAGGTCTTGCAGCCGAGGGTTAAATCGAGTTGGTCGATAAGCCGGGTTCTGTCGAGGACGATCATTCATCTGCGACAGGTGTCACCACCTGCCTGTAGCGACCTACCCGAATCCGCTGCGGGCCACAGACAATGGATTCCTATTTGGTCTTGCTCCGAGTGGGGTTTACCATCGCCACGCCTGTTACCAGACGCGCGGTGCGCTCTTACCGCACCTTTTCACCCTTACCCGATTACTTGAAAGTGTTCGGGCGGTTTACTTTCTGCTGCACTTTCCGTGGACTCACGCCCCCCAGGTGTTACCTGGCACTCTGCCCTCTGGAGCCCGGACTTTCCTCCCTCCGCACACCCTAGAGTATGATGAGAGCGATCGCCTGACCAACTCGGCGCGAAGACTACCTGCCTGTACGCTCGATCACAAGCTTTTACGCGACAGAAGAAACTCGTATAACACCTTCTTTCGCAAGCCCGTGTGCTCGGCTACCACAGCAGCTACCGTCTTGGCAGGCAGCTCCTCAGCCAGCCGTTCTAGCAAGGATGCCACATCCCTAGAAATCGTCGAAGACGAAGGCTGGGCCCCGGCTATCAGCAGCACAATTTCGCCCTTGCGTTGATTGGAGTCCTGGGTCACTAGGGAATGAAGCGACTGCAGGCTTGCACGCTTAATCGTCTCGAAGGTCTTTGTCAGTTCTCGCGCAAATACAGCCTCTCGCTCAGCACCGAATACGCTCACCATCGCCGCCAAGGTTCCCAGCACCCTGTGGGGAGACTCATAAAAAATCATGGTCGCCGCTGTATCACTCAATTCGGCAAGCCGTGATGCCCTTGCAGCAGGCTTCGCGGGCAAAAAGCCCTCGAACACAAATCTGTCCGTTGCTAAGCCCGATGCACTCAGCGCGGCTATCGCTGCACAGGGTCCTGGTATCGGTGTGACCGCGAAACCCGCGTTCTGCACGGCTCGCACCAGGCGGTAGCCAGGATCTGAAATCAAAGGCGTACCCGCATCGGTTACCAGCGCGACGCTGCCGTTATTCGCTATATGCTCGCAGAGCCTTTGCAAAACGCGTGCATCGCTATGGTCGTGATAAGCCACCAGCGTCGAGGATAAACCGTTATGTTGCAGTAATCGCTGCGTATGCCGTGTATCTTCCGCAGCGATCAGATCCACCTGGCCAAGAACTTCAACGGCACGCGCTGATAAATCTTGCAGATTACCAATCGGTGTGGCGACTACATAAAGACCTGTATTCACAGTTTCCCCTTATACTATGCTCCGAGTTATTCCTCGAACGGCGCCACAGACCATGTCTAGAGCCATCCGAGGATAAGGCACTAACTACATGACAGCAGCAGAGAGCCATTCAAGATAGCATGAGAACCAACCACAACAGCGCTCTTATTGCGCAATTCAGACGAGCAGCGATTCTGCCATTCTTTGCCCTAGTAGCCTGCACCAGCGAGCCCATCAAAGAGCCGGAACCTCCCCCTCCTGTGGTCGAGGTCCCGGAGCCAGAACAGCCCCAACAGATCAGTCTGGCCTTACCAGACAGCGAGTACACGGCACAATTTCAACGCGCTGATCAATTGCTAACAGCTAATCGCTGGATGGCGGCGAGTGAGGTCGTCTCGAGCATTCCAGAAGACAATATCAGTACAACAGATCAGGTTTATCTGGCCTATCTACAGGCAAGGATTGACTACACTCGGGGTCTGCTAGATCAGGCCCTGACACAGTTGAACACGCTCAACTACGACGGCGTCAATGCCGGGCAACTCTATCGGATTCTGAATCTTAAACGCCATATCCTCCAACAGCGCGGAGACTACCTGGAAAGCGGCCGGCTTGGCGATGAAATACTGAAGCTGGCGAGCAGCGCCAATCTGGACCAGGCGGCGATAAAGCGCCAGATTTGGCGCGACCTGCAGCGCGTTGGCCTTCCACAGCTGGAACAGGCCGCCACTAGCACAATCGATCTGCAGTGGCAGACCTGGTTGGAACTCGCAATATTGACCCGTGCACCCCTTCTAGAACAACTACAAACTCTGCCCGTGTGGCTCAATACCCACTCAGACCATCCCGCAGCCAATCCACTGCCGGGAGGAATTGGCTATCTGCTCGATGCACCGCAACAGCTGCAAACGGTCGCGCTGGTGCTTCCGCTAAGCGGTAGATTAGCGCCGGCGGGGAAAGCCGTAAGGGATGGCTTTCTGGCGAGCTATTATCGCTCGATCACAAACGGTGGTGAAAACTATGACATTATCGTTCTAGACCAGGATAGCTACGGCTCCGCAAGTGCGGCTTACAATGCTGCACTATCAAAAGGTGCCAACATGGTGGTTGGGCCACTCAGCAAGGAGGCTGTTGCAGAACTCGCCAATAGGCCAGATCGCTCAATACCCGTGCTCGCGCTAAACAAGCTTGATACCTCCGAGCCGATCTTACAAGGATCCAGCGCCATGGTTCAGTTCGCACTGGCTCCGGAAGACGAAGCAAAACAGGTCGCTGCATTGGCGTTCGGTCAGGGCGCTAGACGAGCATTAGTCATCCGACCGCAGGGCGAGTGGGGCAGCAAAGTATCGCAAGCACTCTTCGATCAGTGGCAAAGTCTGGGTGGCACCGTTGTTAACAGCGTCAGCTATAGTGGTCGAGAGAACTATTCAGACAGTGTGAAAAATGCTTTGGGCATCCCAGCGAGTGAGGAGCGAGCCGCGGCAGTAAAAGATGCCTTGGGAACTGACATCGAATTTAACGCCAGACGACGCCAGGATATAGACGCCGTTTTTCTTCTCAGCGCTAGTGCTTCCGAGGCTCGCTCGCTGAAACCACTGCTCGCGTTTCACTACGCAGGATCAGTTCCCGTGTACGCGATTTCCAGCGTCTACGATGGCGCGCCCGATGCCCGGGACCGAGACCTTGATGGCATTCACTTTGTCGAAACACCGTGGTTGCTAGGAGCAGACACAGAACTCAAATCCGCCCTGGAAGACGCCGAGTCGCACTCTGGTTTATACACGCGCCTCAACGCTCTTGGTGCAGATGCCTTTCTTGTACAAACACAGTTTCGACAGCTGCAGGCGGGTGCAGACGCCCTGCTCAGAGGCAATACCGGCATACTCTCTATGAATCCACAACTGCAAATCCAGCGAGAGCTGGTGCCGGCCACATTTGATAAAGGCGAAATACAGGCGCAATAAATTACACTCCACTAAACGCGAATATGGAGATGTATGCTTCGATGTCTAAAGGCGCTAGCTATGAAGAAGAAGCAGCACAGTGGCTGCGCAGGCAAGGCATGAGGCTACTTGAGAAAAACTACCGTCGTAAGACAGGTGAAATCGATATCATCGCCATGGAAGGTAGGACTTTAGTATTTGTCGAAGTTAGAGCACGCAGCCATCGTGGCTATAGCACGGCAGCTGGCTCAATAGACAGCAGAAAGCGGCAGCGAATTATTCGCACTGCACAATCCTACCTGCAACACCATCCGGAAGCAGCGACACTTGCCTGCCGATTTGACGTAATCACCTTCGAGCCGCGACAATCCGCCAGCGATCTGACACTGAGATGGATTCCCGGGGCATTCACGGCCTAATTTGTTCAACATGGAAACCACTAACGTGCCTCGCGAGAAACACGAAACTGATGGAAGAGTCGATTGATCGATGGACTACTACAGCATTATCGCGGGTCGCTTTCAGGATACCATTGAATCAATTGCCGTCTCGGTCGACCGCTTGGCTGAATCTATTGCCTTGGCAAGCGACCTTATGGTGCAGGCATTGTTGGCGGACCACAAAGTCATAAGCTGTGGCAACGGCGCCGACGGAGCTCTCGCTCAGCTGTTCACCTGCACGCTCATCGGTCGCTTCGAACACGACAGGCCGGCTCTACCGGCGCTGTGTCTCAATAGCAACAGCGCGATGCTGACGGGAGTAGCAGATACGTCGGGCTATAACGAGATCTACTCCAGGCAGCTAAGGGGCTTTGGGCAAACAGGTGATGTGCTCTTGTGTATTAGCAGCGCTGGCCAAGCCAATAATCTGCTACGCGCCGTTCAGGCAGCGCACGAACGGAACATGATGGTTGTGGCACTGTCGAATGCCAGCGACGGAGAACTCGGAACGCTGCTGCAGCCGGAGGACATAGAGATCCGTATCGATAGTTTGAAACAACCCAAGGTCGTTGAGCTCCATACCATGGTCCTCAACTGCTTGTGTGAGTTGATCGAACAGCAGCTGTTCGGCATTTATCAGGACTAGCGAATGAAATTCAGTAGGCTTCTTTTTTCTGTTACGGCGAGCCTTCTGCTGACCGCCTGCGGCAGTTTCCTCACCGCGATAGAGGCCGACCCCATACAAGATGAACCTTCAGAGCGCACCTTCGCACAGCAGATCGAAGATGAGAGCATTGAGACCAAAGCTCAGGTTAATCTGCATGCCGCTAACGCTGCATATCATGAAGCCAATCTGGCTATCGTCAGCTATAACGGGTACGTATTGCTTGCCGGGCAGGTTGCCACGCCTGAATTGAAGGACGAGGCCACGGAGGTGGTGAAACTCATTCGTGGCGTCAGGCGCATCTACAACGAATTGGAGATTGCATCCCCCAGCTCGGTAATGACACGTTCTAGCGATGCCTGGATTACGACCAAGGTCAAAACCTACCTTCTGGGGAGATCAGACACTGAAGGAACTAGAGTCAAAGTGGTCACAGAAGACGGCGTGGTCTATCTAATGGGGCTGGTGACACGTGAGGAAGCCGAGCGTATATCTGGGGTAGCGGCAGACATTTCAGGCGTACAGCGAGTTGTACGACTGTTTGAGATTGTGCCTTCCTAACGACCGTTTACACACTCCAGTGGCTCACCATGAGCGAGCATGCCTGTTACTTGACAATTTTGAGAGCGGGCCCGCCCTTGGGTTTGATCGGATCGGGGGGCGGCTCGTCCGGAGGCGGTGTTACATCCTCCTGTTCGAACACCATACCTTGCCCGTTCTCTCTCGCATAAATTCCGACAACGGCTGCTATCGGGACATAGATGTCGGTTGCCACTCCGCCAAAGCGACCATTAAAAGCCATGGCATCGTTGGTGATATTGAGGTCCATCACCGCCCCCGGGGAGATGTTGAGAACTATCTGGCCGTCCTTTACAAACTGCTGCGGCACCATAACATCGCTCACATCAGCATCGACAAGCACATAGGGCGTGCAATCGTTATCGACGATCCACTCGTAGAGTGCACGCATGATGTAAGGACGACTGGGCGTCATTGCCACAGCGATTGCGCCTAAAGGCGCATTTCCCGCTCCTGCTCCGTCAAGCTCTCTTGAAAGGAGTCTCGATTGAAGATCGAGTCCATATAGGCCAAAAGTGGTTTGGACTGTTTGCTGGAACGGATATCGATCCCCAATGAGGGCAACCGCCATAGAATAGGAGCAAGGCAACAATCTACGAGAGTAAATTCTTCGCTCATGAAAAAGGGTTTTTCAGCAAAAATGGGCGAGATCCCCATAATACTCTCCCGCAATTCTTTACTGGACTTTTTGACCACATTATCGCTGCGGGAATGAAGAATAGATTCCACCAGCGTACACCAATCTTTTTCAATGCGATGGATGTAAAGTCGACTTTCCGCGCGCGCGACAGGGTACACCGGCAACAAGGGAGGATGAGGAAATCGCTCATCCAAATACTCCATCATCACTTTGGATTCATAGAGTACGAGTTCGCGATCAACTAGCGTGGGCAAACTGTTATAAGGATTCAAATCCGCCAGCTCAACTGGCGGGTGAGCCGAGTCGGATTCAATCAGATCAACGGTTACGCCTTTCTCTGCCAATACAATACGGACGCGGTGGCTGTATTGACTTGTGTTATCGGAGAAAAAGGTCATTGAAGACCGCTTTGCCACAACACCCATCGGAGGTTTCCTCAGTTAGTTCTTGTTAAAGAACGATGTAGTTTGACGCCGATGGCTGCCGACATGCAACCATGGAGGTTAATTAGTGCACGTCTTTCCAGTATTCGCGGTTCAGTAACCAGGCGAATACAAAAAACACCGCGATGAAAAGCAAAACAAATTTGCCGATGCGCATGCGGTCCGCTGCCATGGGCTCGGCCACATAAGCGAGGAAGTTGACCAGATCATACATTGCCACGTCAAACTCCTCCGGGCTCATCTCTCCCGCTTCAGAGACGACCAGGCGACCACAGGGCTCCTCGAGAATATCCTCGCCGGTAAGGGGGTCGCGCTTGACGCCGCCATTGGCCGCCTTCACTGGGCCGGCGGCGCATTCCTGCATGCCCTGCAACTCAAGCAAAACATGGGGCATACCCACGTCCTTGAACACTTTGTTATTCACCCCATAGGGTCTGGCAGGATCTTTGTAAAAGGTTCGCAAATAGGTGTACAACCATTCTGGCTGCTTCGATCTGGACACCAAGGTCAGGTCGGGCGGTGTTGCACCAAACCACACCTTTGCCAGTGAATCGTCCATGGCATTATCCATCAGATCCCCAAACTTCGCGTTTTCATCAAACACAAGGTATTCCATAAACAGATCTTCAGGAATGCCTAAATCGGCTGCCGTCCGGTTGTACCGGGCATACTGTAAGGAATGGCATCCCATGCAGTAATTCATGTATAGCTTTAGGCCGTTCTGGAGTGATGCCTGGTTGTTTGGATCGACACGGATATCGTCGCAGGGAATGCTGCCGCATTTATATGCCGATTCCGCGCCGACCACCCGCAGCGGCAACACCGTCAGTACCGCAATAATCGCCGCTCCCGCAAGGCTACCCCAAAAGCCTATTCCGCCGTCCATCGTAACCCGCTTAGGTACCGGCTTAGTCTTCTCCATGGATGTCCAGAACGGCATCAGCAGGAAGAAGGCGAAGTAAATCACGGAGCAGATTTGCGCTAGGAGGGTTCTCTCCGGCGTTGGCGCCTTTACGCCCAGTACACCCAGAATAATGAAAGAGGCTACGAAAATGACCAGCATGAACTTTGTAAAGTTGCCACGATAGCGCCACGAGTTCACCGGGCTGCGATCCAGCCACGGAAGTAGGAAAGGAATCGCGACGGACGCGGCAAACGCTATAAAGCCCCAGAGCTTATCGGGTACGGCTCGCAGTACCGAATAAAACGGCGTGAAATACCAGACTGGAGCGATATGCTCAGGCGTCTTCAGTGGATCCGCCACCTCAAAATTTGCATATTCCAAGAAGAATCCACCCATCTCCGGGAGGAAAAACATCACCGCGCAAAAAATGAACAGGAAGACTGCGATGGCTTGCAAATCGTGGACTGAGTAGTAGGGGTGAAAGCGAATCCCATCGAGGGGAATGCCATCTTTGTCTTTGGTCTCTTTGATATTTACGCCATCGGGGTTGTTCGAGCCGACTTCGTGCAGCGCTAACAGGTGCAGAACAACCAGGGCGAGCAACACAATAGGCAATGCCACGACGTGCAGCGCGAAAAATCGGTTCAGCGTGATCCCAGATATGAGGTAGTCTCCTCGAATCCAGGTCACCAGTCCTTCACCGATATACGGGATAGCGCCAAACAAAGAGATGATGACCTGGGCACCCCAGTAAGACATCTGCCCCCAGGGCAGCACATACCCCACGAATGCTTCGGCCATTAGCACCACGAAGATGAGCATCCCGAATATCCAGATCAATTCGCGCGGCTTTTTATAGGAACCGTAAAGTATCGCTCGAAACATGTGCAGATAGACGACTACGAAAAATGCCGACGCGCCTGTTGAATGCATATAGCGCAGTATCCAGCCGTAATCGACGTCGCGCATGATGTATTCCACCGACGCGAAAGCCGCTTCTTGGCTTGGTACGTAATTCATTGTTAACCAAATGCCCGTCAGCAATTGGTTAACCAGAACCACTAGTGAAAGCACACCAAATATGTACCAAATGTTGAAGTTCTTCGGCGCATAGTACTTGCCCATGTGCGTGTCCCACGCACGCATAATCGGCAGTCGGTCATCGACCCAGTCGCGCAACCCAACAAGCACATTATTCATCAGGCTGCCTCCATGTCCTCGCCAATGATAATTACTGAATCTGTTTCATAGGTATAGGGTGGCACGACCAAATTGGCGGAGGCCGGCACACCGTTAAATACCCGACCTGACATATCAAACGTCGAGCCATGGCAGGGACAAAAGAACCCTCCCTGCCATTCACCCCCGCTAACGCTGATCGCGCCAATTTCCGGTATGTATTTAGGCGCGCATCCAAGATGGGTACAAAGGCCTACAATCACGAGCATATTCGGTTTAATAGATCGATCCGGACCTTCGATGTACGGCGGCTGCTCAGACACCTTTGAATCGGGGTCTTTCAATTGTGGGTCAAGTTTCGGGAGTTCTTCGAGTTGAGCTTCTGTGCGATTGACTATGTAGACCGGCATTCCGCGCCATTCCACTGTTACCATCTGGCCAGGTTCCAGCTTGCTGACATCAGCCTTGACGGGCGCACCGGCCGCCTTCGCCTTAGCGGAAGGGTTCCAGGAACCGACAAATGGAATCGCCACACCGACCACACCCGCAGCCCCAACAGCCGTTGTCGCAGCCGCCAAGAACCGGCGCCTGTCGGTGTTGATTGCGTCGGTAGTCATGCTTAAATCTCCTGAAAACCCCAGATGGATGGTAGTCGCTCGACTCTGTACGTACGACAGCTCAAAAAGGCCCAAATGTTAATGAATCTGACATTGGGTTACAAGAAAACCCTGCTTCGCAGGGGGACAAGAGCCCCGCTTTTTTTGTGCACACGCTCTGGCCACATACCCTTCATCCGGCACTTGAAGGCCATGACGACTGAGCAGCCCGCGGGAAATTCGGTGGCGTGTAAGGATTAGCGCTTAGAGTATTGAGGACGCTTGCGAGCCTTTCGCAAACCCACTTTCTTGCGCTCGACCTCGCGAGCATCGCGGGTGACGTACCCAGCGTCTCGCAGAGGCGTGCGCAGAGACTCATCATACTCCATCAGGGCGCGGGTAATGCCGTGGCGAATCGCACCCGCTTGACCGAAACTGCCGCCCCCTGAAACTGAGACGTTTACATCAAATTTATCATTTAAATCAACCACTTCCAGGGGCTGACGCACGATCATTCTGGCCACTTCACGCCCGAAATACACATCTAGAGGGCGGCGGTTGACAGTGATATTCCCTGCGCCACTCTGCAGGTAAACTCTCGCAGTGGAGGTTTTGCGGCGACCGGTTCCGTAATATTGCGTAGAGGACATATAGCTATTCCGTTATACGTTCAATTCTTGCGGCTGTTGCGCCGAATGTGGGTGCTCAGCGCCCGCATAAACTTTGAGCTTCTTGAACATGGCGCGACCAAGGGGATTGCGGGGCAACATGCCTTTCACGGCACCTTGAATAACCCTTTCTGGTGCTTTCTCGATCAATTTTTCGAAGGATAAGGACTTGATCCCGCCCGGGTAGCCCGTGTGCGAGTGATAAATCTTATCTGTCCTCTTATTCCCCGTTACGCGAACCTTGTCAGCGTTGATGACGACAATGTAATCCCCAGTGTCTACGTGGGGTGTATATTCGGGCTTGTGTTTGCCGCGCAGTCGGTGCGCAACCTCACTGGCCAGTCGGCCCAAGGTTTTGTCAGCGGCGTCAACCACAAACCAATCGCGGTTGATCTCGTCCGCTTTCGCACTAAACGTCTTCATCACAATAGCCTTTCGGAAAGCTCCAAATTAAGGAGCGCGAATACTAATCAAACGAGAGGTCTAATTCAAGCCAAAAAGACGGCCATATTCAGCACCCGAAAGAGGCCTAAATCAAGGTTTGTGTTGCCGCGCCAGGTACTCTAGTGACTGCATTTCCTGCAACCTGGAAATCGTTCGTTGAAACTCGAATCCCAACTGCCCTCCCGCATAGAGTTCCGGCAAGGCCACCTCAGCAGTCACTATCAGTTTGACATTGCGATCATAAAATTCGTCAACCAGATTAACAAAGCGCCTGGCAAGATCATCAGAATTGGGCTTGAAGACTGGCACCCCTGAGATCAACACGGTGCGAAACAGTCGCGACAGCTCGATATAGTCATTCTGAGAGCGAGGCCCGTCACAGAGCTCTTTAAAGCTAAACCAGGCTACATCTCCAGATCTGCAGCGGCAGCTAATAAGCCTGTTGTTCACCGCTACCGGCTCACGGCTTAACCCAGACTTTGGCGCTAACTTCTGAAAACTAGCCCTTAGATTCTCGTCGGCAAGTGCATCCAGTGGAAAGTAATATAGCCTCGCCTTTTCCAGTGTCCTCAATCTATAGTCCACTCCGGCATCAATGTTAACCACATTCGTATACTTTTCGACCAGTGCAATCGCAGGCAGGAAACGCTGACGTTGCAGTCCGTTCTCATAAAGATGTTGCGGCTCTATGTTCGAGGTAGCAACCAGAGTAACCCCGCGCGCGAACAGCGCTTCCATCAACCCGCCGAGTATCATGGCATCGGCGATATCGCTGACGTAAAACTCGTCGAAACAGATCACCATAGCTTCATCGGCAAGTTGCTCCGCTACTTTTTCTAAAGGGTTCTTCTCACCCTCCAGCTTGGTGAGGTTTTCATGGACACGCTGCATAAAGCGGTTAAAGTGCACCCGCAGTTTTCGAGAGAACGGCAAGCAGTCAAAGAAACAGTCAACAAGGTAGGTTTTGCCTCTACCCACACCTCCCCAAAAATAGAGCCCTATCTCCGGCTCTTCACGTTCGCCGCGAAATTGCCGCAGCCACCTGGCCATGCCTCCGCTGCGCTCAGTCGTCCTGCTGACGAGGCGCTCGAAAAGGTCCTGCAAAAGCTGCACTGCATACTCCTGGGCAGGATCGTGGGCAAAGTCCTCACGCCGCAAATCCGTTTGATAGCGTTCCCAGGGTGTTGTCATATGAGTAAGAGAACCGACACGAGGTCTAGCCCCTTCGACGAGAAAGCGGCCCACTTTAACGAGCACAAATGAAGTGCGCAATGCTCGAGGTGCCCCGCGCTGGCAACCTTAAAGCTTACAGACGACCTTCCATGAGGGTATACTGCGCGTCGTCGCGACACCCTGTAATAAAGAGGAATTGCCCATGGAATCCGTGCAGTTGAGTCAAGCCGTTCTGATCGCATTGGGTGCTGCTCTGTTCATCATTGGCCTTGGCCTTGGCGCTTTGCTAGGCCGGCGCAGCGCGCCGGCAGTTCGGCGCCAGCGTGAAGCTGAACGCAAACTCGATCAGATTCTGCAAGAGAAAAAAGCTTATGAAGACGAGGTGGTTGAACACTTTTCAGAAACAGCGAACCTGTTGAACAACCTCACTGAAAGCTATCGTGGTGTCCACAATCACCTGGCAACGGGCGCTGCAAATTTGTGTCATGGTAAAGGTCCCGTATCAATGGAGCGGCTGGAAGATGGCCCTGACTCTGCAGAGATTCCCGCCCACCTTGCCGACATAAGGCCACCGCTGGACTATGCGCCAAAAACCTCGCCAGAGGAAAAAGGTATGCTCAATGAAGAGTTCGGCATGGATAGAAAGTCGTCTGCAGAGCCCACTCCCGTAGAGTCGGCCAAACCCAAACCGTCCGTTGATTAGGCTCGGTAGCGAGCCCAATACCAGCTAAATCACGCCACCCATGCAATCGCTAAAGTTCTTTTTCTGGCCCTCTATCGCTGGGCTACTTGCGGCCTTGCTGATATTGGATCGGTGGATCTTACCCAACACCACTGACACCAGCTCGATCGAGTATGAGCCAGTCAGCTACGCCTCTGCAGTGCGACTCGCGACACCGGCCGTCGTCAACATCTATACCGAGAAACGCGTCAACTCCCGGCGCAATCCGCTAATGGATGATAATTTTTTTCAGCAGTTTGCCCGGCCACGCCAACAACGACAGCGTATTGAGCGATCGCTTGGCTCAGGCGTGATCGTAACACCCCAAGGACATATCCTAACCAACAACCACGTGATTGTCGGTGCGGATGCAATACGAGTTTTGCTTCAGGACGGCCGCTATACCAACGCACAGGTTATCGGCACCGACCCCGCTACAGATCTAGCGGTGCTAAAGATAGAACTACCCGACCTGCAACCGATCACGCTCGGTGACTCAAATGCCGCCAGGGTCGGCGACGTGGTACTCGCTATCGGCAATCCTCTGGGCTTTGGCCACTCTGTCACGCAGGGCATTGTGTCCGCGCTTGGACGCTATGGTCTGCAGGCGACCGCTTACGAAGACTACATACAAACCGACGCCACCATTCATTTGGGTAACTCGGGTGGCGCACTAGTAGATACATCAGGACGATTGTTGGGGATCAATACTCTGATTTACACGGGCAATAGCAACGGCCAAAGCGCGACAACAGGTATAGGGATTAGCCTTGCCATTCCGGTTAATCTAGCGGTGTTTGTTATGCAGGATCTGATCGACTACGGCGAGGTCATTCGGGGTTGGTTGGGCGTTAGCGTCGAGGTGGCGGGTGCTCCCAATGGCGAGGGCGGCATGGTGAGAGCACTCGAAGTCGTTGATGTCGCCACCAATAGCCCCGCCAAAAAGGCCGGTGTGCTACCAGGTGACCTCATTACTTACATTAACGGCGAACGCGTGAGAGACGGCCGCCTAACCATGCAGCGCATTGCCATGCTGCGTCCAGGAGACTCAGTGGACATAACGCTGATAAGAGACCAACAAAGCCTGGACCTGAGCGCTATTGTCGGTGTGCTGAACCAGTCCAGGGGTTAGTCTAGTCGGCGTCAATAGAAGAACTGTCTAGCAGGCGCATCTCCGCACTACGCGCATGTGCGGTCAGTGATTCACCGCGACCCAAAACGGAAGCCATTCGACCCAGCTCTTGTACACCCTGTTCGCTACACATAATCAAGGAGCTGCGTTTCTGGAAATCATACACCCCGAGAGGCGACGAGAATCGAGCGGAACCCGCAGTGGGGAGAACATGGTTGGGGCCGGCGCAATAGTCACCCAGCGTTTCCGATGTGTAGCGTCCCATGAAAATAGCGCCGGCGTGATGGACATCAGGCAACAGCGCTTCTGGGTCGCTTACGGATAGCTCAAGGTGTTCCGGTGCAATTTGATTGGAAATCTCAACTGCCTCCGACAGATTTCGCGTTTGTATCATTGCTCCGCGCGCTGTCAGGGAGGAACGGATAATATCGGCTCTTTCCATGTCCGGTAGCAAGCGATCAATACTGGCCTTAACCTTATCTAGAAAATCCGCTTTGGGGCATAGCAGCAACGATTGCGCCTGTTCGTCGTGCTCAGCTTGCGAGAACAGATCCATAGCTACCCAGTCGGCATCTGTATTGCCATCGCAAATCACAAGTATCTCCGATGGTCCGGCTATCATGTCGATGCCAACCTGGCCGAATACCTGGCGTTTAGCGGTCGCAACATAGATGTTCCCTGGGCCGACAATCTTATCCACCTTAGGAATTGTTTCGGTGCCGTAAGCCAAGGCTGCCACCGCTTGCGCACCGCCAATGGTAAACAGACGATCTACACCCGCAATATGGGCGGCGGCCAACACCAGATCACTCAGCTCACCATCGGGTGCAGGAACCACCATAATGACATCTTCAACTCCAGCAACTTTTGCGGGCAGCGCATTCATTAAAACCGAGGATGGGTAGCTAGCCTTGCCGCCGGGCACGTAGATTCCAGTGCTTGCTAAGGGCGTAATTTGCTGGCCCAGCAGATTGCCAACATCATCACGATAGCGCCAGCTTTCTTGTCGCTGTTTCTCGTGGTAGCTGCGAATACGGTCAGCGGCGTACTTCAGAGCGTCGCGGGGGCTTTGATCAATCTTTTTGAGCGCTGAGGATAATCGTTCGCTAGAGATTTCTAGCTCGCTCGCCAGTGGAACGCTGAGGCGATCAAACTGCCCTGTATATTCAAGCAACGCGATATCGCCGCGCTCCCGCACATCCTTGATGATGTCCGCGACTCGGCCTTCCACTTCTTGACTTGAATCCCCTTGCGTAGCCCTCAACGCAGCGAGTCGTGATTCAAAATCCTTTTGTGATGTATCTAGACGCTGCATCTTACTCGTCCTTTGCGACCACAACAGCAAGATCATCTACCAGCTGCTGAATAATCGAACAGCGTGAGCGCATGGCAGCTTTGTTAACGACCAATCTTGAGCTGATGGCCGCAATCTCCTCCATTGGCTCCATTCCATTAGCCCGCAAGGTGTTCCCTGTGTCGACAATATCAACAATCAGGTCCGCTAGGTTCATGATGGGCGCCAGCTCCATAGCGCCATAGAGTTTGATCACGTCCGCATGAACACCCGCCCTGGCAAAATGCCGCCTAGCGATATTGACAAACTTCGTAGCAACCCGAATACGCGTGCCATCACTTTGCCAGCCAGCTGGGCCAGCCGTCATCAGGCGGCACCGCGCTATACCCAGATCCAATGGCTCATAGAGCCCCTCTGCACCATGCTCCAGTAACATGTCCTTACCTACCACTCCCATATCCGCCGCGCCATGGCGCACATAGGTAGGGACGTCTGACCCGCGTATGATCATTAACCTTACGCCAGGGCGCGAGCTCTCAAACACCAGCTTGCGACTGCTGTTGATATCGTCCAATGGCGTTATCCCGATGCTTGCCAGTAGCGGCAGCGTTTCTTTCAGAATACGCCCCTTGGTCAATGCCAGTGTCAGTTGTTCACTCATAGAAGTTACTACTAGAGACGCTTACGTCTCTGACTGAGCCTGCCATTCGTCGGGCGTGTACGTGCGGATGTTGACGGCGTGTACGCTGCCGTTAGCGATACACTCGCTCAGCGCGCCATACACCAGCTGTTGTTTTCGCACGGGACGCATTCCGTCAAACACGGCTCCTACAGCGGTAATCGTATAGTGATTTCCCTCACCCTCGACGTAAAACTCGCAATCAGCAAGGTGATCTTGCAGCAAGGTTTTCACGGTCGCCGCGTCCATCCATCTTCTCCTGAAGTGTTGGCACACGTTATTTACAACATGGCGCAACGCATGCATTAAAAAAACGGTCGCCATTTTAGGAGAATTTTGATGCCAACGCGAACGACGTAATGATTCGCTAAATCCATCAGCCGCTAGCTACAGGCAGGGCCCAAGCCAAACTACTGCCGGCTGTGTGCGTTAACTCTCTTGGGTGTCGACTTCTACCGTGGTCCAACCGCTAATAACGGCATCCAAATCACCGTCATTCTCTCTGGCACTCGCTTCGAACTGGCTGCGGTAAATCTCGCCCAGATTAACACCTTCGATCACGATATTTCTTAGGCGCCACTCACCGTTCTTCGATAGACCCATGTAGTAAACCAAAACAAAGGGATCTGGTTGCCCAGTGTAAACTAGCTGCCTGACGGCGGCCCTTCCGCTGTCAGCATGTTCCTCTGCCGCAGCAAACACCTCGATGCGGGAATCGCCATAGGCAAGGAGGCCTTTGCTATAGGTACGCACCAGGCCCACTCGCATCACCTCGGTGAACTCATCCAGCTGACCGCGCAGTTTTTCGCGACCGGCTTCATCAAGGGAGCGATACCGGGCGCTGCTGGCGTACGGCCCCATGACACTGCGCGCAAAGCCACGGAAGTCTATAACCGGATCAAGAATCTCCTGAACCTGCATATAGTAACGTTCAGGATCTTCGTCCGCATAAGCATCGGCTTCTGCAACTACGGCCATGACCTGCTGAGTCGTGCTGTTCACAACCTCGTGGGCTGCTTGATCGGGTTCCTGCGCCCAACTGTTAATAGCGATGAAATATATGCTCAACAACCATGTCGAAAGCACCTTAGCCACTTTTACTCTCCTCAATGACTAAATTCTACTACCCAGCCCTATGCGGGTATGTATAATCCAGCGGTGACAGGCTTAAGCCGTGATTCGCCGCCTAAAATAAATCCAATATTTCGACAACCGCTCGCTCTGCGTAGTTCCCAAATGAACGCGGCGCACACTGTAACAGGAAACGCGTTTATATGCTGTTAGCCGCCGTCGCCATCCTCGCCGGCTTTATTATTCTAATCTGGAGCGCCGATCTATTCATCCTCGGAGCTGCCGCGATTGCCAAAAACATGGGCATGTCGCCGATCATAATCGGAATGACCATCGTCTCAATCGGCACATCGGCACCTGAAGTCCTGGTTTCTCTCACCGCTGCATTTGCCGGTGCTGGAGAACTGGCCATAGGCAATGCAATCGGCTCCAATATCGCGAATGTTGGCATGGTGCTTGGCATCACTTTGCTGGTCACGCCATTTGTCGTCTTGCAATCGGCGGTGAAAAAAGAGCTGATCATACTGCTTGTCGTTACCGCTATCGCGGGAGTGATGCTCGCTGATGATCTGCTGACGGGCATGGAGGGCTGGTTACTGGTTATCGCGCTTGTCCTGGTCATGACATACCTGCTGAGCGTCCAGAGCAAAGATGAGACGCTCACCCAGGAGTCGGACGAAGAAGAGATTAGGTCGCTGTCGCCCATAAGAGCCTGGCTAACGTTCGCGGCCGGTCTGATTCTGCTGATTGGAAGCTCGCACGCCTTGGTGTGGGGTGCCGTCGAAGCCGCACAGATGCTGGGCGTGTCAGAGTTACTGATCGGGCTTACGATCATGGCCGTCGGTACCAGCCTCCCTGAGCTGGCCGCAACCGTGTCCAGTGCAAGGCGCGGCCACGCAGAGATTGCCATAGGCAACGTGATCGGCTCTAACCTGTTCAATCTTCTGGTCGTGATGGCGATACCAGGTATCGTACAGTCCCAAACCCTGGCGTCCGAAGTCATTGATCTTCACTACCCGATTATGGCGGTATTGACCGTGATCTTGGCAGCGGCTATCTACATCGGCGGGAAACGCAAGAAGGCAGAAGCGGGCTACTCTTATCTGGGTCGCAGCGTCGGATGGTTGTTAGTCTTAATCTATGCGCTGTACTATTATTTGCTTTATTTGAGCTTCTAGGACACCTATGTCCGCCAGAGATTTTTCCTCATCAGGCCGGCGCACCGTCAGAATGGAATCTGAGGCAGTTGCCGCGCTGGCGGATCGCATCGACTCTCACTTTGACCAGGCCTGCGAAATACTGCTGCAAACAAAGGGGCGAGTCATCGTTATCGGCATGGGTAAGTCCGGTCATATCGCCAGGAAAATCGCCGCCACTCTCGCCAGCACAGGCACGCCCGCGTTCTTCGTCCATCCAGGAGAGGCGAGTCATGGCGATATGGGTATGATCACCAAGGCCGACACCGTTATCGCACTTTCCAACAGCGGCTCGGTGGCGGAGATCGTGACCCTGCTTCCGCTACTAAAACGCATTGGCACTTCCCTGATCAGCATGACCGGCAATCCGGAATCAACTCTCGCTGAGGCATCAGATGTGCATCTGAATACAGGCGTTGAGACGGAGGCCTGTCCACTGGATCTGGCACCCACATCCAGTACCACTACAGCCTTGGTAATGGGCGATGCCTTGGCGATTGCTCTTCTGGAGGCACGCGGCTTCACCGCAGATGACTTCGCGTTCTCCCACCCCGGCGGCACGTTGGGGAAAAAGCTCTTGTTGAAAGTCGAAGATTTGATGCGCACCGGGGACGACATTCCGGCCGTATCGCCCGACACGCCGCTTTCTGAAGCGCTGCTAGAAATCAGCAATCAGGGTCTGGGCATGACTACTGTACTGGACGAGGAGCAGCAATTATGCGGCATCTTCACCGACGGTGATCTGCGCAGAACGCTAAAAGCGAAGGTAGACATCAACGTCACTCCCATGCGTGAGCTCATGAGCAGCAGCGCGAAAACCGTGAAGCCTGAAATGCTGGCAGCGGAGGCCATGCGCATTATGGAGGAAAACGAAATTAGCTCCCTCGTTGTGGTAAACCCCAACAAGACCGTCGCCGGCGTAATCCACATCGTGCATTTATTACACGCTGGCCTTACTTAACTAAAAAAGTATCCTAGTGAGCGAACTGCAATCTATCAATCAGGGTCCAATTAAGTGAGAACGGCATCTTTAAGCAGCTTAAGGGCCGTGCTTTACAGCGCACGGGCTGCCGGCCGGATAAGCACCGCCCAGGAGAAGAACATGTCTGAACCCATCCCTAGAGGGCAGCAGCCGGCCTTGCGACGCGTGTTTTCTCAGTTGGCCCTGGGTGGATTGCTCCTCGTATCAGGATTTTGGGTGCCGAGCTTGGTACAAGCACTTCCAGGAGATCGCGACCAGCCCATCAGAATCACGGCAGATACCGCAATCCGAGACGAGAAACAGGGGTTCACGGTGTACACTGGCAACGTGCACATGATCCAGGGCAGCCTGGATATCGTGGCTGACGAACTAACGATTTATCACGAGACACAAGAGGCCGATAAAATCGTCGCCATCGGCAATCCCGCACGCATGAAACAACGTCCGCAAATCAATGAGCCAATGGTTCGTGCCAGAGCTCAGGTGATTGAGTATTTCAAGATTGAGGACCGCGTGCACCTGAAGGACAACGCCTATATCACTCGAGACGATGGTAGCTCAGTGACCGGAGACTCGATTGATTACTACATCACTGAAGAGCTGGTAAAAGCGGACTCTGAACGATCACCTGATGGTCGCCGGGTAGAAGTTGTTATCCCGCCAAACGTTGTGCGCGAAAACGATGAAAGTGCTGTTCAAATACCGCAAGTCTCCGAGGCCGCTCAGGCAGAATCGACGCAGCTTCCAGTGGCGGAGTCGGAAGCTGATTCCGCACAGGCCGACAATACTGAGCAGGCTGCGGATCCAAACAATGTCGCAACTGAAAGCAATTAATCTAGCGAAAAGCTATGGTGGCAGAGACGTTGTTCAGGATGTCTCACTCGAGATCGAAAGTGGTCAGGTCGTCGGCTTATTAGGCCCAAACGGTGCGGGCAAGACCACGTGCTTCTATATGATCATCGGCATCATCCGTGCGGATAAGGGAACAATTAGCATCGATGGTACCGACGTCACTGCGCTCACCATGCATCAAAGAGCGCGCAAAGGTGTCGGCTACCTGCCGCAGGAGGCCTCGGTGTTTCGCAAGCTAACCGTCGGCGAAAACATCATGGCGATACTCGAAACCCGCCGCGATCTCAACAAGGCAGCGCGCATCAACAGGCAGAACGAACTGATGGACGAATTCCATATCGAGCATCTGCGCGACAGCCTGGGCCAATCACTGTCAGGGGGTGAAAGACGCAGGGTCGAAATAGCGCGAGCACTGGCTACAGAACCCGAGTTTATTCTGCTTGACGAACCCTTCGCCGGTGTAGATCCGATTTCCGTCAGTGACATCAAAGATATCATTAATCATCTGCGCGACCGGGGCATAGGCGTATTGATCACCGATCATAATGTGCGCGATACACTGGATATCTGCGAAAAAGCGTATATAGTCGGCGAAGGTCACATTATAGCTGCGGGTTCGGCAGCCGAGGTGCTGGCGAATCAAAAGGTCAGGCAAGTCTATCTGGGAGATCAATTCCAGATGTAGCTAGATTTCGTTTTGCATACGCATCGCATTAAGAGACCCGCATCTCAGTTTTAAGAACTTATCCTGGTATTACAAGCAATTTTCGCGCCAAGTAGTTGCAACTCCCCGTCTCTCAATACTAAACTGCACCGGCAATAGCGATAGCGCACCCGTGGTGCAGCTCTGTTTTTGAGGTAGTTTGACACACACATGAAGCAGTCCTTGCAATTAAAGCTGGGGCAACAGCTAACAATGACCCCACAGCTGCAACAGGCGATTCGTCTGCTGCAGCTGTCTACCTTGGATCTTCAGCAAGAAATCCAGGAAGCTCTAGACAGTAACCCCATGCTTGAGGTCCCTGACGAAGAAGCGGCCACTGCGGAGCAAGCCCTACAGACCAATGGGGCGGACGCAACCGTTGCAGAAGCAGGCGAATCCACCGCTAGTGATGGACCAATGGACAACCTCGAGGGTAGCGCGACCGAACAGTCAACTGAGGAGTCGCAGTGGGAAGGCGATCTGCCCGATGAGTTACCGGTCGACACCCAGTGGGAAGATCTTGTTCCCGCCGCTTCTGCACCCTCGTACTCAATGGACGATACACTTGAGAATGGATTTGACAGTGGCAATGCGGCGGGCGGCTCACTCCGAGAAGAACTCCTGTGGCAGCTTAATCTCACTCGTCTGTCCGACCTTGATCGCGTAATCGCCCTCGCCATAATCGATGCGACGGACGAAAACGGACGCCTGCTACAGGAGTTAGAGGACATTCACGAGTCCCTGGTCAAAGAAACTGATGCGGAGGTTGATGTCGACGAAGTTGTCGCAGTACTGCACCGTTTGCAGCAGTTTGAACCCGCGGGTGTATGCACGCGTAATTTGCAAGAATGCCTGCTAGTGCAACTGCAACAACTGCCCGCGTCGACACCCTGGTTAGATCAGGCGAAGCTGATACTCACCAGACATATCAACCAATTAGGTAACGGTGACTTCGCTCAGATTTTACGGCGTACACGGCTCAAGGAAGCTGACCTGAAAGAAGTACTCGCCCTCATCCAATCACTGGACCCCAACCCTGGACAATCAATCGGTCGCGATACAACCGAATACGTTGTACCCGATGTCTTTGTCAGCAAAAAAGAGGGGCGATGGGTGGTAGAGCTCAATCCTGATATCGCGCCCAAGATTCGCATTAACAGCAATTACGCAGGCCTGATCAAACGTGCCGATAATAGCGCTGACAACACTTTTCTTCGTGATAATCTACAGGAGGCTCGCTGGTTTCTGAAGAGTCTTCACAGTCGCAATGAAACCCTAATGAAAGTAGCCACGCGGATTGTTGAGCATCAGCGCAACTTTCTCGAGTACGGTCCAGAGGCGATGAAACCCTTAGTGTTAAGTGAAATCGCAGAGCTAGTTGAAATGCATGAATCTACGATCTCGCGCGTTACTACACAAAAATACATGCACACGCCTCGGGGCGTGTTCGAGCTGAAGTACTTTTTTTCCAGCCATGTGGCGACGTCCTCCGGGGGAGAATGCTCATCAACCGCTATCCGAGCTCTGATCAAAAAACTTGTGGCGGCTGAGAATCCACGCAAACCACTGAGCGACAATAAGATCACTCAGCTACTGCACGATCAGGGTGTACAGGTAGCGCGCCGCACTATCGCGAAGTACCGTGAATCACTACTCATCCCACCATCAAACGAGCGCAAACGCCTGGTATAACGCCTGATGCGAGGTCTTGGGTTTGGTTGCAGGTTCAGGATTCAATAGAGAGTATGAAGATCAAACCTACCGGCACAAATACCTCGTGCGGGCCGCAACAGTGGTCTAAAATTCTGACAGGATTGGGAACATTCGGGCATTATTGTTGCCGGTATATCCGGTCTTACATCTAAAAAGGAGCTGCATATGCAACTGAACGTCAGCGGACACCATGTAGAGGTTACCGACCCATTGCGCGATTATGTTGAGAATAAATTCGAGCGCCTGCAACGACACTTTGACCAAATTACCAACACTGATGTGACACTCATCGTCGAAAAACTTGTGCAAAAAGCAGAGGCGACAATCCATATATCCGGTGCCGACATTTTCGCTGCCTCCGAATCAGAAGATATGTACGCTGCCATCGATTCCCTGGCAGACAAGCTCGACCGTCAACTCATCAAACACAAAGAAAAATCTAGAGGCCATTAGCACCGATACGAATGTGAGCTTTCTCAATGAAATACTGAGCCCGGCGCGCACGCTTTGTCAGGCGCCGGGAGTCAGCAAAAAGCGGTTGTTTGAAACCATTGCCCGAGTCATCAGCGAAGACCAACCCTCTCTGGCTTACGAAAAAATCGTTTCACACCTCAATGCGCGGGAAAAACTTGGCAGCACCGGTCTTGGTGATGGCATCGCAATACCACACTGTCGCGTCGAAGGATGCTCAACACCCATCGGTACTTTGATTACGCTTGAGCAGGCCATCAACTTCGACTCGCCCGACGATCATCCGGTAGACTTGGTTTTCGCGCTACTCGTACCTCCCCAGGCGGACCAGCATCATCTCGACATACTCGCGGAAATGGCTCGATTGTTTAGCCAGCAGGCGTTTTGTCAGGCGTTGCGAAACGCCAAAGACAACAGCAGTCTCTTTGAACGCATCACGCGAGTAGATACGACGGAAAGCGCTTAGTGTATCCTCTGGCTTTAACCCTGGCCGAGCGAGACAATGACAACTGATTCGTCAGAGCAAGCTACACAACTCATTATTATCAGCGGTCGCTCGGGGTCAGGGAAAAGTACCGCGCTGCACCAGCTGGAAGACGAAGGTTATTACTGTATCGATAACCTTCCCATCTCACTCCTAGCCGCCTTGGTCAGCGAAACCGGGCGAAACGCCTTTAGTCATTTTCGCGGTACAGCAGTCTGCATCGATGCGCGTAATGCCTGGGAGGATCTAGCTAACTTTGTCGACATCGTCAGGTCTCTGCCAGAGAGTGTTGATTATGAATTGCTGTTTCTAGACGCCCAGGACGCTGCACTCATAAAGCGTTTTAGCGAAACCCGACGCCGACATCCACTCAGCAGCGACACCATGCCACTTGCAGAGGCCATAGAAAAAGAACGTCGACTCCTGGGCCCGATCTCAAGTGAAGCCTCGCTGGTACTAGATACCACCCAGATGACGATTTATGAATTGCGTGATGCGATTAAGCAACGCCTTCTAAAAAATAGCACCGGTAGCATGTCTCTTTTGTTTCAATCCTTTGGCTTTAAGCGCGGTATTCCCGCGGATGCTGATCTGGTATTCGATGTTCGCATGCTCCCCAACCCTCACTGGGTAAAGGAACTGCGGCTAAAAAGTGGCCTTGATAAAGAAGTACAGGAATTTTTAGAATCACAGGACCTTGCAGGGCAGCTTTTCAATGACATATGCCACTATTTGGACACCTGGTTACCGCGCTACAAAGACAGCAACCGTAGCTATATGACAGTAGGGCTAGGTTGCACCGGTGGACAGCATCGTTCAGTATATCTGGCTGATCGTTTGTATCAAAATTATCGTGCTCAATATCCAAACACCCATATAAGACACAGGGAATTGCAGTAGGCCGGTGATTCAAACTCAGGTAACCATAGTTAACAAACTAGGGCTGCACGCCCGAGCCGCTGCGAAGTTTGTAAGCTGCGCGGCGGGCTTTGCCAGTACGATTCAGGCGGGTAAAGAAGGCAATATGGTCGATGGCAAGAGCATTATGGCCGTGATGATGCTAGCTGCAGGCAAAGGTAGCGTTCTCGATCTACAAATCAGTGGCACGGATGAAGAGGCCGCTCTAACAGCGATACAGGACCTGGTTGCTGACCGCTTCGGAGAACCTGAATAGCGTTCGTTCTGGTGGCGATCCGTTAGCCTAAGCTAACGCTCATTGCAGCCGCGCGACTGCGCGCACAAAGCGCGACCCGACTGGGTGAGATTCACTTGATAAATCCTGTACTAACATAGCCGCCCCACTATCAAAAGAACTTGTGAAACACTTTCTCGGTAAACAAGCAGCGAGCCAGTTTTATGTCTGAGCCGGATGAATCAAAACAGGACCAGCATGGGCAAGCGCCTAGTAGATCAGCGAAGAAGCGACAGGCGCTCGCATTGCAGGGCCTGGGTGAACAGCTAGTTGCACTCAGCGCAAAACAGCTTTCAAAAGTCCCGATTGAAGATGAACGCTTGCGAGAAACCATTCATCAGGCTCGCAACATAAAGAGTCACAGTGCGAAGCGGCGACATCTACAGCTAATTGGAAAGCTAATGCGAGACATTGACGCAGAGCCGATTCGTCTGGCCCTGGATCACATGTATGAACAGCGCCGCGAGCAGACTGCGGCTTTCCACAGCTACGAGAAACTTCGAGACGACGTGCTGGCGGCCGGCCCCGATGGTGTAGAACTGATTATGCGGCAATGGCCCCAGGCTGATCGGCAGCAATTAAGACAACTGCTGCGACAGCATGCGAAGGAATCCGCTGCAGGTAAGGCACCTGCGGCTTCTCGAAAGCTATTTAGACTCATCAGGGAATTGGCCGGCTCCCCTGACTAGGCGGCGACTGTGAACCCGATGCTTCGGGCAGGTTTTGAATTGTTCCGCTCACCGTTGGATCCCGTGGCATAACCGCGCTAACCGCCGTATCATCGAAAACTCTATCAAAGCTCACCTCGGGATCATCCCAGGTACCGCCAGCGGTATAGACAGCACTGGACAGCCGATTAACCTGGCTTTCAAACACCTTGCTCAAGACGTACACCCCCGCTGCAACCGGCAGACCCGCCGTCAAGGCTGCAACCCAGGGCAGGTTGCTGGCGACCGGGAGCGTCACTACCAGTTCGCCACTCAGCGTCCTCGATGCAATATCCGATGCGCCACTGAATTGAAAACTGCTACCGCCGCCCTCTACATTCATTTTCGGCACTTCGATTACGCCGTTTTGCAAAAACATCTCGCCATTTACCGTGTCAAACGGCACCCCCGAATCGAACATGTGCGTGAGGCTCAATCGCTGCACGATTTCTGTCAGATTTAAAATGCTAACGACTCTCAGCGCGCCCGACGTGCCGCCCGATACCTCCGGAAAATTTCCAGAGCCAATGTCTACCACTAAAGACCCTGCTCCTGCTGCCATGGAGAAGTCCTGCGGTCCTCCAGGCCAGCTCAAATTTAATTGTAAAGCGCCGTTCTCGGTGGCCACAATTCGTTCGTATCCGAGCTGCCACGGGGCGACCTTACTCGATGCCTCCGATCAAGTGCTGCGGCCCTGTATTTTGTGGAATGACACCCGGTCGCATGAAGAGGCCGCTGCCCTGGACGTCGATCCACGCTTTCGCGAGATCACGGGCAACATCGTAT
>JBCCNJ010000010.1:0-64381 GCA_039025905.1 Pseudomonadota bacterium | reverse complement strand
TGCACCCAGCCCTGGATGCCATGGTACTGGTTCCGATGTTTCCGCACGCCCTGAGCAGCCGCCCCATCGTCGTTGAGGGGGCCTCGCAAATCCGTATCGACATCCTGGAGCGCAATCGCATTCATCCGCCAGTCACCTGCGATGGCCAGGTCAACATTACCGCCAGTCCGGGTGACTCCGTGCATCTGAACAAAAAAAGCCATCGATTGACGCTGTTGCATCCCAAAGGGCACAGTTTTTTTGCCAGCTGCAGAGACAAGCTGCGCTGGGGTGATGCGCTGGTAAGTTAATGGCTGACTTTCATCCTGTCCTCAGCGTCAGTGTCGAAGAAGACCTGCTACCACTGAGTGCGCTGCTGCACCAGCGCGGTGTTGTGCACAGGGTATTCGAGCAAAACGGCCAGCAGATTCTGGCGGTGCAGCAAGCCGCGCAAAGCGCTGAAGTGGAGTCTCTGTACCGGCAATGGCGAGCGGGCGATGTCAGTATTTCCCTTGAGCGCAGTCCAAAAAGCGCCCCTCCGATCGCATCCGCCAGCTGGCGCGAAGTGCCGGTTACCGTGCTGTTAATTGCACTGAGTGTAGTCGGGTTTTTGATGGTCTATCTCGGGGCGCCACCCGCATGGCTTGCGTCGCTTACCTTCACGCCGGTGACGATCGTTAATGGTCAGGCTGTTTTCGGCAACATGGGAGCCGAATATTGGCGCCTGGTCACGCCAGTTTTTTTGCATTTCGGCTGGCTGCATATCGCGTTCAACAGCCTATGGCTGTGGGAGCTAGGAAGTAAGGTCGAGCGCGTGATGGGCCACCTAAACATGCTGCTGCTGTTTGTCGTTATTGCGATCGTCTCCAATGGGGCTCAGCATGCTTTCGGTGGGCCGAGCCTGTTTGGCGGAATGTCTGGAGTGGTCTATGGCTTGTTAGGTTTTGCGTGGGTGGCACCATTGTTGCAACCTGCCTGGCAAATTCAACCCTCCCAACCCATCATGCTATTCATGGTGGGCTGGTTGATTTTCTGCATGACCGGCTTTACAGAAATCATTGGTTTTGGCGCGATCGCCAACGCCGCGCATTTGGGTGGGCTCATTTGCGGTGCGGTACTAGGCGGCATTTTCGGCCTGGCGTCTCGGAGAGATAAAGCATGACTGTCGCCAATAAAGTCACGCTACTTTTTTTTACCGTTGCGCTACTGCTGGTCCTATCACTAACTATTTTTACTGCCTATCGCGAATATCACGCGGCGTTCAATAGTACGGTCTCTACCATTGTTGCAACCGAGCGCGCCCACCCGGAGCTGCAGGTTGCAATCTACCGCCGCAACCCTCAGGAGTTGCTGCCTATACTAGAGGATTTTTTTGCGATTCCTGCGGTGACAGGGGCGATAGCGCGCGACGGCTTACAGGATTTACTCGCTGAAGCTGACCGTGGTTCGGGCACACCAGTGGCCCCACCGTTCCATGTATTGCGGTCCGATGCATCCACTGCAGATACAAGTGTCGATGCCTACAATGCGGCGCTTGAACCCGTTGCTATTGGGCTGTGGTCCGCATGGTTTGGTGACAATACCCAGATTTATGTTTCGCTGCCCGTATTTACGGCGGTTAATCCCGGTCAGCAAGGGTTGCGGTCCTACGATTTTTTTGTCGCGCCTCTTGATCCCACGACGAAAAGCAGCTTGCGGGTAATTGGCTACTTGCAGCTTCGCGTCAGTCCTAAATTGCTTCTTGCCAGCGGTAGTTCGACCGTGTGGATGTTCTTGCTAGGCGGCTTGCTGTTAACGCTGGCGGCGGGCGTAGCAGTAGCGCTGATGGCCCGACGCATTACTCGAGATCTGTCCAAGCTTGCCAAGCTAGCGGAGGGCGTTGTCTCGGGAGAGTCAGATCAACCGGTGGAATTTCATGCGAAAGGGGAAATAGGCGAAATCGCGGCGGTACTTAACAGCGTGATCGGCGGCTTGACCAGCCTCAAGCGTGAAACGGTGGCGGGGCAAAAGCTGTTAAGCATGAAAGTTGATGAGCGCACCAGCCAACTTTCCGAACGGGATGAAGAGCTTACCCGGGCCGCCGAAGAAATTTCCGAAACAAAAACGCGATTGGAGCGTTTGGCTTATTACGACAATTTGACCGAACTGCCAAACCGTCGACTGTTCACCGAACAACTGGATTTGTTGTTAGACATAAACCAGCGCAATGGCCACACCCTCGCACTGTTGTTTCTGAATATCGATAACTTCAAGCGTATTAATGACTCTCTCGGGCATGCCGCCGGCGATCAAGTGCTAGTGGAGATTGCAGAGCGCCTTGTACTCAGTGTGCGCGAAAGTGACGCGGTGGGCCACTATGTTGAAAGCGAACACAGAATAGAGGTGTCGCGATTGGGTGGCGATGAATTCACGGTGGTGTTGAACCAAATGGAGTCGGTAGATTCCGCAACCGCCGTTGCCACCCGCTTGCTCAATGAGTTGGAAAAACCGCTGAATGTTGGTGAGCAAGAGTTAGTCATCAGTCCCAGCATAGGCATTGCTACTGCGCCTCATGACAGTGTGAGTGCCGAGGGCCTGTTGAAGTTAGCGGGTATTGCCATGCATCACGCTAAAGAATCTGTGAGAGATCAGTTTCTGTTTTATTCAGAAGAAATGGATGCAAGTGGGGTGGCGAGGCTGAAGCTCGAGGCTGATCTGCGCAAAGCTGTGGAGCGAAATGAGCTGGTCCTGCACTATCAGCCGCAGGTGAATACCGTTTCCGGTGCGGTTGTTGGGGCAGAGGCTCTGTTGCGGTGGGAGCATCCGGAGCGGGGCAGTATTCCTCCCTTTCAGTTCATATCTCTGGCTGAACAAATAGGCGTGATTACGGAGCTTGGCGATTGGGTGCTGGCTGAAACTTGTAGGCAAATTAAGGCTTTTGATGCGATAGATTTGAAACTGCCGAGGGTTGCGATTAACGTCTCGGCTTTCCAATTCAAATCGGATTTTGTACAGAAAGTCACTGAGGCTTTAGCGCAGTTCGAACTTGAAGCGTCGCGTCTGGAGCTAGGACTGAGCGAGAGCATCTTGATGGACGGCAGCGCAGCGGACACCGTGGGTCAATTGCGGGAGCTCGGATTGCATCTGTCAGTAGATGACTTCGGTGCAAGTTCGGCGCCGATTGGGTACCTTAGTCGCTACGATCTGGACGAGCTACGCATCGATCGTAGCTTTGTTCGTGAGTGTGCCTCCGACGCGAATGCGGCCCGTTTGGTCAAGGCTATTATCGCAATGGCCAAAAGTCTGGAGATCGGTGTTATCGCTGAGGGCGTAGAAACAGCTCAGCAATATCGATTTCTGTTAGAAAATGGCGCAGATGTGATGCAGGGGTACTTATTTAGTAGGCCACTTCCTGCCGAAGAGTTTCAGCACATACTCGCGCCGTGGCATTTCATGCAACAGCTGCAGGGGCTACAGGAGTAACTGAGGTTTATCCATGAATTATCTGAATCTGGTGGAAAATATGACGCCAGAGATCTACAGGAACCTAAAGCGCTCTGTCGAGATTGGTAAATGGCCGGACGGTAGCGCTTTGACACGTGAGCAGCGTCGAACCGCGCTGCAGGCTGTGATCGCCTGGGGAAAGCTACATCTACCCGAGGATGAGCAGGTGGGCTTCATTGACCGTGGCGACAAAGCGGGCGATCAGTGTGATGACCTTCTGGAAACCCCCTTGAAATGGACTCAGGACTGACGACAGTGATCAAGCTGCCACGCAAGCGTAGTTTGCAATAGGGTAACTTCGCTCAGTAACAGCGTCGAACTCACCAGGATTTTCGGTGAGAGGGCAGATGCTCATTTTTGACTCAGGTATTATGAATATTCAAATGCAAGGAGGCGATACCCCGCCTCTAGCCAAGCACTAGGTAGTTCCACATGCGAGACGCTAAGCCATCAGCTATTTATCTGAAGGACTATTCACCGCCGGATTATCTGGTGGAAAAAACGGATCTAGTATTTGAGCTCTGGGAGGACCATGCGCTGGTGCACTCGCTGCTAGCGGTGCACCGCCAGTGCGATGATGCGACAGGCCTGCAGCTGCATGGAGAGGAGCTGGAGCTCGTCTCATTGGCTATCGACGGTGAAGCTCTCAGCCCCGATCAATACAAACAGACCGACGCGGGCTTGGAGATACCTGAAGTACCGGCGTCATTCCAACTCCAGTGCACAACTCGCATTCGACCCCAGGACAACACGTCATTGAATGGTCTGTACAAATCGCAGGCGATGTTTTGCACGCAGTGCGAGGCGCATGGCTTTAGACGCATCACATTCTACCTGGATCGGCCCGATGTGATGTCGGTTTTTAGCGTTCGCGTGATCGCCGATCAGGCTCGCTACCCGGTGCTACTGAGCAATGGCAATCTAGTAGAAACTGAGCAGCTTGCGGACGGTAGACACGCTGCCAGCTGGCACGACCCCCATCCGAAGCCAGCCTATTTGTTCGCGCTCGTGGCCGGTGACCTCAAGCACGTAGAGGATGTATTTACCACCAACAGCAGTCGCGAGGTCAGGCTGCGAATTTATGTCGACGAAAAAGACATCGGCAAATGCGATCATGCGATGGCATCGCTGAAGCGGGCCATGCGTTGGGATGAAGACGAGTATGGCCGTGAGTACGACTTGGACTTGTTTAATATCGTCGCCGTCGATGATTTCAATATGGGTGCGATGGAAAATAAGGGGCTGAATATTTTCAACAGCTCCTGTGTGCTATGTACGCCCGAGACCACCACAGATCGCGGCTTTCAAAAAATTGAAGCCATAGTAGCGCATGAGTATTTTCACAACTGGAGCGGCAACCGCGTCACCTGCCGAGACTGGTTCCAACTCAGCCTGAAAGAGGGTTTTACCGTTTTTCGCGATGCAACGTTTTCGGCGGATATGGGTTCAGCTACAGTCAAGCGTATCGAAGAGGCGGGTGTGATGCGCACCGAACAGTTCGCTGAAGATGCTGGGCCCATGGCGCACCCCGTGCGACCAGAGTCAGTGATTGAGATCAATAACTTCTACACCCTGACCGTGTATGAAAAAGGCGCTGAGATTGTGCGCATGATACGCACGCTCATCGGCCCCGCCGCCTTCCGACGCGGTTCTGACCTCTACTTTGAACGGCATGACGGACAGGCGGTCACTTGCGAGGACTTTGTGCTCGCGATGGAAGAGGCCAGTGGGATAGACCTGACTCAATTCAGGCTCTGGTATTCCCAAGCGGGTACACCCCTGCTAAAAGTCCGCGATGAGTATGAGCCGCAGGCGCAGCGTTACACCTTGCATGTCGAACAGTCCTGCCCAGCGACTCCGGGGCAGGATACAAAGCAACCCATGCTCATCCCGCTGGCCATGGGTTTATTGGGCAACAATGGAAATATTCCACTCCGGTTGGCGACTGACGACGAGCCCTCAACCCAGGCAGATGCGACGCATCGAGTGCTGCTTGTAGGTGATGCGCAGCAAAGCTATGTATTTGAGAACATTCCTGAGCGCCCTGTGCCCTCCCTGTTGCGAGGATTTTCAGCGCCTGTGCGCTTGG
This sequence comes from Pseudomonadota bacterium, assembly GCA_039025905.1. Taxonomy (GTDB): domain Bacteria; phylum Pseudomonadota; class Gammaproteobacteria; order Pseudomonadales; family Halieaceae; genus JARRPM01. Next base: position 58,830 of record JBCCNJ010000010.1, on the reverse strand, counting down.
ATTATGCATTCGATAAAGCGGCTCTTTGCGCTTTGATGCAGCGCGACGCCGATGGCTACGTACGCTGGGATAGCGCGCAATCCCTAGCGGTGCAGGTGATTCACGATGTGCAGCAACAGTTGCAGGGTGACGCTGAGCCACAGGTGGATGCTCTGCTGACCGACGCCTGCTTGCGTTTGCTTGGTGATACAACACTAGACCCTGCGATGGTAGCGGCGATGCTATCGCTGCCCAGTGAAGCCTACCTCGCGGAGATAGCGAGCCACCGCGGTGGTATCGACGTCGATGGCATCCACCGAGCGCGCACACTTGTCCAGGTCGAAGTGGCAAAGCGCTGTCAAAGCGCTTTGCAAGCGCGTTATGAACAGCTGGCGAGTGATTCACTGTATGCGCCGGATGCCCAGCAAATCGCTGACCGCGCGTTACGCAACGTCTGCTTGCACTATCTCAGTAGTGACCCTGAACAAAGTTTGGCACCGGCGGCTGAACAGTTCGAGACCGCGAACAATATGACGGATCGGCTGGCGGCTTTGCGTGCGATCGCGTTTTATGCCGATGACGCAATGCGAGACGATGCGCTTGCACAGTTTTATGCAGACTGGCAGCACGATAGTTTAGTGATGAACCAATGGTTTGCGGTCCAGGCTGCCATACCGCGTGGCGATACTCTCGCGCGCGTCCGCAGCTTGATGGATCATCCCGGATTTGATCGGCGCAACCCCAACAAGGTTTACTCCCTCATTGGTGTCTTTGCAGATCAAAATTTCGTTCATTTTCACCGGGCGGATGGTGAGGGCTATCGCTTCCTGGCCGATGTTGTCGCCGAACTTGACCGCAGTAATCCCCAGGTAGCATCACGCGTGTTGGAACCACTCACTCGCTGGCATCACTACATCGGTCGCGAGCACCTCATGTGCGAACAGTTGCGGCAATTGTCGGCCTCGCAAGATCTGTCGCCAGATGTGTTTGAACTGGTCAGCAAATCCCTGGATTCGGTCTAGCGCTGCAGGGATTTACAGCGATTAGCGTACGTTGCCTGATGGAATGCGCTTCAGTTTTGAGCCTCAGACAGGAACAGCGCGGTTTCCGGATAGAACGCTACCCAGGCAAACCAGTAAGCCGCGGTAACAGGAAACTCATTGCCCTGTTCATCAAAGGCGCGTGCAGCCGATCCGCTCTTGTCCCATTGCACTTCAAGCGGTAACTCGCCTACCGTTACAGACATCGGCCCGTCTAGTTTGTCCAGTTCACTGAAAGGTAATGCGAGTGCGTTTCCTTCGGACTCAATGCCTATTACCCAGGTTTTAGCGGGTATTCGCCAATCGCTATGCAGTGTGGCGTAGCGAACGTTAGGGAGTCGCCGATATTCTGCGTACAGCGAGCTATCGTAGTTACGATCGTAGCCCGTATCTGTCGATAGCAGCAGCGTGTCAGGATACTGTTCTTGCCAGGCCTGCCAGTTGGTGTATTGCGCCGGGACCTGAATGAGGTTGGTTCCCTTGAGCGGACCTGTGACAGCTTTCTTCATGATTTGCGACCACAGCGATAGCGTCTCGCGATCATACAACAGCATGTCGCTGTTATAGATCAGGCCGGAGACGCCAAACTGATGCACCTGAGCACCGGCTTCTGCCTTAAATACCATGCCGGAACCACACCATGGACAGTAGGTGATCGTAAGCGGTGTTAACGCGAAGGTATCGTTGACGATTTCGTGATGCTCGAGGATGTTGATGGGGTAGGCCTTCGCAATGCCGTTGAAAAAGACACCCATCACTCTATCGCCCGGCAGCAACTCGCCGCGCCTTGCGTCGCCTGATAGGAAGACAGGGAAATCCAGCGAAGGGATGCCATCTCTGCCTGAGCCGCCGTGATCAATTTCGTTGGGCGCTATCAAGCCATCCTCTACTTCAAAGCCGTTATAAAATGAAGGCGGCTCTGCCGCGATGGGCGTTTTGGACCATTGCGTTGCGAAGGCGAGTACCATTACCGTTATAAATATTCTTTTCAAAATGATTTCCCTACTGTGTTCAGTTCAGACCCACGCAGCGACTGCCAGTTCCCGCTAACCGCAAATGAGCCAGCAGTTTTCACCCTGATTGTGGGTAGAGTTGTAGCGGCGATCTCTGTTGAGAACGCTGAGCGATTTGGTACTCGGCGCGCTCTTTCCTGACCCCTTCGGCCAGTGCAGTGCCGTCCCAGCTTTGCTTGTCTTCGCCATAAATAGCGCTATTGAGGTTGCGCAAAGTAGACACCAACTCACGGTTATCGAATAGCGAACTGACCTGTGCCAATGCCGTGATATCCTCCCGACCGGTCAATGCACGCGCCCACTGGATCACTGCCTGTCGGGCTCGCACTGAATCACCGTCAGAGCAAGCCTGTAACAAGGCTTTGAATGCGGCGGGTTCTTTTACGTTTTCCTCAAACTTTGGCTCGGCAGCTGCGTTGCGAGTGCGGCTCCAGACCAGATAGGCGATCGTCCCGATCCACCCGATACCATTGATCAATGCGATGATTTGCCAGCGCTGGCTGCTCTGCTGTGAGACAACGGTAATCGGAGCGCCGCTCTCCTGTGTTAGTAAACCTTCAGCGCCGGCAATGGCCTGCGGAGTGGGCGGCGATGCCGCAACACTACCCGGTGCGACATCAATTTCCCGTGCAGGCAAGACCGCGTATTGCAGTTCGTTGGTCTCGGTGTTCCACCAGGGAACGCGCAGCTCTGGAATCAGCCATTTGCCGCTTTGGGTTGGCACGACTGCGACACTATCAACACGGGTGCCTATCAGTCCGGCAGCGGATTCGCTGTCACTGATCGACGGTTGATCGGGGTAATACTTAACGCCCGCAGTAGCGGGGTACATCACAGGCGGAAGCTGGGCGCCCTGTAAGCCCTCGCCCCTGAAGGTGATAATACGAGTGGCGGAATCCCCAACCTCCAGATCCTGTGGATCGGTTGACCAGGATTCCTCTGCCGTAACCTCACGCGCCGGGAGCCACTCACCCGCTGGGTAATCGGCAGGGCGTGGTAGCACCTCGATAGTCAAAGCCTCGGTAGAGCGTCGTATCTGCCTCCCCAAGCTGCCGCGATCAAACAAACTGCGCCTGGGCGTGCTCTCCCGCGCGCTGAAGGTTTGTGGGGGTACGGTCAGTGTGCCGCTTTGCTCAGGAAAGATGGCGTAACGCACCTCGTGTACCAGCCAGGGCCTGCCATCAACCGTGCGCTGAAAGGAGTTTTGTTCCAACGGTCGAACAAACGCATTGTCGAGCTGTAGCTCGGTAATGGAGCGATCGTCCAGATTAATCGCCTGCTGTAGGCGCAGGGTGAGGATGAGCTGACCCTGCACATACACTGAAGACCGGTCTAACTCCGCTTCAAAAACGACGACCTGATCGTTCGCCGCACCCTGAGGCCGCTCAGAGACGGCCACCGGAATCGGGTTAGTAGACGTCTGACCCACTCGAAACGCCGGTACAAACAAGCTGCCTTCGCGTCGGGGTGCGATATCTAGCAGTATTTCCTGGGTGCTCGTAAACTCGCCGTTAACGTAGCTCGTTTTGCTGCTAGTGGAACGCTGCAATATCTCAAAATCGCTGCTGAGTGGGGACAGGTCAATTTGATCGAGATCCTCGCCGTCGTCGGCGCTGATTGTTAATCGAAGCGTGTCTCCCAGGGCGGCAGATTGTCTGTCCAGCGTGGCGGTGACGGCAGCGGATGCAAGATCAGCGCTGATCATAATAAAGAGCGCGCACATGGCGCGCCAGAGCTTACCAGTAGGTTTCATTGCTTTTGCCCGCACCTCGCTGCTGCCTCTGATAGCTCTCATAGCGGAACTTCTCTCGAAGCAAACCGGAAGGGTCGTCAGGGACTCTGCGCAGCCATTGCTCCATCGCCTGATCTCGCTCCCGCTGCTCCGGATTCAGCTCGGCCAGCTGCGGCGGTTGCGAGGGTGTTTCTTCAGACTGATCTTGTTCAGACGGCGCGGGCTCAGCGGTTTGTTCTTGGGCATCTTGCTGTTCGTTCTCTTGCTCCTGTTGCTGCGCCTGCTGCTGGCCGTCTTCTTCACCCTGCTGTGACGGCTGATCTTCTTGGTTCTGTTTGCTTTGTTGATCCTCGCTTTGCTGGTCTTGTGAATCTTGATCTTGCGACTGCTGATCCTGGCTCTGAGACTCTTGATCCTGAGATTGCTGGTCCTCGGAATTGGGATCCTGTTGCTGATCTTGATTCTGTTGTTGCTCCTGGTTTTGCTGCTGCTCTTGCAACTGCTCTACCAGCGCTAAGTTATCTTGCGCGTCTATTCTGTCTGGGTTTTGCGCCAGGGATTCCCGATAAGCTTCGATAGCCTCATCTAGTTTCCCAGCTCTGGCCAACGCATTCCCCCGGTTGTACCAGGCGTCGCTATCCTCGCCCTGTGCGAAGGCGTCTGCAGCTGTGTCATAGTCTTGGTTGGCGTAGGCCGCTGTACCTTGCCACTGACTGTTTTCAAACAGCTCAGCCGCAGCCTCTGCCTGCCCCTGCTGTAGCGCTCTCTGTCCCTGTTGATCAGGGGTTAACCAGAGGTTGTCCCAGGTCTGCGCCTGGCTGGGGCTGGGGTGTGCGAACAATAGCAAAGGTAGCAGACAGGCAATCCACCCTCTGCGGAACAGCGTCAGCGCAATCGGTAGCAGCAGCAACATGAACAGGTAGCCCTGATCTTCCCAACTGTCCGCTGTGCGCTCCAATACAACCGTTGGCTGCAATCCGCCGAGGACGGGTTCGGCCAGTAGGTACTCCAGGTCGGTATTGTCTACCTGCATAACCTGGTAACGCCCACCTGTATCGGTGGCCAACTGAGCAAGAATCCCTTCGGTCAGTCCCGGTAGCACGATAGTCCCGTCTCGGTCTTTGAGGAATCCTCCTCCAGGCAGGGGAATTGGCGCACCCGTTGGTGTGCCCACGCCCATTACTGCCAGATCGGTATTGCTATTCGATATGAGTCTGTTTATCGCGCTGCGATCAACATCTCTCATGCCATCTGTGACCAGCATGATACGTCCGTCTCTGATGCCCGCCGATTGCAATAACTCAAGCGCCAGTTCTACGGCAGCAACCGGGTCGCTGCCTGGCACCGGCATCATGTCTGGATTCAAGGCAGGCAACAGATTGGCGATCGTCGGCGTATCGTCAGTCAGTGGTGTCACGATATGCGCATCACCAGCGTAGGCTATTAGACCGGTTTGACCTTCATCCCTTGTCGCCAGCACGTCCAACATCTTCTGTCTGGCACGACTGATTCTCGAAGGGGCAAGATCGTTGGAGTTCATGGAGTAACTTAGGTCGAGTACCAGTACCAGGGCGTCTTGTTTTTGATGCACGGGCTGAGGCAGTTTTTCCCAGCTCGGGCCGGCGGCGGCGACAGCGGCCAGTACCCAGGCGAGCAGGAGTACCGGCAGGAGGTTGGGCCCGCGGGAGCCATCTTGCGGACTAACCAAATAGGGAAGTAGATCCGGTGAAATAACCTGGTTCCAACTGCCAAGCCTGCCTCGGTGGCGCCACAGCAAGGCCGCGATTGCCAGTGCCGGTAACAGCGTCCACAGCCATTCCGGGCGCATAAAATGAAAGTCCACTACGCTGTCCTCGAGATGACAGGCAGGCGTCGCCAGCTGCCCGAACGCCAAAGATGACGTAGTCCTAAAACAAAACTCAGCAGGAGTGCGCCAAGCAACGGTAGGTAACCCAGGGCTTGTCTCGGTCGATAGGTTACGACGTCCAGCTCTGCAGGTTCCAGCTGATCCAAAATGGCATAAATGTTTGCCAGTTCCTGCGGGTTCCGGGCGCGAAAATACTGCCCGCCCGTCACGTCTGCAATTTTTTGCAACATAGCCTCGTCTAGTTCTGCAGAGGGGTTAACCTGCCGGCTTCCGAAGCTGGAGCCAAACAGGCCGGGCATGGTCATCTGGTCGGCGCCAATCCCAATGGTATAGATTCGGATGCCCAAGCTGGCGGCGAGTTGCGCAGCCTCCAGCGGCTTTACAGAACTGGCGGTGTCTTGACCATCGGTGAGCAGAATCAGCACACGACTCTCCGCGGGTCGCTCTTTTAAACGCTTTACTGCCAGTCCGATGGCATCACCGATCGCAGTATCCTGGCCCGCGAAACCTATCCTGGCCTCCAGTAAGAATCGTTTCACGGTGGCGGTATCAAAGCTCAAAGGGGATTGTACGTAGGCATTGCTACCGAACAGGATGAGGCCGAGACGATCGCCAACCCGGCTTGCGATAAAGTCCGCGCCTAACTGACGCACAGCTTCAATACGGGTACCGTAGCTATTGCCTATGCGCATATCTTCAATCTGCATAGAACCCGAAATATCGACGGCTAGCATAAGATCGCGACCGCTATCGGGGAGTTCTATAGGCTCACCTACCCAGGTTGGCCTGGCGGTCGCGGTGACTAAAAGCAACCACAGCAACCAAAGCAGGACCAGTGGCAACCATTGCGCGCTGGTCCCAACCGCTGCGTCCCCCGATCGGAGCTGCTGCCACTCAGTGAAAAACGGGGCTCGAAGCGCTTGCTCTCTTGTCTGTGCGGGTGGGCACAGCTTGCGCAGCAGCAAAGGTAGCGGGACAAGCAGGAACATCCAAGGCCACAACCACTCGATCACGAGGCTACCCTGTGATGCTTAATCCAGTGGCTCGCTGCCCTGTGGATTTGCTCAATATTAATATCCTGTGGTTCAAGACGGTACGCGCCATGGACGAATACATCCGGAAACCCAGTGCCCTCTGCTGCTGAGCTGTTGAGAAAATGTAGCCATTGCGCCCCTGAGCTAGCGGCAACCTGGCGTCTTGGATAGGCGATTAGTGCAGCGCTTTTAAGCAGCGCGTTGGCCTTTGCAAGATAAGCTTTTGCGTCAGCGTCTTGCAGGTATTGCAATTTCAAATCGCCCAACTCGTTAAGTGCCTCGCGTCGATATGCACTAGCTCGGTGGCGTTTGCGTAACCACCACAGCAGCACCAGTAACGCCAGCAGACACAATAGGCCCAGAACCCACCACCCTGGAGCGGGGGGCCACAAGCCGATGGGCAGAGGCTCACGCAGCGGGTGCAGTGCTGCCAGGGGATCTTGCGGGTTCATCTGCGCTGTTCTCCGTAAAAGCGCTGCAGCAAAGAGAACGGCGAGGTATTGGTTGTTGCCTGGAGCAGGGGCAAACCGAGTTTTAAAAAGTCCGTCGACAACAACTCACTTTCTTGCTGGCGACGTTCACTGAAGTTGAGGCGCAGCTTTTTGTCCGCCGTATCCAGTTCGCTTCGGGCATTGCCATCCGTTACGGCGTAGCGGCCGGCCACAGGCAGCTCGGCCTCCAGCGGGTCGCTGCAGGCGATGCCTGTAATCTCAATGTGCTGGGCCAGTTGGAATAGTTGCTCACGGGCACGCGCGCTGTGCGCCCCCCTGAAATCGCTGACGATAAAGAGGCTACTTCCCGGTCTTGCGATTCGCCTTAGGTTTGCCAAAACCTCAGCAAAGCTGCTACTGACTCCCACCTCGCCCGGTAGCTCACGATTGTACTGCGCGACCTGGGAGAGGAAAGAAAGGACGGTCTTGCGACTGCGTCTAGGGCGTATCTCTTGGTGTCCGCTATCGTTAAATACCAGGCCGCCCACCCGATCCCCCGCATTCAGCGCACTCCAGGCCAGTAGGCTAGCGACGTGGGCGGCTAGCACTGATTTGAAGCAATAGCTGGAGCCAAAAAACATGCTGCTGCGCTGGTCGATGGCCACCAGTACAGGACGTTCGCGTTCCTCCCTGAACATTTTCGTATGCGCCTCGGACGTGCGGGCCGTGACACGCCAGTCAATGCTGCGGATGTCGTCACCGGGCTGGTAGTTGCGAACCTCTTCGAAATCTATCCCGCGCCCGCGGAAGTTTGACTTGTTCGGCCCAACCAAGACCGCCAGGGCTCGATTACGACGCGCCAGCTTTAACTGCCTGGCAGAAAAACGCAGTCCGATGAGGTCTTCCAGATTTGCATAAGCGCCATGAGCGGGTCTGGTGACATCGACCAGTTGCATATTCAGCCTACCGGTACAAGCGTCAGCAGTTCGCGAACTACCTGATCAGGCGTTACGCCATTCGCTTCCGCCTCGAAGCTGAGTAACAGTCTGTGTCGCAGTACATCCGCGGCCACGGCCTGTACGTCATCAGGGCTGACAAAGTCCTGTCCGTGCAGCCAGGCGTGGGCTCTTGCGCAACGGTCCAGGGCGATGGTCGCACGCGGACTACCGCCGTACTCAATCCAGCCCGCGAGCTCCTTTGAATAGGTCTGAGGCTGGCGACTGGCGATGATCAGTTGCACGATATATTCCTCGATGGGTGAGGCCATGTGCATCGCCAGCACCGACTGTCTGGCGGCGAAGATGGTGTCCTGGGGCAGGGGCTCTGGGGTGGGGATGCTGTTGTCGCTTGCTTCGGCACGCGTTAAACGCAGAATCTCGGTTTCAGCGTCCGCATTGGGATAGTCGACGTTGACGTGCATCAAAAATCGGTCTAACTGGGCCTCTGGCAGTGGGTAGGTGCCCTCCTGCTCGATTGGATTTTGCGTCGCCATGACCAGGAACAGTTGCGGCAGATCGTAAGTTTCGCTACCGACCGAGACCTGACGTTCAGCCATAGCTTCTAGCAGCGCTGACTGGACCTTGGCAGGCGCCCGGTTGACCTCATCTGCGAGCACCATATTGTGAAAGATAGGGCCTTTTTGAAAATGAAAACTGGCCTCCTGAGGTCGATAGATCTCAGTGCCTGTGACATCGCCAGGGAGCAGATCTGGCGTAAACTGTATGCGGTGGAAGCTGCCCTCTACGCCATCGGCTAAGGTCTTTACGGCACGTGTTTTTGCCAGGCCTGGAGCGCCTTCAACCAGCAAATGGCCGTTTGCAAGGATCGCGATGATTAAGCGTTGAATGAGGTGCTGCTGGCCGATAATCTGACTGCCCAGCCATTGTTCTAGGGCTCTGATATCTGCGCTAGCCACTGTAACTCCTGTTCTCTAAGCGAATCTATTCTCAGCCTCAGCATCGTTAGCACCTGATGAGGATGGTCCGTATAGTATCCCAGCCACCCGGTGTTCGCCTGTGTTTGGCGATTGGCCGAACCGGGGCGCCAGATAAGACTTAAGTCAAACTTAAAAGTTCCGGCGCTATCATGCCACAGGGATGGGCTAGACTAGGGCAAGGAGTATATAGTCCTCACCGGCGTGGTCCAGGAAGAGAGAATAATATATGAGCTGGGATACTCTGAAAAAAGGTTTACTCGCAGAGCTAGAGCAGCGTATTGCGCGTCGTGCAGATAAAGCAGACCAGCAGTCCCTGGTCAATTTAAGCGCAAGCTTTTTTGGGCGCTTCCCGGCGGAAGACCTGCGCGATCGCTCGGTAGAGAATCTCTATGGTTTTCTCTACGGTGTGTATCGCGACCTCAGGGCCTGGGACGATCGCCTGCCGCGGATACGCATTTTTAATCCCGAAATTCAAAGCCACGGTTGGGAAAACAAGAATACTGTCCTGCTCATCCTATGCAGGGGCATTCCCTTTTGTACCGCCTCAGTGCGAGGTGAGCTAAATCGACGCAACCTCACTATTCATTGCCTTTCTGGCTGCGATTTACCCGTGCAGCGTAACGAATCTGGTATTACATCGGTTCTCGCTGACAACGGCGCTGAGGAGTCCGGACAGGTAACTGACGCCGTCCTGTACTTTGAAATTGGGCGACATTCTAATTTGAACGAACTCGAAGATTTACGACAGGTACTGCTCGAGATATTAGGGGAAAACGCGCTGGTTGTTGACGACTTTGACGCGATGTGTGAACGCCTGCGTGAAGCGAAATTACAGGTGAGCGCAAGTGATTGTGTCGCCGACGAGCTCAGAGATGAGGCGTCCGCCTTTATCGATTGGCTGCTGCAAGATCATATGACCCTGCTGGGATACGAATATCTGAACGTCATGCACGCCGGGCAGCCCGATCAGCAGGTCGTAGTCGACGAAGACAGTCGTTTGGGTCTGCTCCGAAACCGCTCGACTCGCGGTGTGGATGACCTTTCCACGGACCTCGAACATATTGCTCCTGAAGATCTCAGGCATAGACAGCTTAGTTTTTCCAAATCGCGACTGCGATCCCGGGTTCATCGATTGACCTACCCCGACTACGTGGAAATCAAAGTATTTGACTCCGAAGGCATCTGCACTGGTCAGCACCGTGTTATTGGCTTGTACACCTCGTCTGTCTACAGCATGAATCCAGGCATGATCCCGATACTGCGGCGCAAGGTTGGGGCCATCATGGAGATGACGGGTGAAGACCCCAGTGACCACGAGCATCGTGAAATGCGGCGCGTACTGGAGCTGTTCCCCAGAGATGAACTCTTTCAATCAAACAGTCAGGACCTGTATCAGACAGTCAGCGCTGTTAATCGCATTCAGGAGCGCCGACAGACTCGACTTTTTTTGCGCAAAGACGTCCACGGTAAGTTTGTTAATTGCCTCGTGTACGTACCCCGTGATCGCTACACCACTCAGCTGAGGGAAACAATAGAGCAAATTCTGTGTGAAGCTTGTGACGCTGAGGAGGCTGAATTCACCACCTTCTTTTCAGAGTCGGTGCTGGTGCGAGTTCACTTTGTTCTGCGTGTCAACCCAAGCGTTTCGCTAGAGTACGACGCCGGTGAAGTTGAGGACCAAATTATTCAGGCAACGCTGGCCTGGGAAGATCGGCTGCGGATTCGCCTAACAGAGGAGTTCGGTGAAGAGTTGGGTGAGACCTACGTGCGCGAACTCGGGGTTGGCTTTCCACCGGGTTATCGCGATGATTTCGATCCTAGGGTAGCGGTTGCGGATATTAAGCAGATACTGCGCCTGCGAGCCGGCGATGGCTTGGGTATGGCCCTGTACCGGCGGCTTGAGGAGGGCGGGGACATGCTGCGCCTGCGCTTCTATCATGACGGAGGCAGTCTGCCACTTTCCGATGTGCTGCCCATCCTCGAGAACTTAGGGCTACGTGTGCTAACAGAGCAGCCCTATGGCGTGCGCGCCCGCGATGGCAAAGTGTATTGGGTGCAGGAGTTTACGCTAATCTATGCGCTGTCTCATGATATCGATCTCGACGAAGTGCGAGATGAGTTCGAGGATGCTTTTCATCGTATTTGGTTTGGTGTTGCCGAGAGCGATTCGTTCAACCGACTCCTGCTTGGCACGAAACTCAATTGGCGCGAAATTGCTCTGCTTCGCGCTTATGCGCGCTACCTGCGACAGATTCACTTTCCCTACAGCGTAGAGTACATCGCTGAAACGCTCGCCAATCATCTGCAAATAACCGGCAGCATAGTCGAACTGTTCCTCACTCGTTTCTCACCGGTGTTTCAGGGCGACGAGGATTGGCGCTCCCAGCGCGAGCAGGCCATTGAGCAGCGCATTCTCGAATCGCTCGAAGATGTGCACAACCTTGGCGAAGACCGGATCATCCGGCAGTTCGTGCTGGTGATCGGGGCCACATTGCGCACTAACTTCTTTCAGGAGGAAGACGACGGCTCTCTCAAGGATTACTTTTCTTTCAAGCTCAAGCCGCAGGATATTCCGGGAGTTCCGCAACCGGTACCGCTTTATGAGATCTACGTCTATTCACCCAGAGTGGAGGGGGTGCACTTGCGTGGCGGTAAAGTCGCCCGCGGCGGCTTGCGCTGGTCTGACAGGGCGGAAGACTTTCGCACCGAAATACTGGGGCTGGTTAAAGCGCAACAGGTTAAGAACGCAGTGATAGTCCCCGTGGGTGCAAAAGGTGGTTTTGTGGCACGGCAACTCAAGCTGGATATGAACCGCGACGAGGTCCAAAAGGAGGGCGTAGCCTGTTATCAGCTTTATATCCGCGCGTTGTTAGACGTCACAGATAACCTCAGGGACGATGAGATTGTCACTCCACAATATGTGGTTGCGAAGGATGATGCCGACCCGTATCTGGTCGTGGCCGCCGACAAGGGGACAGCTAGTTTTTCGGATATCGCCAATACAATATCCGAGGAGTACAGTTTTTGGTTGGGTGACGCTTTCGCATCCGGCGGTAGCGAGGGCTACGATCACAAAAAGATGGGCATTACGGCGCGCGGCGCATGGGTTTCGGTTCAGCGTCATTTCAGGGAAGTGGGAATAGATGTACAGAACACCGACTTCACTGTGGTAGGTGTCGGCGATATGGCGGGTGATGTTTTTGGCAACGGCATGTTGCTATCCGAGCATATTCGGCTCGTCGCCGCCTTCAATCATCAACACATTTTCGTCGACCCTGAGCCCAGCGCCCAGGCAAGTTTTGCCGAGCGCAAACGACTGTTCGCTTTGCCACGTTCGGGTTGGGCGGACTACAACCTTGAGTTGATTTCAGCAGGCGGTGGCGTATTTCCTCGCAGTGCCAAATCGATACAGATTTCCAGAGAGATGAAAGCGCGGTTCGATATTGACGAGGACCATCTGCCGCCGCAAGAGTTGATCGCCTATCTTCTGCGAGCGCGCGTGGATTTATTGTGGAATGGAGGTATCGGCACCTACGTCAAGGCCAGTAATGAGTCGCACACCGATGTTGGGGACAAGGCCAATGATGCGCTACGGGTTAACGGTATGGAGTTGAGATGTAAGGTGGTCGGTGAAGGCGGCAACCTTGGCATGACACAGCTGGGTCGGGTTGAGTACACCATGTCGGGTGGGCGTTCTAACACTGACTTTATCGATAACGCTGCGGGGGTCGATTGCTCTGACCACGAGGTCAATATCAAAGTTTTGCTCAACGCCGTGGTTGCCCGCGGTGATCTCACCCAAAAACACCGCAATGCCCTACTGGTCGAAATGACGGACGACGTGGCCGATTTAGTGTTGCGCAATAATTATCATCAGGTACAGGCCATCAGCATGGCTGAGTTCCAAGCGCTAGAACGCCAGGGTGAATATCGGCGCTTCATCCGTGCCTTTGAGGAAATGGGCCGCCTGAATCGCGAGTTGGAATTTATACCCACTGACGAGGACCTACTTGAGAGAAAACTCCACGGCAAAGGGTTAACGCGCCCTGAATTGTCCGTATTAATTTCCTATAGCAAGGCCTGGCTAAAAGAACAATTGATGGAGTCGGATTTGGATACCGACGCATTTTTAGCGCGCGCGGTTGAGTCGGCCTTTCCCGAGACCCTGGTAGCGCGCTATGGTCCAGAGATACAGGAGCACCAGCTACACCGCGAGATTATGGCCACCCAACTGGCAAACGATATGGTCAATCGTATGGGCATGAGCTTTGCCCAGCGCCAGCACACAGCCACGGGTGCCACCACCGCTGATATTGCCAGAGCGTACATTTCAGCCATGGAGATCTACGGCATACGTGATATTTGGCGAGCAGTTGACGCACTGGACTATAAGGTCGCGTCCAATATTCAACTCGAGTTGCTGCTCAGCCTGGTTCGGCTGGTTAAGAGGGTGACGCGATGGTTGTTGCGAAATCGGCGTCATGAACTTGCCCCAGCCGACTGCGTCGCAAGCTTTGGTCCAGCACTGGAGCAGCTGCGGGAGGCTTACCCCGGCATCCTCAGAGGGCGCGCTGCGGGTCAATTTCAGAAGCTATACGACCACTTTATCGGCGAAGGCGTTAATGAAGAGTTGGCGAAATCGGTAGCAGCAGCCGATCACGCGTATACAGCGCTGGGAATCACCCAGGCAATGAATGACACCGATGCACCGCTGATGGAGGTGGCAGGTGTGTACTTCTTTATGAGCGAGCGTTTAGAGCTTGACTGGTTCAGTGAACTGATACTGTCGTCGAAGATTGAGAACGAGTGGCAGGTGCTTGCCAGAGATACCTACCTAGAAGACTTGGAGTGGCAGCAGCGTACGTTGACTATCGGTGCTCTGCGTCACATGTGCAAGGATCTGAGTGTGACGAAGTGCGTTAACCTCTGGGAGAAGAAAGAGAGTCGATTGCTCCGAAGATGGCGACAAATGTTGACGGAATTACATGCCAGTCCGGCCCCGGACTTTGCGATGTTTGCGGTTGCCAATCGCGAACTCCTGGATCTGGCCCAAAGCAGCATGGCGCAGGTCAACTCATAGCGCGACCACGCCTGAGACGCTCTTGTTCTAAGCTATTTCTAAGCTATGCGAGTGAACGCGAAAGAAGAGGCTGTGGTTGGGTCAGTATCTGTGCGGAAGGTCAGCTGTGAGTCACAGAGCACGAATTTTGTGAACACCCGATACCCCAGTTAAACCATCCCACTGGTCTGAGCGACCTTCACGCCAGCCGGTCATCCAGCTCTGGCGGTGTTCCTCTTCGCGGTGAGGGCAGGCTTCGATACTGCGTCCACTCACTCCGGCTCGGTAACCTCGGTCAAACGCTCTGGCATTCATATCGCGCTTCTGTCTTTTCATAAAGTCCTTCTCCTATGTCCTCACCCGTGCCTGTTGCGGCTCCCTGGGCGATCTAAATTTGCACACCAAAGCCCGCGTCAATGACATGGCATTGACACCATAAGGGTTGGAACACCATGGCTATAGGGTGTGGCGAGAGATGCGTAATTCACCCCCTGATATAAACAGAGCTTCGCAGTGTCTGCCACTAATGTTTTCTTCTGAGACTAGAGGTTCATATAACTCTGCCCGTTACCATTCTTCACACCTTTTCTGTGGTTTGCATGTAAGTGATTGATTTGCGGCGGTAGATTACGGACAAAGGGTATTCTGCTACCGATTTCCACACTAAAGTGGCTTCTGGCGGTGAGCTTTCCTATCAGATCAATGCGCTGAAATACGCGATCGAATAGTGAGGTGTGAGCCGCCAGATGGTTGTACTTTTAGGTTTTCTTTAGCTTGCTTCACTTGCTATTGCCACGACAGGCTCGGCCCTATCGCGCAGTTGAAATTCTTCAGCCAAGGCGCGAGCGCGCAGATGATGTCGGGCGATGCGGATGAGAGATATGTCCGTCACTAATTGCTGAGACTCAATCTCGGAAAGTGGTGTAGCTGAGGTGTCGCCTGCGAAACGTGTCTTATACCGGGTCGCTTTGTCATCAATGATCTTGGTTACTTTCGTTGCCTCAGCTGATGGTGGATTGCGTAAATACGCGGCCACTTCATGCCTGAAAGTGTCTACTATCTCTGGCTCGCGTTCACTCCCCGACTGCAAGCCATTGCGAGACAAGGCGTAAGCGTATAGACAGTGCAGCAGTGCTCGCTCGTTGGCAACAATCTCCTTAACGCTTGCGGCCATATCCGCGGGCGCATCGGCAGCAGCGGTTTCCAGTGCTCTGACAGCGACAGTCAGCTGTGTCATCAGCCGCCTGTGCTGCCAGTGATCAGGCCTCGAAGGCACCGTATCCGGCCGTTCGAACAGCCACTGACAAATATCATCCGCAGCGTGATCTGCCTGCCCTATCAGATGGACAAGGTAGTCGCGTGGTTCCGCAGGCAGTAGCAAACGCAAAAATCCGATGATGCTGATAACACCAAGAAAAACACCTAAAAGCCTTTCCAGAGGCGGTTGGATAGATTGCGTCGGATAGAGATCACTCACCAGGCCCAACAAGACGACGATAATGGCCTGGGCACCAAAATAGGAGATCGACGGATCACCAAACTGAATGAGGCAGAGCGCAAACACTGCCAGAAATAAGCACGCCAGCATAATGGGTAGACTTTCGATATCAAGCCACAGTAAAAACAACACGATTGCCGCGCCAAGCAGGCATCCGTAAAGGCGTAGTGCGCCCTTGCGTTGCGAGGTGACCGTGGTGAGTGTCATACATGCAGAGATGGAGATAACAATCTGCGAATAACCTGGGAGATCAAAATACAGCCAGATAAAGGGAACTGTGAGAACCGCGATCGTACCGGAGGCTGCGAATCGCAGGTTGTAGCGATCAAAATAGAGTCCGGCAAAAAGACGTGCCTCGCCCTTTGGTGTATTGACGTCGTTTTCGGCGGCCTCTTCTCCGGCTGACGGTCCGGTCAGCAATCCGAGTTCTTCGATTAGTAGGTCGAAATAGTAAACAATCTGGAATTCGAACAGACGATTAGCGGGGTTCGCGTGGCAATCATTGGCCAGCTGTTCGACGAGCTGCCTCATTCCAGTCATGCGCGAAGCTAAATGTTCGCTGCTAGCATCGCTATCGGAGTTTGTTCGCAGTTCGCTCAGTACTTCAAGCAGCAGCGTTTTAAAGTCCCGCAACGACGCTTTTGATGAGTCCGCCATGCCACCGGCATTGAGCATGGGAATATTCTCCCGATAGCAGTAAACGAGTATCTCTGTTATCCGCCGCAAGGCCATGGCCTGACTTTGATCCAGGTAGGCTTTGGTATACCGTCCTGACTCGTGCGCAGCCAGATCGAGTAAATCCTCTAGTTTAACCATGGCGTCGGCGAGTATTCTTGCCTGGCGGTCAAATTCCTGTTGTTCGTTCTGCGTGAGTGAACCCGTAAAGCTGTCAAAAAGCACATTGACCAGTGATTCGAGTTTGAGGGTAGCCTCCTCTAGTGCGATCGCAACCTTGTCTCTGGCGAATTCGCTGAAGATCGTGGCGCTAACAATGCTACCGACGATGATCCCAATGGTGATTTCAAAACTGCGGAAGAAGGCCAGTTCGATGAAGGACTGCGGCTGTGGATTCTCCAGCGCGCCTATCAAAACAAGCAGTGCCGTGACGTAGACAAATATCCAGGCGTAAGCATAACGTTTGGAAAAGGTCGTCAGATAATTGCCGAAGAACGTGACGATCGCGATAGCAAGCAGGAACAGTGGGCTGTGGTTGACTACAAGACTGACCAGCAATACCCCCAACGCGGCACCGGACACCGTCCCTATCACTCGCATCATGCTGGTAAAGATCGTACTGCCAACAGTGTTGTGCATGACGATGAAAGCAGAAATGCCAGCCCAGTAGGGCTGCTGGGCATGGATAAACAGCGCGACAAAACAGGCGATGATAGTGGCGAGGGCGGTTTTTAGTGCCAGGCGTACGGTGGGATGATCGAGCCTGAGGTCGGAGAAATCCCGGGCCAGAGCTCCGAAAAAGTGCCTGTGAAATTCATCCATCGCGGCGGGTGTTATCTAAAAACCAGAACGCGCGCATCAGCACCAACAAACAGCTCTTTATCTTGCGGAAAGTCAACGAGGTTGATGCGCACCGGGATGCGATAGCTATAGCGTATCCAACTGGTCACCGGTTCGACGTAGGGTAGTGCTGGGTTCTCCGTGCTGTCCGAGCGGGAGACACCACGCCCTAGACTTTCCACTTCGCCTTTGAAAAGACGCCATGGATAGTTAGCCAGATAGACCCATACAGGTTTGCCCGGGTGTAGCATCGCCAGATTCGTGTCTTTGATGTTCGCGATAATGCGGGTGGTGTCTCGATTGACAAAGCCAAAGAGTGTGTCACCCGAATTGACATATCCGCCTCGGAAAATTTTCAGGTTGTTAACGTAACCGTCTTCGGGTGCATAGAGTTGGCTAATCTGCAGTTGATACTGAGCGACACCAAGGCTACTTCGCAAATCCTCGACCTCAGCGGCATAGATATCGCTCTGCTGTTGGCTTAAGTCGAACGCTTGCTGAGCTTGCGCGGTCTCAAGTTCGGTAACAGTATATTGCTCTTGCCGCTCATCAAAAGCCTGCCTGGACAGGTCTCCTGCTTCAAACAGCCTCTTGTAGCGAGCAAGGCTTTCCGCAGCCAGCTGGTTCTGAGCCTGCTGGATCTTTAGTTCTGAGAGTTTTTCTGCAGTCTCAAGGCTCAGGTTTTTCTGCTCAGCGAGTGCCTTGCTGAGCCGTGCCTGGGCTGACTGGACATTGAGTACAAAGGGCGTTTGATCCAAAGACAACAGCAGGGAACCTTCTTCTACGAAGCTATTGTCCACCACGGGTACGTCAGACACGATGCCCGAGACACCGGCTGCGATTCGCACAACGTCGGCGCTGACGTAAGCGTTGTTGTTGTAAACAAAAAAGTAGCCCGACAGCGAGTACAGTAGGATGACGATCAGTACGGTAGCACCGGCGACGATCCAGCGTTTCAATGTCATCTATGCTCCCTGTAAAGACAACTTGCTTTGCCCGACACCCTAGATTTGTCTACGACTTTGTTCAAGCGCTACGGAACTCGTGTCTGCAATTCGTGATGTTATGTAGCTGTACTGCAAGAGATGAGTAGCAGACTCTTTGTTCACTGGACAACAGTAGTATAGAGCGAAAACCACTGTATTTGAGACCGCAGCCGGTAGCTTTACACCTACGATACGATGTGAATTGGATGACCTCTGGTAGCGTGAGTTGGCAAGAACATGTCCAGCACTGATTGGCTCAGCAGCAGTAAGCGATCGGCGCAGTGTTAGGGCAAATAGATTGATTTCCCTGTGAGCGCGCTTGAGCTGTGGGTTTAGTATGATAATTCACCTTGTTATGGCGTTAGCGGGAGTGTTTTCACATGGCCTGGGTTTATCTCATTATCGCGGGGTGCTTTGAAATTGGCTGGCCCCTGGGTTTAAAGTTATCGCAAGAGGCCCAGTGGCGGATTACGGGGATTTTGATTGCCCTCGTGTGTATTGCAGTCAGCGGATTTTTTCTATGGCTGGCCCAAAAGCAAATATCAATGGGCACTTCCTATGCTGTCTGGACGGGTATTGGCGCGGCCGGCACCTTCCTCGTGGGAGTCATTTTCTTTGGTGATGCGGCCTCCCTGGCACGCTATATGGGTATTCTGTTAATCATTGCAGGTGTAGCGACTCTCAAGCTGGCGCATTAAGTGCTCATAGGGGCAAGGTCTCTATCATCTCTGGCGCTGGAAAGACTATGGTGATGATTGAATAATGAAATTGTGGGAAAAAGAAATCAAAACACACATCTTAGGTCAATAATATGAGCACAAGCATCCTGCGCCTACTGACCATAGTTGCGATTGCAAGCGTCACGGCTGCTGCGCAATCGGATGAAGGTTCGGCAAAATCGCCCGCGCAACTAGAGCGAGACGCTCGTATCAAAAGTACGTTGGCCAGGAAGCAGGGAGAGATTACTGCCTTAGAGCCAGACGATCGATCGGGGGGTGTTTTTATTGGGTTTTCCTCCGGCGCAGTGGTCCGTTGCCAGGCAGAAGGGGCTTGTCTCGTGCTCGAAGGCACGCCCCAGAGTGCTGTCGCAGGGGCCGTTCGCGGGCTGGCATTATCTGCGGCACCGGACAAGCGTGTGCTGTGGGTGAGCTACCCCTTCGGTGTGCTCTATAGATGCATCGATGATGTTTGTGGCCAGATTAAGCTACCTGCCGAAGTGAGTCCCTGATGCCAGTAGACGCTCACTCGACATAAATCCAAGAGCGCCGCCTCTAGACGCCAAAGTGGCCGGGTGGCCCTGCTGAAGACGGGCCTAGAACGGCTTTTCATCGCGGTTTTTTCTAAGCGAATTGAAAATACTCAACTCCCAAGGTCGCAAGGCGATGAGTAGGCTCGATCCAAAACGGTCTTGCAAAGGCATTCCTGCGTCCTGATCATGCAATTCGTCAAAGTCTGTTAGCAGACGCTGCATTTTTTTTTGCATAACCGCATTCGATGCCCGGCTGAGCATGCCGCTGCGGAATAACAACAAGTCACCGGGCCCGGCGAACGTTGAGGCTAAAAACTCCGGTTGCACCTGCTCTCTAAAAAACTGCTGAACGGGTCCGCCGGGAATCCAACGGAATTCTTTCGCGACCATCAGTTTCAAGCGGTTGCCCGGCAAGAGCTCGATGATCTCTAACTTGTCGAGAGCCGCGAGAAGCTGGATGCATTCATGCTCTTCGATAAGGTAGGTATGAGTAATGTCTTCATAGGTCCAGTTATTCAAAACGCTGATGGCCATCAACAGCAGTTTCGGATTTTTGACGACTTCACGTTCTTGCTGCGCTGTTAGCATGGCAATGCGATTGCGCTCCTCTGACATTTTCTGCACCAGGTCGGAGATTTCTAGGTCCAGCAAATGACACAGTTGCTCCAATCGGCTCACACTCAACTGAGTTTGAGAAAACAATCGCTTCACGCTGCTCTCAGATACGTCAAGCTGCCGTGCGACCTGTGCATAGGTGAATCCCCTAGCTTTCAGTTCTCGTTTAAGGGCGGAGATAAGGGCAGGTATCTGGCTCACGTGAACTCTCCATGGGTATCATATTTTAATACTTTATAGTCCATTCTTTAGTACATTTCTAATTTTGGGTGCAAATTATAATTCTTTAAGCAGACTGGCCTCGGCGGCGGAGTAGTCCCTCAACGCCTAATTTCTCTACAGAACTCAAGAGGTAGCCAGCATGCAGTGTTTTTCGTTTCGCAAGTACAAGCCGTTGCTGTTGTTCATTGCCACCATCACTCTGGCACGAGGTGCTGGTGCGGCGGGGTTGATGTCTCCCACTCAAAGCGCCTTACCTGATCTCAAGATCAAATCGCACCATGTCAACGTCCTCATAGAGGATGGTTACGCCATCACGACAATCGATCAAACCTTTTCCAACCCCAACGACATAGCCCTGGAAGCGATTTATTCCTTTCCAGTGCCAGCGAAAGCGGCGGTTGGTGAGTTTACCTACTGGATCGATGGCAAGCCTGTCGTTGGTGAAGTGATGGAAAAAAAGCAGGCTCGTGATCTTTACGAACAAGAAAAGTCCCAAGGTCGTGAATCGGCACTGGCGGAGCAGGACGAGTACCGCAGCTTTGATATGAGCGTTTACCCTTTGCAACCGCAAAGCGATGTCAGAATCCGGTTGGTATATGTGCAAGCGGTACACGCTGAACTCGGTATTGGCCGGTACGTATACCCACTGGAAGACGGAGGCGTGGATGAGCAGAAACTTGCCTTTTGGAACTATAACGAGGTGGTCGAGGAAGCGTTCAGCTTCAACTTACGAATACGATCTTCCTACCCATTGGATGACATTCGCGTCCCCGCCCAACCCCATGCAGTTATACAGCGAGAGTCAGACCAAGTCTGGACGCTTGCATTGAATAACGCCGCACTGACTGCAGAAAACGGCGAGGGACAAGCCACACCTGCTACTGTAAAGGCCCCCGCGGCGCGGCTTGACCAAGATGTCGTTGTCTACTGGCGGCATCAGGCCGGATTACCAGCTGCGATAGACATGGTGAGCTACCGGCCACAGGGAGCATCAAAGGGCACTTTTATGATGACCGTCACACCGGGTGATGATCTAGGTGCGATTACGGGCGGGCGAGATTGGGTCTTTGTTCTGGATTACTCGGGGTCCATGGTCGGTAAATACCAGAGTCTGATAGAGGGTGTTGGCGAAGGCTTGGAACGACTCAATCCCCAAGACCGATTCCGAATTGTGCTGTTCAACCAGGAGGCGCGTGAGATTACGCGCGGATTCGTGCCCGCAACGCCGGAGACTGTGAGTCGCTATGTTCAACAGCTAGAGCAGATCGTCCCGTCGGGTGGTACCAATCTCTACGCTGGGCTTGCTCTGGGCTACACAGGCCTAGACGCAGACCGGCCTGCCGCAGTCATTCTCGTATCGGACGGGGTGGCCAATGTTGGTGTAATTCAGAAAAAAAGCTTTCTGCAATTGCTGGAGCGTTACGACGTCCGTCTCTATAGCGTGGTGATGGGAAACAGTGCTAATCGACCCCTACTGGAGGGTATGGCAAAAGTGTCCAACGGCTTCGCCGTGAGTGTTTCCAATGCCGATGATATTGCTGGATTGCTGATGCAAACGGCGGACAAGCTTAGCCATGAGGCCTACCGAGACCTGGAATTGAGCATCCGCGGAGTGAAGACCGGTGATCTCACCCCCAGCAATATTGGGACCCTCTATCGAGGACAGCAGCTGATTGTATTGGGACACTATTGGGGTGATGGTCAGGCCGAGTTAACCCTAACGGGTAGAGTGTCTTCAGAAACGAAAACGTATCGATCTCCGCTGTATTTTCCTGAGAGTGATGAGCTTAATCCGGAGCTAGAGCGTCTTTGGGCGTACGCCAGCATCGAGCAGCTGCAAGATCAAATTGATTATCTCGGCGAGGATGCCGACTTCAAAAACGCCATTATCGATCTGGCTCTTGAATATGGGCTGGTGACTGATTACACATCCATGATAGTGGTGCGCGATGAAGTCTTTCAGCAATTGGGCATCGATCGAAAGAATACCAGGCGCGTGGAGCGTGAACTCGCGGCGCGGCAGAAACGCGATACAACCGCGACGCGAACGCATCGCCAGGACGCTTCTCAACCGGCGTTCGATAATATCAGCGGCAACAACACGCGCGCCTATCCTTCAGGTCGCGGTGGTTCCTTGGGTCCGTATACGCTCTTATTGCTGTTGCTGGTACTACTTCTCAGGCGCTGGTTGCCTCAGGACTTGTCAGCCAGTGGTGCGGGAGCGGATTATCGTGTTGATGCCGTGTGTCGCTCAGCGGACACCGGCCATCGGGATCAGGCTTAAGCATGCACCGCAGCAAACGGATGCAAGTGCAAAACAAGCGCTCTGCGCCTGTAATCACCTTGACGATGTGTGCTGCGCTGCTAGCGCTCTTCTGTCTGCCAGAATCCGCACACACGGCCTTAGTCTTTGATCGAATGAGACTGGAGGCAGGGTATTGGTATGTCTTGGTCAGTGGTCACTGGATGCATATTGGCTGGGAGCACTTACTGTGGAATGTCTCGGCGCTAGCCGTTATGGGGACACTGCTGGAGCAACAGAGTCGGTCTCTACTTCTCTCTAGTGTATTAGCGGGTACCATCGCTGTGAATCTGTTGTTGCTATTGGACCCGAGTATCCCCGTCCGTTACTGTGGGCTTTCGGGAGTGCTCAATACCTTGATGGGAGCAATCCTTTATACCTTATGGCGCAGTACCCAGTCGTTTGTGGTGATTTTTATTGCTGGTTTGTGGTTGGCAAAAATCGCCATCGAAGTGTTTCTCGGCGACAGTCTGTTGACTTCCACAGAATGGCCGCCGCTTGCGACGGCACATCTGGCGGGAGCACTGGGCCTGCCGCTGGCGCTTGTCATCAACCGATCTATTACAAGGAATCACTATGAGCATCTGGTCCCAAGCGAGTGAAATCGCGCTAGCGACCCCGCCAGAACGAAATCGCTACGCTGACTTTTTGCGTGCCGTGTCAATACTGATGGTGATCCTCGGCCACTGGCTAATGACAACGGCGCACTACGACGCGTCCACCGGCGCAATCACACCGATCCTAGCGCTGGATGTTGTTCCATGGAGTGCCTGGTTAACCTGGGGTTTCCAAGTCATGCCTATCTTCTTCATTGTTGGCGGGTTTTCTAACGGGATGTCTTTGGCTTCGGCTCAGAAACGCCAGCTTTCCTACCCGCAATGGCTGGCAGGGCGTTTACAGAGACTGCTCACTCCTCTGACATTGCTGGTGGTGTGTTGGGCGCTACTGGCGTTCGCGCTCAAGGTACTTGGCATACAGGCAGAATATATCAAGCAGCTTTCGCAAGCCGCATTGGTCCCGACGTGGTTTCTGGCCATTTACACAATGATCGTGTTGCTTGCTCCCCTGTCTTACCGGTTATGGCAGCGCTGGGGCTATTGGTCATTGCTTGCCTACATATTACTCGCGGTGCTTGTAGATACTCTGTTCTTCGTCGAGGGCTTCCAATGGTTGGGTTGGACGAATTATTTTTGGGTATGGTTAGCCATGCACCATCTCGGATTTGCCTGGCTAGATAGACGTTTGGGTAATCCCGGGAACCTACTGCTTATTGGCCTGGTTTCGCTGGCAGTGTTGGCGGCGTTAATTTTCTTTGGCCCTTACCCAGTTGCGATGGCGGGCTCTCCGGGGGAAGTGGTCAGTAATACTCTACCGCCCAAAGTGACGCTGATTGCGCTGGGGTTGTTTC
This sequence comes from Pseudomonadota bacterium, assembly GCA_039025905.1. Classification (GTDB taxonomy): domain Bacteria; phylum Pseudomonadota; class Gammaproteobacteria; order Pseudomonadales; family Halieaceae; genus JARRPM01. The sequence goes on along the minus strand of JBCCNJ010000010.1, from coordinate 34,944 downwards.
AATTCGGATTGCTGCTGGCCTTTGAGAAGCCTATGAATCAGCTGCTGCAGAAACATCGCGTATGGACGTCTACAGTGATTGTTAACACAATGATCATGACGGTGTACCTCTGGCACATGACCGTGTTGATCGGTCTTATGGCTCTGGCCTATTTTCTTGGAGGGTTCGGATTGACGATGCTGACGGGATCGCCAGAGTGGTGGGCGACAAGACCGCTTTGGATCGCAGCGAGTGCCTTGGTGCTGCTGCCGCTCGCTCTGGCGCTGTCCCCGCTGGAGCGGATAGCATCCGGCAAGAGTGGAGATAGTTTAACTGCCCTGCGCTTGATTGCAGGCGCCATGATGGCGGGTCTGGGTATCGCTCTCGCATCCCTGTGGGGGTTCAACGGTCAACCTATGTCATTTGGCAACACGGGAATCATCCTGCTCATGCTAGGGGGTGCCTGGGTATGTGGTGTGACTCTCAGACAGCAGGCGTCTAGATCAGGGTGACCTTACCCCGCGTGCAGGTCAAGGCATCTTTGTTGAACAACAGTATCGACCGCTAAGCGCTGTCTGCAACGTGCCTTTGGCGCGTCCATACCCTCGAACGCCCGCTTAATACTGTCCGCTGGTTCACTGTTATTCGCTCACGCGCTGCTGCATCGGTGGTCAGAAACGGGTGAGCGACATACTAAATTGAGTGATGCATGTCATCAGGGCTGCTCTCATCGGCGTGGGCAAACTTGCCTTCTTTTAGAAAGTGTACGACCTGCGCCATCACGTCTTCGTCGCGCATGATGAAAGGGTGAGCTTCGTCTACAACAAGAAAATCACGCATGCCTTCAAGTTTGGTTGCTTCGACAGAGACTTTGCCATCATCTGGGTTAGGCAGACTCTGAGAGAGTAGGAAGTTGATACTCTTCCTTCCCGCTATCACACCGACGTCGTAATCAACTGGGCCGAGACTACTTGGGAGACTATCTTCACCTGTACCCAGTTGCTTACCTGCAGGACCGTTAATCCATTCGAAACCCGGCACGTCACCGTAAACGTCGACCACCTCACTGCCCTGATTTGGTGGTGCGAGCATGACTACTTTGCCAAGGCGTTCCAGCTCGTTTTCACCGAGGTAGTACCGTACCAAGATGCCGCCCATGGAGTGCGTTACAAAATGGATATCGCCTTCCGAAGGGCAAGCTGCAATTCCATCGTCGATGGCGCGCGGTGCAAGTTGCTCGATTGATTGTTCGCGAGAGGGATAGTCGATGTTGGCAACGTGAAAGCCTGAGCTTTCTAGATGTTCTGCCATTGGTGTCATCGAAGCAGCACTGCGCGCTAGGCCGTGAAGTAAAACCACACATTCGGCTGTGACGGATAGCGGCAAGCTTCCCAGCACGCCGGTGGTAATCAGTGTGATAGCTCGTTTCCACATCAGCCTAGTATCTTAGATCTGATTGCAATTGCCAAAGGCTGTCATTGGGCTCTGATTAGTTGCCGAAACAACTACCTGCCAGAGAGCGTTGTATTGGCATACCGGTCGTGTGTAACGGGTTCTAGCATAGTCTTATGACGGTTTCTCGCTGAGGCTATACATGCACCACCAGCTGCCTTGCACCGGGTGCATGGCGGTGTTCCCACAGGTAGATGCCCTGCCAGGTTCCCAGCATTAACCTGCCGGACTGATAGGGAATGCTAAGCTGAGTGGCCGTAATAGCCGCTTTGATATGAGCGGGCATATCATCCGGGCCCTCTGTGGTGTGGGTGTAAAGAGGGTCGTGCTCTGGCACAAGGCGGTTGAGCCAATTCTCCAGGTCGACCCTGGCGGAGTCATCATAATTCTCCTGTATGAGCAGGCTGGCAGAAGTGTGTTGCAGGAACAGCGTGCATAAGCCTTCCTCATCGCCATGCTCAGCGACAATCCTCTGAACCTTTGGGGTGATAGCGTGCAATCCCTGCCTATCCACGCCGATCGAAAGTTGTTTGATCAACTGAGACTCCGGGTCTTTTTGCGATGGCTGTGCAGCTGTGCCTCAGGTGGCAAGATACCTGCATGCTCATTTCGCTGGTGGCTTTCTTCGTAGTGCTGAAGCCGCTATCCTGCGCAGCTCGAATAATTCAAACACAGGCTAGGCCGGCCGATCAAACTTCACTGCCCCGGTCTGTGAGCAATCGTGATCGGAGTGCGAGCAGCCAGGTTGGAGCATCTGAATGTCGGAGCAATTTAAGGAGCAGGGTGGCGCTGCCACTATGGACCCCAGTCGATGGCGCCGATGGGTGACGTCCAAACTGGTAAGTCGCATCATTAGGCCTGAGCAGCTGGAAAAAATAGAAACCGAGGCAGAGCTGCAGCGGCAAAAGGCGGGCAGTCCTCACACCTTGGAATATTTCCATCAGGTCGATGACGCCTATAGCTGTCTCGCTGCACAGACCCTGGCTCCGTTGCTCGCCAGATACACCGACATCAAGCTTGTCCCCCATTTGGTAGCTGGCCCTGGCGGTGCGAATTTGCCGGAACCCGACCTGCTGCCTTCGCTAGCGCGTTACGATTCAGGCCTTATAGCGCCACATTATGGACTGGATTTCCCGCAGCGGGCAGATGCACCCAGCGATGCACTTTGTGCGCTTGCCAATCGCATCCTGGCGCATGCACAAAGCGATAAATTTGCCGAGGTGGCCGTGGCCGTCAGCGCCGCAATCGCCGCCAGTGATCAGGCGCAAATGGAAACGCTTGCACAGCAGTATGGCAGCGTCAGCGAGGAACAAGCGCATGCGGTGGTGCGCGCGGGAACGGCCAGGCGCAAAGAGCTGAAGCACTATTCGGGAGCCATGTTCTACTATGGCGGCAAGTGGTACTGGGGCGTTGATCGTCTCTACCATCTGGAGCGGCGCTGGCGGGCACTCGGCCTGGCCTCTGGTGATGACTTGGTGTTCCCGCGACCATCAATTGACGCCGGTAGCTACCAGGCCAACGGCAGCCTGACACTGGAAATGTATGCTTCGCTACGCAGTCCTTATACGGCGATGATTTTTGATAAAGCGGTAAATCTTGCAGAGCGCACCGGCGTTCGATTTGATCTTCGCCCTGTCTTACCGATGGTAATGCGCGGTGTATCGGCAACGCGGGAGAAAGGGCTGTACATTTTCGCCGATACCGCCCGAGAGGCGCGAGCGCTGGGGATGGAGTTTGGCCCGTTTTATGACCCTATTGGCGAGCCGGTACGCCGCTGTTATTCGCTTTATAGCTGGGCTCAGAGTCAAGGTCGAGAGGTCGCTCTGTTTCGCGAATTCTTGCGAGCCGCCTTTTTTAAGGGGGTCAATACCAATCGCGACGCGGGTCTACGTTCTGTGGTGGAGGCTGCCGGGCTATCCTGGTCTGAGGCCCAGGTCATCATCGATAACAAGGACTGGCAATCAGAAATGGAGAAAAATCGTCAGAGCATGTATCAGTTCGGCTCCTGGGGGGTGCCAACGTTCCGCCTGCTGGATGCCAAAGGCAACACGCTGATATGGGCATGGGGGCAGGACAGGTTGTGGCTGATAGCCAAAACCATACAGCGCACACTGGTTCAGGCCTGATTCAGGCTGAGCCCTGGACTAATCCGGGTATGTTCCAAGCTGCCCTTGGCATTGCTATAGAGGGTGTAGCTTAACCGGCACGGAAGTAAAGCCGTGAACAAACGTGGATACGGATCGTCCGACGTCTCCCACCACTTCAATACGCTTGAAGCGTTGTAAAATTTCTTCCCAGAGTACACGTAGCTGCAGTTCCGCGAGCCGGTTACCCATACAGCGATGAATGCCGAAGCCAAAGGATAGGTGTTTGCGCACATTCGGCCTGTCAATGATGAACGCATCAGGGTGCTCGAACATCTGCGCATCGCGGTTACCGGAGATATACCACATGACAACCTTGTCGCCCGCCTTGATATGCTGACCAGCGAGCTCGGTATCTTCCTTAGCAATCCGGCGCATGTGTGCTAATGGGGTCTGCCAGCGAATCGTTTCCGACACCATGCTGGGGATCAACTCCGGCTTATCGACAAGCAGTCGGAATTGGTCGGGATTGTGATGCAGGTTGAATACGCTCGCGCTCATTGTGCTGCGTGTCGTGTCGTTGCCTCCGACGATGAGCAGAATCAGGTTGCCCAGGTATTCGACGGGGCTCATGTTTTTGGTCGATTCTCCGTGTGCCAGCATGGAGACCAAATCCCCCTTTTGTGGTTCGTTAACACGTTGATTCCAAAGGCCTGTAAAATATTCCAGGCACTGCAAAAGAATGGTTTTGCGCTCCTCTTCAGATTCGATGAGACCCATGCCCGGGATCGCCGTTGTCACATCAGACCACAGCGTTAGCTTGGATCGATCCTCAAACGGAAAGTCGAATAAGGTCGCCAACATTCGCGTGGTTAGCTCTACCGAGACGTTATCGACCCAGTCGAAAACTGCTCCCGTCGGCAGATTCTCCAATACTTCGATAGTGCGTTGGCGAATAATAGGCTCGAAGTTTTTGACGTTTTGAGCGCTCGTAGCGGGCGATACCACACTGCGCTGCTCATCGTGTTTAGGCCTATCCATGGCGATGAACATGGGCAGTGGAAAGTCGTCAGCCTGTTCAGCTATCGTAATATTGGGCTCGGAGGAAAACAGATCGTGGGACGTATCTACAGTCATGATGTCATCGTAACTGCAGACTGACCAATAGGGGCCGAAGTAGCTGCGTGAACAATAATGCACAGGCGCTTCTTCTCGTAAACGCTTGAACCAGAGGCCGTGCACATCGTGCGAAAATAGAAACGGATTGGCGACGTCGATCTCGTCTAGCGGCACACTGTAAGGGTCAACCTGCACCTGATCTCTGGTGTAGACGGGCTGATCCTCTGACATATCATTATTCTCCAGGGGGTTTTTGCGCCAGTGTATGTCATGCCAGAAACTCTTGCCACGTGTTGTGCCACAATATGCATAAGGAAATGTGGTCACTGAAGTGGTACTGTTAAAAGACTAAAGGTGTATCGATAACTCGACGTTTCAACACATAGTCAGACTCTTGAGACGCAGATAGGCACTTTAGGACCTTAGTTTGAAAGCGCCACTGATGGTAGCGTTGTGGTTTCTCAGTGTCGCTGGAGCGGCGATTTCGTAGTGGGAGGGCATGCAGTTGGCACAGGCTAGCAAAACTGAGTTACCTCAAGATCAAAATGAGTGCGATAGCGCTCCGCAGCTGCTCTCCCGACGTGAGGGCACGGTGTTGTGGTTAACACTTAATCGCCCTAATCAGCGTAACCCTCTGTCGAGTGACATGATCGCTGCGCTCACAGATGCATTGACACAGGCGGCGGACGATCCGCTCGTCAGAGTCATCGTTCTGTCTGCGCTGGGTCCTGTATTTAGCGCAGGCCATGACCTCCGAGAAATGCGCGCCAGAGAGGGAGAAGATCAGGCCGCCAGAGCGGCACGGATTCGCGATATTCTCAACGCTTGCGCGCACATGATGCTATCGATTGTGCATTCGCCCAAGGCGGTGATCGCCTGTGTCCAGGGCACTGCTTCAGCGGCCGGCTGCCAGCTGGTATCGGCCTGCGATATGGCGATCACCAGCGAAGCGGCCAAATTCTGTACCCCTGGGGTGAATATCGGCACATTCTGCACCACGCCTCTCGTCGGGGTGGGGCGCAGCATGCATCGTAAACACGCGATGGAGTTGGCCCTGACCGGCGATTTGCTGCCTGCAGAGGACGCCCTTCGAATCGGTTTGGTGAATAAGGTCGTCCCCTCTGCTGAACTAGTTGATGAAGTTTCAGCCCTGGCAGCAAAGATTGCCTCAAAATCCGCTAGAGCGATTCGCGATGGGAAGGAGGTTTTTTACCGACAGATTGATATGCCACTGGAGCAAGCGTTCGAATTTGCGACTGATGCCATGGTCGATCAAATCATGTCTGGAGAATCGGAGGAAGGCTGTCAGGCCTTTCTTGAAAAGCGAACGCCTCAGTGGGGGGACGCTGGACCCTAATGCCCCTGGTAAGCCGGCAAGATATCGATCGCGTTTTAAGCAACACGCAAACAATCGCGTTGGTAGGCGCTAGCCCCACGACTACTCGGCCCAGTTATCGGGTGATGCGTTTTTTGTTAGCGCACGGCTATCGTGTTTATCCCGTCAATCCCAGCCTTGCCGGACAACAGCTGCTGGAACAGACGGTATACGCGCAACTGTCCGATATTGGGCACCCTATCGATATGGTTGATGTGTTTCGTCAGTCGCGATATCTACAAGCGATTGTTGATGAGGCGGTGGCTATTGGCGCTAAAACACTTTGGACGCAACTCGGCGTTATTGATGACGCAGCCGCACTCGCCGCAGAACAGGCGGGTCTGGAAGTCGTCATGGATCGCTGCCCGGCCATCGAACTCCCCAAGATGGAGTCCGCGAGCGCTTCTTGAACCGTGTCGTGCTCGCCCATCGGTCAAAATAGCCTATGCTTAGGGGTCGAGAACGGCTAGGTGGCGTTAGTGGTGTCGACAGCAAGCGTATTCGCCTGTCAGTTTGGCCAGATATGACCGATTTTCGGCCGGAAAGCCTCGCCTTACGTACGTCTCTTCAGGCAAACTAGCGCTTTGGTGATCGGCCAACCGTTATTGGTAGAGACAGAAAGGAGTCGAAGATGACAGCAGCACAGGAAAACCCACTCAGCGGGGTCGCGGCGGAGCTTAATGCACAGTTCGAAAAGCAGCGGGCAACGTATCTTGCTGATCCCGTCCCGAGTTACGAGCAGCGCAAGCAGGACCTTGAAAACCTGAAACGCATGATCAATGAGAACCGCGAGGAAATCATCGCGGCGATCAGTGCAGATTACAGCAACCGCTCACGTCATGAGACTCAGTTCGCCGAAATCATTACAGTGACCGACGGCATCAACGACTGTATCAAGCATTTGAAAAAGTGGTCTCGCGTGCAAAAAAGACACGTGGATCAGAGCATGTTCTTTGGCGGCAAGAACCGCGTGATACCTCAGCCGCTGGGAGTGATAGGCATTATCGTCCCTTGGAACTTTCCGATTAACCTCAGCTTTATGCCGCTGGCAGCCGCTTTCGCTGCGGGCAATAGGGCGATGGTTAAGATGTCGGAGAATTCGGTCAACTTGACGCGCTTGTTGATGAAAATCTCACCCAATTATCTCCCCGAGGAAAAGCTAAAGTTTTACGAGGAAGTGGGCGGCGTTGGTATCGAATTCTCTAAAATCCCTTTCGATCTTTTGGTGTTTACAGGCTCGGGCCAAACGGGCCGCTCCGTAATGGCATCGGCCGCACAAAACCTTACACCCGTGGTGCTGGAACTGGGCGGCAAAGCGCCAGCGGTGATTGACCCAAACTACGATATGGAAAAGGCGGTTGGGCGCATTATGTTCGTCAAGCAGTTTAATGCCGGCCAAATTTGCACGAATGTGGATTATGTTTTCGTCCATGAGTCTCAGCGTGATGACTTCGTTGCCAAGACTAAGGCCTATGTAGCAAAGCACTGTCCGGATATCAACCACACAGACTACACAGCGATTATTGATGATCGCTCCGTGCAGAGGCTGGTGGACACCCTCGATGATGCACGTGAAAAAGGTGCTACCGTCATCAACCTGAATGAAGGCCAGGAAGTAAATAGAGAAAAACGCAAGGTTCCGCTGCACCTGGTCATGGACACCACTGCGGATATGACGATACGCAACCGAGAAACCTTTGGCCCGCTCTTGATGGTACTCACCTATCATGAACCGCAGGAAGTGGTGGACTACGTGAACGAGCGCGATCGTCCGCTGGCGTTTTATCCCTTCACCAATGACAAAGACCTGGCGAATATGTATATCGAGCGCGTTATGTCCGGTGGCGTTACCGTTAACGATGCCTTGTTCCACGTGGCTCAGCACGATATGCCCTTTGGCGGTGTCGGGCCCAGTGGTATGGGGCACTACCACGGCTATGAAGGCTTCATCACCTTCTCCAAGCTACGCCCGGTTTTTTATCAAGCAAACTTCTCCGCAATGAAGTTCTTCCGCCCGCCCTACACGGGTTTTATCACCAAAGTGTTCAACTTTTTGATGAAATTCAAGAGCTAGGCTGCAGCGGCTCGATACGCTAGCACCCCGCACGTGAGTGCGGGGTATCCCATCAATAGCCAATATTAGTATTCAATACACGTTTGCTGCACTCTCAAAGCCACTGAGCGCGCAGACAGGTGTAGCCAGCAAGCGCGTATTCCGAGCAGTTGGATTGTCAGCACCTGTTTCGCATAGTACTGTCCTACCGCTATCGATAATAAAGGGAGTAGCGATATGGGTGATCATGAGCTCTGGCGACGTGCAGCAGAGGATATGTTCTGGTACGAGCCACCGACTCAGCTCCTGGATGACAGTAACCCGCCGTTCTATCGCTGGTACCCCGATGGCAAGACTAATGCCTGCTACAACGCTGTCGATTTGCATGTGGAAGCGGGTCGGGGCGACCAGCTGGCGGTGATCTATGACAGCCCAGTAACCTCTACGAAACGCCAGATCACCTTCGGCGAATTGCGCGATGAAGTCGCTCGATTTGCGGGTGCACTGCGAGCGCAAGGTGTGCAACAGGGCGACCGCGTGATCATTTATCTTCCAATGGTGCCCGAAGCGCTGATTGCAATGTTGGCCTGCGCGCGTATTGGCGCGATTCACTCGGTGGTGTTTGGGGGGTTTGCCAGTAACGAACTGGCCGTGCGCATCGATGATGCCTCTCCTAAGGTCATCGTGTCTGCCTCCTGCGGTGTAGAGCCAGGTCGAGTGGTGCCCTATAAGCCTTTACTCGATGAGGCTATCGCGCTGGCTCAGCACAAACCCGAGCACTGCATCATTTTGCAGCGACCTCTGCAGCAAGCCGAGCTGACGCCTGGCCGGGACGTTGACTGGGTGGAGTCAATGGCCGCGGCTGAGCCAGTGGACTGCGTATCTGTCGCCGCCAACGATCCGCTTTATATCTTGTATACCTCAGGCACTACCGGCCAGCCTAAAGGTGTTGTCAGAGACACCGGCGGCAGTATTGCCAGTCTCAAGTGGTCGATGAAGAACATCTACAACGTGAATCCCGGCGAGGTGTATTGGGCGGCTTCCGATGTGGGTTGGGTGGTGGGTCATTCCTACATCGTGTATGGCCCTTTGTTTAATGGCAACACCACGCTAATCTACGAAGGAAAACCCGTGGGCACGCCTGATCCAGGCGCGTTCTGGCGGGTGATAGAAGAATATGATGTAAAGGTCCTGTTCACCGCACCGACGGCATTTCGAGCGATAAAGAAAGAAGACCCGGACGGCGAGTTCCTTACGCGCTATGACCATTCTGGCTTGCGCGCCCTGTTTTTGGCCGGTGAGCGATGTGATCCCAATACACTGGAGTGGGCGCAGAAAAAGTTACAGGTGCCAGTCATTGACCATTGGTGGCAAACCGAAACCGGTTGGTCAATCTGCGCGAATTGCCTGGGAATCGAACAGTTACCGATTGTGCCAGGTTCCCCGGCCCGCGCGGTACCTGGCTATGACGTACAGGTGTTGGACAGTGCCGGTCAGCCGGTTCCTGCAGGCGATATTGGCGCCCTGGTTATCAAATCGCCGTTACCACCGGGAACCTTTATCACGCTGTGGAATGCCGAAGAACGTTACGTGCAGGCCTACTTCAGCAACTTTCCCGGCTACTACGAGACCGGTGATGCGGGCTACATCGATGAGAACGGCTACGTGTTCGTGATGGCGCGCACGGATGATGTCATCAATGTGGCGGGGCATAGACTCTCAACAGGTGCGATGGAAGAAGTGCTGGCCGATCATCCAGATGTTGCTGAGTGCGCGGTTATCGGTATCACTGACGCCATGAAAGGGCAGCTTCCGCTGGGCTTGATCGTATTGAATGCCGGCGTTACGCGAGATACCGATGACATAGTCAGTGAAGTGATTGCCCTGGTGCGTGATCGCATTGGTCCGGTTGCTGCCTTTAAGCTTTGCGCCACGGTTGAGCGACTGCCAAAGACCCGTTCAGGCAAAATTCTGCGCGGTACCATGCGCAGCATTGCCGATGGCGAGTCCTACAAGATGCCGGCGACCATCGATGATCCAGCTATTTTGGAAGAGGTTGCAGCTGTATTCGAGAAAATGGCGATCTCTTCGTCTTAGATAGCAAAATTCCGTGCTAACATCGGGCCCGCGACAGACGTGTGAAACAGCACGGCTCTGGCGGGTATCAATCAGAATATGTGGCGGACAGTGATGCAAAAAGTGGTATTTGCGGTATTAGCTTTTGCAATAGCAGCATCTGCTTTAATGCTGGGCGGCTGTAGCTGTGGCTTTGACTGCAACAATGACGATAACGGGACTACGTCACTGACGCTGGGGTTTTCCGATGCACTGCCAGAAGAACTGAAACAGGTGGTGATCGAGGTCGATAGCATCACTCTGACGCGCAGCAACGGCGACGACGTAGTGGTTGATGAATTCACCATTCCTCAGTTGGGTCTGGTATCGGTGGATACCTTTCAGGTGGATCTACTGCAATACCGCGGTCGCAATCAGCTCGTTGTGTTCGAAGACTTGGAGTTTCCAGCGGGCACTTACAATCAAGTACGAGTGGCGGTGCTCACTGGGGATATCAACAACTCCTACGTGGAAGACGCCAATGACACGCTGCGCGAACTCACGGTACCGAACAGCGTATTAACCGTATCCGGCACCAATTTCGCCCGCTCCAATCAGGTGTACACCATCGAGTTTGGCCTCGCTCAGTCCCTGCGGTCGCTGGCCAATGGCACGCGCTATGAAATGAATAACACGGGCATACGACTGGAAAACAATGCCACCGCAGCCAGCTTGTCGGGCAGGGTGGATAGCAGCCTCTTTGATACGGTATCGCCCTGTGATGAAAAGGAGGATCCGACTGCCGGCAATCGCATTTACCTGTACGACGGCCGCCCCTCCTCAAATGATCGACTGGGTGATGTCTTCACTAGCGCCAGCAGCACCGTGGTTCCTGACAACGTAGTGCCACCCGTGGCCGTGGCGTCGCTAGTGTTTAACTCACTCACCGCCACCTGGGAGTACGTGTTCGGATTTTTGTCAGCCGGCGAGTACACCATGGCCTTTGCCTGCAACACGGCTGCTGACGACTCGGTGAACTGGGATGACTTGATAGTCCCTCAGCCGGACAATCAGAGTTATGACATTCTATTGACTGAAGGCGAGTCGGGCACCTGCGATATCACAGAGTCTGGCAGCTGTTAGCCGGAACGCCTTTCGGAAACTAGCGCGCCTGTGAGGCGTCTCAAAACGCCAACGGCAGCCCGATATAGTCTTCAAATATCCGATTGCGATGATCGAACAAGCACTGCTGTGGTGTATAACCGGCCTCGCCCATCACGGCCGCCGCCGAAGCCCAGGTTGTCCGCAGGGCATCTGGCATAGGATTCACATCCTGCGGAAGGGGATCGAGCGTCTGAGAGAAGCAGGCCCAATACAAGTCTACTGCAGATAGTCGATCGCCTACAAAATAAGGACTGCCCATCGCGCTCTGATCGGTGAGCTGTTCCTCTAGCCGCTGTAGGATTGCAATCGCCCGCTGGATGGCGGTATCTGCGGCCGCGCGGCTGTAGCGATAGTCGCGAAACATGGGGTTATCTGCCACGGCGTCCTCGCCCAGCGCATCGGCCATAGCGCGGAACATGATTTGGCGGGTGCTCCAGAGCATCCCGTTTTCGCCTGCGATCTCGTTCATTAAACCGTGCATGGTGATCCGATCGTTTATCCGTTCGGGAACGAGAGGTGGATCCGGCTGCAGACGTTCCACCAGATTCAAAATATCCAACCACGTCACTCTGGGGGGCTCTGCTTCATACATCGCCGTCGGGGCGTTGCGATGACCCGTCCATGCCACCAGCTCTTCATTCTCCGTTCCCGCCAGTTGCTCCACTGCAATATAGGGTATGCCCTTAACCTTCAGCATAGCCTTTGCCGATTCACTCCAAGGAGCGGGTACACCCTTGGTTAAGCTGATGCGCAATCCGCTCATGGTTTTGGCGTCGGCAGCCGTGTAGTAGTCCATGGTATTCATCTCTGAGTGGCTGATAAGAGCGTAATCTAACAGAAAATCCCGTGACCAGCCCCGTTGCAGAGGACGCTGTGCGGCCTGCCGCCACCCTTATCGCTGTGTTATATTGAAACTCTTACGTGGACGTATATCCCTAGGTTTGCGTACATTATTCCCCCAACAATAACGTTAACTGGTAGGAATCAGCATTATGACTATCAACACCCTATCCGAACTGGTTGCCAAGCGCGCGGCCGAAACTCCCGACAAGATCTGGCTGCGAGACCTCAACGCAGAGGGCTCTGAGGATTACAGCTGGAGCGAGGCCCACCGCCAGATTTCTGCCGTAGCCGCCGAACTGGAGCAGCGCTTCGGACACGAAGAAAAGATGGTCGTACTCTCGCGCAATCGTGCGCACTGGGTGATGGCAGACCTGGCGATCATATCCTCGGGGAATGTGACAATAAGTATGTTCACTACTCTGCCTGGACCGACCGCGGAATACATATTCGAGCTTACCGAAGCCAAGGTGATTTTTGTTGGGGAGACAGCGAACTGGGATGCGATCGTACCCGTGATGCCCGACGATATGCTGCTGGTAGCGCTGCCCGGGGTGGAATTAGAGCAACCTCATGAGAAGTGGGACGATTTGGTCGCAGCCAATGATGGCAAAGCACCAGCCTATGAGTGCCAGCCCGACGATCTGGTGTCGCTTGTCTTTACCTCCGGTACCACGGGTATGCCCAAAGGCGTGATGCAGACGCACAGCACCAACCTCATACCCATACGACGCTTTACCAACGAATTCGGGCTGGCGGAGAGTCCACGCTACTTTTCCTATCTGCCGCTTTCACACATTGCAGAACGGCAAATCGTGGAGTTCTCCTCCATCGTGATGGGAGGAGAGATTTATTTCAATGAGGCGCTGGAGCACCTGGCGAGAGATCTACCGCGTACTCGACCACAGGTATTCTTCGGGCCGCCGCGGGTATGGGAGCAATTGCAGCAGGCTGTCATTGGCAAGTTTGGCGGCAAGGACGCTGTGGACGGCGCACTGGAGCAGGATGCTGAAGGTATCGGCAAGCTCGTGCTGGATGGACTGGGTTTAGATCAAGTGGAATACTGCCTGACCGCAGCTGCGCCGACACCCCCGGCGCTGATCCACTGGTGGGAACGCCTGGGGTTGACGCTGATGGAAGGCTTCGGCCAAACGGAAGCGATGGGCGTGATCTTATCCAGCGAGTCCCAGCGGCGGATTGGGTCGATCGGTAAACCTATCGGTGAGGTCGAAGTCAGAATCACCGACGAGGGTGAACTCACAGTAAAAGCCGATGGCTGTACACCGGGCTATTACAAGCAGCCTGAAAAAACTGCTGAACTAGTACGCGATGGCTGGTTGCACACTGGCGACAAAGTCCGGGTTGACGAAGACGGCTTCATTTTTATCACCGGCCGCGTTAAAGACTATTTCAAAACCATTCAGGGTAAATTTGTCGCGCCGCCGCCAATAGAGGGCGAGTTTGCCAAGAACCCCTATGCCGAGCAGCAGTGTCTGCTGGGTCGCGGGTTTTCTAAGACCGTCATGATCGCGGTGCTGACCGAAGAGGCGAAATCGTCACCACAGGAAGAGGTTGGTGAGGCCATGCTGGAAACAGTGCGCGAAATCAATGATGCGATCGAACATCACGCGCGCATTGGCGCGGTGATCGTGTCGTCGGAACCGTGGACGATTGAAAACGAAGTGTTGACGCCCACGTTGAAGATTAGAAGAGAAAAAGTGGAGGAGCGCTTTGCAGAGTTAGCCGAGCAACTGGCGCGCAGCTCAGCGGAGCAAAAAGAGCTTATCCTGCACTGGCATTAACCTCACCGCCAATATACAGCCAGCGCCCGCCGAGGCGCTGGAATACGGATTTTTCATGTAGCGTCTGTGCTTTTCCGGCGGCATCCTTAAAGTGTGCCTCAAACTCGACGTAGCCTTGGTCACCGTCTTGGGTCGCTTCTAAGACCTTCAGTCCCAGCCATTGCTTGTCCCGACGGGACAAGGCCTCAGCACTTAGGCCGCGTGCAGTGGCTGGAAACCAGGTGCGTAGTAGGTAGTCGCCGTGGCCGCCTAGGGCATAGGCCGTATAGCGAGAGCGCATCAGCTGTTCTGGTGTAGAGGCTTGCTCGCCGCCGTCTAGAAATCGGCCGCAACAGGCTAGATAGGGTTTGCGACTTCCGCAGTGGCAATAATCGATCATGGGATTCCCTTGAGACCTGGGGTTACACTAGGCGCTGTGTGAGCGCAGGGTCAATCGCAAAGCTCACGAATGAACAATATTGGGACCACATTATGTCATTGTTATCTTGCATAGATATCGAACCGGAAACACCGGCTACCGCAACGGTCATTTTGTTGCACGGGTTGGGGGCAAACGGAAACGATTTTGTGCCCATGGTGCCCGTATTAAACTTGCCTTCAAGTATGGCTGTGCGTTTTATTTTTCCAAACGCGCCGTCGATTCCAGTTACGATCAATGGCGGCTACGTCATGCCCGCCTGGTATGACATCACCGAACTGGCGATTGATCGTAAAATCGACAGCACCCAATTGATCGCGTCAGCCGAGCAAATCAGACTCTTAATTGATCGTGAAATCGAGCGTGGCATACCCAGCAACCGCATTGTACTGGCAGGCTTTTCACAGGGCGGTGCTGTCAGTTACCAGTGTGCGTTGACCTACATGCAGCCCCTGGCTGGATTGCTGTGTATGTCTACCTACTTTGCGACCAAGGATAGCATTACGCCGAACAGCGCAAACAAGTCGCTGCCGATCCTAATTTGTCACGGTACCTTAGACCCTATGGTGCCCGAGCGCTTAGGAGCGGATGCCCGTGACCGCCTGACTGATATGGGCTATGCGGTTGAATACAAAACCTATCAGGTGGAACATTCAGTTTCGCCAGCTGAAATTCGCGATATTGGTTTGTGGCTGCAGCAGGTGTTGTCCGACTAAGCCTTGGTAATGTCGCTGCCGCAAGACAACGCTGCGCAAACGGGGATCAGGTTTTCCAACCGCCTGCAAAGGGAAACACCTGACCGACAAAGAATCCGCTCTCATCACCGGCAAGAAAAGTGACAAAGGCGGCATCCTCCTCACCTGTACCAAGTCGTCCTACCGGGACCTGCGATTTGACCAGTGCGTCCCATCGGGGGTGCGCCTGCATGTCCTCGGTAAAGTAGGTCGGGTTTTCCACCCAGTTTTGTGCCACCAGATTGAGCGCGATGCCCTTGGGGGCGAGCTCAATGCCGACGGTGCGTACATAGGAGACCTGTGCGCCGCGGGCGGCGGAATACGCGCCATAGTCGGGTAGGGCGCTTATGGCAGTGGTGCTGCCCATCACGATGATTTTGCCGGCACCGCGCTCTAGCATTTGCGGCGTCACTGCTCTTACCAGTCTGTGGAGTGGGTGGACTAATCGATCAAAAGCCTGATGCCAGCGGGCATCAGGTATATCCTGTACGGGCAGCGCCTCAGCCGGATCTGCCAAATTCACGACCAGAATATCGACACGGCCGGCCTCAGCGATCAATTCGTCACAACTGTCAACTTGTGTTAAATCTCGGTCGTCGGCCATCACCTCGGCGCCCTCCGCTGCAAAGCGGTTAGCGATCGCTGGACCCATAAAATCGTCGCTATCGGTAATGACGGCCCGCTTCCCCCGTAATAGCCCTGTGTTTGCTGTAGTCATTATCCTGCCCATTGTGACAAAAGAGGTGGCAGGGAGTATAGGATACGACCTGCGCGATGGCGAACGCAGGGTGCTATCCATCCAATGCCAAACACATAGGTCATTAGGTGATTGTTGGGTGTTTATCTGGATCCTAATACGATGCCTTGCTTGCTTATTCTCCGAAAACTCGCGACTCTGTTCGCGCACCACGCTAAACAAAGGGGCGCGGCGCAATCTCAGCGCCAATAAAAGAGATACTGCACTTTTGGTGATTGAAATTGCAATACCAGTTGACTGATAAAGAATCCTCAAAACCAGTGCTGATGCTGCTGGTGTTGCTTTTGATTTGGGTTGCGCCTGCGGCCGGCGAAGAATGGATCAGTCTGATAGATACGAATGAAATGCAGGTCGACAGCCGACCCTATCCCGGTTCATCGCTGCAAGAAGTCCGCGGCGTGATCTACCTCGAAACATCATTAAACGCCTTAATGGCATTGCTTAAAGATGCCGACTACAACCAGCAGTGGGTGTTTCGCAGTGGTGGCGCCAGGATTGTTAAGGAAGAGGGCTATGAGCGAGCCTATGTGCATGGCGTTGTGGATGCACCCTGGCCCATGCAGGATCGGGATACTGTCGTGCGGTTTGATTACGAGCAAGCTGACAACGGTGATATCACCATAAGTATTGTTAACTTTCCGGATTTCTTACCTGCAGAGGAACCCTATGTGCGAGTCCCCGATTTTGGTGGGTTTTGGAAGCTAAAGCCTATAGGCGGAGGTTGTGTAGAAGTCACCTATCAAGTCTATGGGGATCCTGGGGGCTGGGTGCCCGTCTGGATGGCCAACTACGCTGCGCAGACGTCGGTAGCTCGCACCCTGGAGAATATGCCACGGGCCGTGAAGCGCTATCGCGATGCACATTCCGACAATGTGAGAGAGGTCGACAATGATGGTGCGAGGCCAGTCGGATGTCTCCTGCACGATTCGCTCGCGCAGGCGAAACCATACGAGCGACAATGACTGCAGCCTCGCAAGAGCCGCGCATCGCTAACGCGCCTACCTGTCTTGGTCTCGCTGCGGCATTCGTCGCTTAATTGCTCGATTCAGCATGGTAATCTGCTCGTCAGTCAGCTGGTTCTTAATGGCTATCAGCAGCTCGAAGTGTGCGAGCTTGAACTGCGATTCCATTTCCAGGACTTGAGCCGCCTGGGCCAAGGCCAACTCGGTATCGATATCGTTCGCGCTGAGTATTTTCCTTAACTTTTGCTGCTCACTGGGCATAGACCATTGCAACTCAGTGACCTCACCCTGGAATTCCTGTACCAAAGCGGCAATTTCGCTGCGTTGCTCGGCATCGATGCCCAGTGCCTCCTGCTGACGCATCAGCAGGTCAGGTGGGTATAGACCCATGCGCAATACCTGGCGGTTATCATTTTCCGTCAGATTGTTGCCCTGGGCGCTGGCCGCGGATACCCAACACAAGGTTAGGCAGAGTAATAGGGATTTAGCGCAGTTCATGATGATATCTCCAGCGTGTCGCTTCATTCAAAATCTTGATTCGCGTTGATTGCCGCGTCCATATCGTAGAGCGTCGGCACAGGTTGTTGAGCAGGCAGTACCGTGTCGGAAACCGAGAGCAACCAATCGGTTTGCATTTGTTGATGCTGCATGATGCCGGCGTAGACAGCTGCAGGGTCCTCCTTAGGAGCATCGATCAACAGGAAAACACCCAGGCCCACGACGGCCGCTGCAGCCGCCATCCGCGGTAGTCCAAAGACGGCGCGCTGACCCTGGTTGCTGCCAGAGTGTCGCGGGCTTCTCGCGAGCACCGGTTGTCTGAATCCAGGGGTCGAGGATGTCTCACTCCTGCGTAATTCGGCAAAGCGTTGGGCGAGACGGGCATCCAGTTGGGATGAGTTGCTAGTGTCGCGATCTTCACTCATGTTCGATCTCCAAAAGGGTCGCTAGGCGAGTCTTGCCTCGATGATAGTGGGTTCTGGCGGAACCGAGACTGATGTTCAATACTCCAGCAGCCTCTTCTATGGATAGCTCTGTATAAAACACGAGATGAAGCACATCGCGCTGCCGTTCCGGTAGTTTACAAAGTGCGTCCCGCAGCTGTTGATGAGCCTGCTCCGATGCCACGGACTCGAGATCAGCGCCGGGCTCTGATATCGGTTCATTGGCTGCGGTGAATTCGAATAGCCGCCAGCGTTGACGCGATGCCCTGCGAGCCTGTTCCAGCGCCACCATTTTGATGACACCAAAAAACCAGGTGCGCTCTGATGCCGCGCCGCGAAAGCGTGCTCGCCCGTCCAGTACCCGCAGATAGGCCTCTTGCAGTATTTCCTCTGCTCGATGATGTTGCCACTGGCAACAAGCCAGGGCCCAGCCCCAGCTTTCGCTGTGATGAGACTCCAGTGTGTTGATGAGGCCTGGTGCCATAGCCATCCTGGCAGGTTCCGTTGTCCGATTGTACTCCTGGTAGTTGCAACCCAGGTACAGTGTGTTAGAAAAGCTCAAGCTCACCATCCGGAAAGTTTGCAAGCCCGGGCAGAGCCGCCAGGCGCTCCGCAGCTGTCAGTCCGTACCATTGCCCCAGGGGCGCCGCAAATTGTTCTACTGAGGTTGTCGGAATAAGGCGCCCATTACCCCAATCTTGCTCATGTCCGAGCTGTGATACCGGAATGTCGCCATAGATATCGCCGCCTCGCACAGCGCCACCCACCACAAAGTGGTGCCCGCCCCAGCCGTGATCGGTGCCGTCGCCATTGACGGTGAGGGTGCGGCCAAAGTCAGCTGCGGTGAAGGTGGTGACGTCCGATTCGATACCGAGCTCGCGTGTGGACTGGAAGAACGCGGCAATAGAATCACTGATATCTTGCTGCAAGGCGGGTAGTGTGGTCGCCTGAGAAGAGTGAGTATCAAATCCTCCCAATCCGATGAAGAAGATCTGTCGCGAGGCACCCAGTACATCGCGTACTGAAATGGTCCGCGCAACAGCCGCCAGCTGCGCACCAAGAGGACTGGCGGGAAAAGGCGTATCCAGACCCGGCGCGGTGCGAAGGGCCACGTCCAGCAGATCATTAGCGGCAAAAGAGGATTGATTTAGCGTGATCAGATCGCGCTCAAACAGGTTGTTCCGATTGACACCATCGGAGCTGAAGTGGTCGCGAAGAATTGATTCCAGCGCCGCTGGCACGCCGTTGCCAGCGCGTTCAAGCAGCAAGATAGACTGCACGCCGTCGGTACCGATTTGAAAGGGTCCGACTTCGTTGCCGGATAAAAAGACTGTATTCCCTGCCAGCGAAATTTGGGAGAAGCTGGGGTTGATGTTGGCGCTAGCGGCTGCCGCTACATCCCCAAATCGACCACCCCAGCCCAACTGAGATCCTTCCGGTGCGAACGACATCCAGGTCGACTGTTGATCGTTGTGAGAAAACAGGCGCCTGGGCAAGCTGGCGCTACCATTTTGCGCGCTCAATCGATTGGTGGGCTCAATCAAAGGGCCAACGTTGCCTACGATGGCTGCCTGACCCTCTCCAAATAATTGATGTAAAGCAGACATCTGAGGCGGTAGCGCAAACTGCCTACTACCGCCAGGTGAGGTGATCGGTGATAGTGGCAGCAGCGCAGAGCGCTCTCGGCTCGAGCTGCCCCCTAGCGCCGCATAGGACTGCAGCAGCGTTGAGCGAACGCTGGCGTAATCATTGTAGGAACTTTGGTCGTAGGGCAGCACGGTATCGTGGCAGTCCATGCCTCCGAACAGGAATACACAGACCAGAGCCTTGTATCCATCGGTATCCATAGCGTGAGACTGCATACTAGCCATTGAACCCAGCATAGAGCCTCCGGCCATTGCCATCGGTGCGGCTGCAGAGAGTCTTAAAAATTGTCGACGGGTTTTCATAGTCTTATCCTGGTGCAGCGCTTTAGCGCAGTACAATGTATTCGGGTGAGGTCATAATCATGATGCTAGCCAACTGAGCTCTACCCAATCGTGCATCTGCGTCCGCTGGTGAGATGACTTCCAGCGCTTGCGTAATTGTTGCCCGCGTGTCTTCTTGCAACGTGCCGTGAGTCAGCAGCAGGTCGAGTCGATCCAGTAGGGTATCGATGTCATCTGCGAGCGCGGTTTCCAGTGAGTAGTCCGCTACAAATGCGCGCCCTTGGGTGGGGTTAACCGCTGGCGATGCACCCACCGCGTAGATTGTCAAAAAATTGGGGTAGCCCATCACCGTAGAGGCATTGGCAATCTGTAGCTCGGGCGCCGTTAGCTCCGCGGCCCCTGTTTCTGTTCCCGGCGCGACATAACCAGGCCGATAAAAATTGAAGACTGAAGGTGAGCGATAGGGGTGCTGACCCAATTGCTCGGCACTGCTGGTGTCACGTAACAGCCGCTCGTTGCTGGCGTCGGCGCTGTTGACCTGAAATGCGCGCGCCCAGTGTGTAAATCGCAACACTGGTTCGCGCAATTTACCAAATTCAGTTTGGGCACGCGCGTCGGTGGATCTTGCCTGTTCATCGAACAGAACCGCAGTGATGGTTGCCGCTAGATCGCCGCGCTCGCCGCTACCAACGACCGTCCCGGAGGGCAGACTATAACTGCCACTGTCAAAAGCCGCTGCCACGCGCTCGACATAGGCGGGCTCGGGCGCACTGGTGACAAAGCGCTGTATCAGCTGGCGAGAAAGAAATGGACCAACATTGGGGTGGGCAAAGATGGCATCCAGTGCGAGACGAATCGAGCCGACGCCGCCGCTGCCTGCGGGGATAACCGTGTCTAAAAACGCTTTTTCCTCCCCGGAATGAAAGACATTAAACATTTGCAGTCGTTCGGTGAAGGCAATGGCCGGAAGCGCTCGCACCGGCGAATTAAATGGCGCTCCACTGAAGCTCAGACCCGTGAATACCTTAGCAAGGCCCGTGATATCGCTGTTATCGTAGAGTTCAATCGGATCGCCATTGGATCCAATTTCAGGCGTGCCGTCCGGGTTGAGTGCTACCAAACCCAGCGTAAATAGCTGCAGAATTTCGCGCGCATAGTTTTCGTCAGGTACCCGTCCTGTAGCGGGATCTGCTTTCTGATTGCGTAAATAGGTCAGATAGATTGCCATGGCGGGTGAATAGGTCACCTCTTCGATCAGGTCGCGAAAGTTACCCAGCGCGCCGGCGGTGAGCACATCCATGTAGGCAGCCACGGACTGTGGGATTTGCGATAGATCGCTTTGGCTAGAGATCACCAGAATCTGCGAGAGAGCAAAAGCCATACGCTGGCGTAGCTGATCATCGGCGGTAATCGCTTTTTCCCAAAACGAGTCGGAAGCGGAGAAAATGATTTCGGGCACAGGGTTTCCCTGCTCATCCAGGAACGTACCATCGCTGGGAAAGCGTGATAGCACATCCTGCAGGTGCAGCGTGGCCGGCTTCTCTAACTCGGCTTGCAGCCAGTTCTCCAAGCCCATGTCGACCAGCTGATCGATATCGCCTTCGGAAGGGCCAAAGGTAGCCTGGCTCAAAAAGCGTGCCGCTTCGTTAGCAGTAAGCTCAAGGGGCTCGGGTGCCGGTTCCGGCGGCGGTGCCGGTGCGGGGGGAGGTGCTGCTGGTGGGTCGCCACCGTCTGCTACGCCCGAGCCGCCGCCACCTCCGCCGCCGCAGGCGGCAACAAAGGTCATTAGTAGCGCCAGGAGAAAGGGTCTGCAATTGGGCCAACGCGCTGTGCTCATACCTGACACCTCTGACTATGTGGGTCTGAGGCAGTGAGCTTTAGGGTTGCTAAGTGATGCCGCTATCCGTCTTTCGACTGCAGATAGCGGCCGTCTGATGCCCGCGGCTCCCCGCCTGGTTGAGAGTGAGTGTGCTCAGGCGAGGGTTTATATGACAGGGCTAAGCCCTTATTTTCATTTTTTTTCGCTATGCCCGCCGAACTCAGCGCGCATGGCAGACAGGATTTTATCGGCAAAGTCGGATTCACCACGAGAGGAAAAGCGCTGGTAGAGAGCCGCGCTGAGTACTGGCGCGGGGACGGACTCATCGATAGCAGCGTTCAAGGTCCAGCGGCCTTCACCCGAGTCAGAGACTTTGCCAGAGTAAGAACTGAGATCGGGCTCCTTAAGCAGGGCGTGTGCGGTTAAATCCAGTAGCCAGGACGTGACGACGCTGCCCCGGCGCCAAAGCTCAGCGATCTCGCCTACATCGAAATCATACTGATAGTGTTCGGGATGTCGCATCGGCGTTGTTTCGGCGTCGTGCTCAACGTTGTCTGCACCTACATTTGCCTGCCTGAGGATATTGAAGCCTTCAGAGTAGGCCGCCATCAGGCCGTACTCGATACCGTTGTGCACCATTTTCACAAAGTGTCCTGCGCCTGCGCCGCCACAGTGCAAATAACCTTTGTCTGCGGTGCTGTTCGGTTTGTTGCGATCAGGCGTTGGCTCGGCGGTTTCGAAAGGCGGTGCTAAGGACTGAAAAATAGGCTCAAGCCGCGCTACGATGTCTGGCTCACCGCCAATCATTTGACAGTAGCCACGTTCCAAACCAAATACGCCGCCGCTGGTGCCTACATCCAAATAATGCAGGCCCTGCTTGGCAAGGTCACGTGAGCGCCGAATATCGTCGATGTAATAGGAGTTGCCGCCATCGATAAGTGTATCGCCTGTATCCAGCAGCGGAACCAACTCTTCAATTGTACTGTCTACCACGCCCGCTGGGACCATCAACCAGAGCACGCGCGGCTGAGCCAGGCACTGGCAGAGCTCCGCCGGGGACGAAGTGGGCACGGCACCCTCGCTCGCAAGCTGCACAACGGCATCTTCAGAGCGGTCATAGACGATGCAGTCGTGTCCGTCTTTCAGCAGCCGTCTGACCATGTTCGCGCCCATGCGCCCCAGTCCTATCATTGCGATTTGCATATGGTCCTCCTGTGATCTCGATCTGATCATAGCAGTGGTGCGAGGCGCTGCCTACGCAAGGTGGCGGATTGGTTGTGGCCAGCAGAACGTGGTAATTTGACGGAATGGAAAAACAGGACAGAACATGAAGATTGCCGATTATTTAACGAAAGAGGACATAGCCAGGCTCACCCAAAAAAGTGATCTGATTGCCTGGGGGCTTGTATTGGGTAATTGGCTGCTCGTTGCCCTCATATTTGCCCTTGTAGCCGCAATGCCGAATCCGCTGACTATTGTCATCGCCATGGTGCTGTTAGCCGGCCGCCAGTTGGGGTTTTCCATTTTGATGCACGACGCCGGCCATCGGACCTTGTTTGCGACACCTGTACTGAATGATGTGGTGGGTCAGTGGCTGTGTGCAGCACCGGTGTTTAATGACCAGCCGTCATATGCTAAAGGCCATTTGGTGCACCATCGCAAGGCCGGCAGCCATGACGATCCGGATTTGGTGAACTATCAGGCTTACCCTATTGCGCCCGAGAGCTTTCGCCGCAAAGTATGGCGCGATCTCAGTGGCCAAACGGGCTACAAACTCATGAAGTCCATTTTGCTCGGTGCCTCTGGGATTATCAGTCGTGAATCGCGCCAGGGCGCCAAGCCCCTGGTGCGCATGTTATTCATGCAGCTCGTGTTATTTCTTATTCTGCTATCTGCCGGCATGGCCTGGGGCTATCTATTGTGGATCGGCAGTTTTATGACTGTTTTCATGTTGGTGATACGGGTGCGTCAGGTGGCGGAGCACGCTGCCGTACCGGACCTGTATGATCCCGACCCGCGGAAAAACACGCGCACTGTAGAAGCGCCATTCTGGCAGCGCATGGTGTTCGCACCCTTTGGCGTGAACTACCATCTGGAGCATCACTTTATGCCCAGTGTGCCTTGCTATCACCTATCAGCTTTGCGCGATCTGCTGAAAGCCCGCGGCGCGCTGCAAGAGGTTCCTGAATTCAACAGCTACTTTCAGCTAATACGCCATGCCGTGACGCCCGCATAGGCGAAAAGGCCAGAACGACGCCTTAAAAATAAAACGAAAGAGACACAAAAACATTGGCAAAGGAACTGGAATCCAGCGCACTCCCCCAGGGTGTGAGCCTTACTGCCCTGGACGCAGCCTTTCGCGAGGACCCTTACCCAATTTTGGCACGGTTGCGGGAACAGGCTCCGGTGCACGAAGACCGCGAGCTCGGGCGATTTATCGTGACGCGCCACGATGATGTTAAAGCGCTATTGCGCGATAAAGCACTCTACACCGACCCGCGCAAAGGCAACCCCGGTACGTTCGCCAGAGATATTCTTGCCGCGGCTCTCGTGGGCGAAGAAGAGCCCTCCATGCTGTTGATGGATGAGCCTGAGCATCGGCGCTTGCGCACGTTGGTGAGCGCACCGTTTCGGCCAGCCGCAGTAGAACGATGGCGAGATCATATTCGAAACATTATCCAGGGCGTGCTGGCGCGTATTGACGAGCCTGAGTTTGAATTGATCGAGCGTTTTGCCGGGCCAGTACCCACGGTGGTGATCGCCGAAATGCTGGGCATTGAGGTCAGTCAGCACGATAGGTTCAAGCAGTGGTCCGATCAGCTCATCGCCCTGAGCTTTAATCCGTTTCCCACAGAAGAACAAACCGCCACTGGCGAGGCGGCAACCGAGGCCCTGGATAACTTTTTTCTGCGTGAAATTGACCGGCGTCGAAGGCAGCCAGGCGACGATCTGCTCAGCGAGATGCTGCGAGCCGAGGAAGACGGAGAAACTCTGTCTGAAGACGACATTGTCTTGCAGTGTGAGCGACTGCTGATTGCAGGTAACGTAACAACCTGCGATCTGATTGGTAACGCGGTGCATGCACTATTGGAAAACCCCAAACAAATGGATGCGCTTCGCCATGATCCATCCCTGATCAATAATGCGATTGAAGAAGTACTGCGCTTTGATTCGCCAGTCACCAATTCGGGGCGCATTACCAACCGCTCGATGACCGTATCGGGCTGTCCGATCTCACAAGGCGAATCGCTGAGTACGTCGCTTGCAGCTGCCAATCGAGACCCGGAGGTGTATCCCCAACCCGATATGTTCGATATCCACCGGGAAGACACCCATCATCAAGCCTTTGGCGGGGGCCGTCACCTGTGTTTGGGTGCTCACCTGGCGCGGGTGGAAGCGCAAGAAGCGATTCTGGGTCTACTTAATCGTTTTCCGACCTTAGAGCAGAGCGAGCGCGGTCAAACGCGCCACGCAATTCCCAGCTTTCGCGGCTTCAGCGAGTATTGGGTTAAGGGTTGCTGAACGTCAACGCGCCGTCGTTGAACCGATCCCGCTTAAAGTCCTTCTTATCCTTTCGATAGTTTTGCGTGTTGCGCCAAGGCGACTGCTCAGCCTGCTTCGGGAACAGATGCATGACGCGCTCCACGTAGCCGGATGAGAACTCTTTGATCCAGGGGTAGGGTTCCATCGCCTGATCGATATCCCGCAAGTTGGGGGTGACCTGACGTTTGCCTTGGGCATCCGCTTCTTTAATCATCCGGCAAAAATACTCGGCGGTGATGTCGGATCGCAGTGTGTAAGACGCGTTGATGTAGCCAAAAGTGTTCACCAGGTTGGGTACACCGCTGTACATCAGGCCCTTGTAGGTCCAGGTTTCTGCGAAATTGATCGGTTTGTTGTCCACCGAAAACGCAATATCCCCCATTAGCGACATATCCAGCCCTGTCGCGGTCACGATCACGTCTGCTGCCAGCTCTTGACCGCTTTTTAGCAGTATGCCGTTTTCGGTGAAGTGCTCAATGTGGTCGGTGACGATGGACGATTTTCCTGACTTCAAGGATTCGAAAAAGTCGCTGTCGGGGACCAGGCAGAGCCGTTGGTCCCAGGGGTTGTAATTTGGTTTGAAGTGGGTGTCCACATCGTAGTTGGGCCCCATTTCTTTGCGTACGCGATTCAGTAGCAGCTTGCGTAAGTGCCTGGGGTGCGTTCGGCTTCGTCGATAAAGCATGTGCTGGAATAGTGTATTGCGCCAACGGGTGAGGCCATATGCCCAGCTATCGGGCAAGACCTTACGCAAAAAGTTGGCGAAGCCGTCTTTAAAGGGCCTGCTAATCAAATAGCTGGGTGAGCGTTGCAGCATCGTTACATGTGCGGCCTTGTCGGCCATCGCCGGTACCAACGTAACCGCTGTGGCGCCAGAGCCAATCACGACCACCTGTTTACCCGAGTAATCAAAGCCTTCGGGCCACTGCTGCGGGTGAATAATATCGCCCTTAAAGTTCTCGCGGCCTGCAAACTCAGGCGTAAAGCCCTGTTCGTAGCGATAGTAGCCGGCGCAGGTTAGCAGGTACTGGCTGCTCAGGGTCGAGATAGCGCCTTCTTTATCTTCGATCTGCAGCGTCCACAGTGCTTTGTCACTGTCCCAGCTAGCGCTTTTAACTTTCTGTCCATAGCGAATATGCTCGTGAATACCGTATTCGTCAGCGGTTTCATGGATGTAGTTAAGAATCGCTGGACCTTCCGCAATCGCTTTTTCTGCGATCCACGGCTTAAAGTTGTAGCCCAAGGTGTGCATGTCGCTGTCGGATCGGATGCCTGGATAGCGGAACAAGTCCCAGGTTCCTCCCATGGCGTCGCGGCTTTCCAAAATGGCATAGCGTTTATCGGGGCAGTGTTTTTTCAAATGAACGCCAGCGCCGATTCCTGCCAATCCGGCCCCTACGACGATAACGTCAAGCGGTTGCGTTTCCATAAATTGTGTTACCTGCCAATGTATGCGTTGAGTTTAGCAGCCCAGATCCTTGTTGTGATCAACTGCCCGAGTCGGCGTGGTAGACGGCGTCCAGGTTTTTCATATCGTCTACCCCGATAATATCCTGGATGACATCGAGCATACCTGAGCCAAGGTCTGGGTGTTGCCAGGCCCCCAGAGTCAGGCCACCGTCTACCACTAGGGCCTGACCAGTAATGAAATCGGATTCATCGCTGGCCAGAAAGCACGCAGCGTTGGCAATATCCTCTGGCATGCCTGCTCGCGTGATCGGCTGTGCCATTGCGGAAACATCTTTCAGCGGCGTCACGAAGTCTTTGTCTTTGTTTTGCAGCGCTAGCTGACCTGCGAAGATGGGCGTGTTGATAAAGCCGGGACAGATGGTGTTAACGCGGACCTTGTAGTGGCCGAGTTCCTGGGCTACCGACCGGCTCAAGTTAATCACGCCCGCCTTCACCGCGGAATACACGTGGGGCCCGTAGCCGCCGCCGGTGCCCGCCACGCTGGCGGTGGAGATAATCGAACCCGAACCCTGGGCCTTCATCACCGGGGCCGCATGTTTCATACCCATTAGTGGCCCGGTAAGCATCGCGCCTACCGTGCGCTCATAGGGTTCGCCCATGTCCAGTGTATCCACATCGCCGTGAACGCCGCCGAAACCGGCGTTGTTGAACAGGCAGTCCAATCGGCCCCATGTGCTGGTAGCAAGATCGATAGCGGCTTTAACCTGCTCCTCAATACATACGTCCGTGTGGATAAAGACAGCGCTATTGCCAAGCGATGAGGCGAGCTCCAGACCATTTTCTCGCTGCATGTCGGCGACGACCACCTTAGCGCCTTCCTCAACAAACTTCTTTACCGTGGCCTCTCCAATACCGCTGGCGCCACCGGTGATAAGGGCGACTTTTCCATCGAGTCTTGCGGACATAGGTTGCTACCTTCGAGTTATTGTCGTGATGAACAACGCACTTAGGCGTTTCGGGACGCCAATTCTAACCCACTTTCTGGCAGTCGCAATGTCATAAGCGACTTTGGTAGTTTTATGCAAAACACCTATAGTCGGCATTAGCGACCCAGGAGACATAACAATGAAAAGCAACCGAGAGCGAGCTAAAGAGCTGTTGCCGGCCATCATTCTAACCATATTGAGTATGATCCAGGCGCTGGCTTTAGAGCTGTATTGGTCAAAACTTGTTGATAGCCCCTACCTCTGGCACGGCGATGTGCATGCTGTCATCGGCTGGCTGCAGTTCGCGGTGATGCTACAGGGTATGCTGCTGATCTGGGTATTTTTTGTGAGTTTTGTTTTACGCTTCAGCTGGCTGCCATCGGTGGAGGACACGCTGATGCCATTTGCGATTGGCCTTCTCCAATTCGCCCTGGTTGATCTTATGGATCCCTCGACGCTGTGGCTGTGGTTCTTATTTCTGGCAGCCATCTTTGGTGTATCGACATTCGCGAGCTATCTCATGATGCGCCAGGCACGACATGACCCAGACAATAATTACTTTTTCAGTCGGGTGCAGCCTGCTGGCTGGAGGGATTACTTCAGCACGCTCTTGATATTGTTTGCGCTGTGCTCCCTGGGGCTTTTGATATGGTGGACCGACAATAATCCTGCGCTTTCCATCGCTGCCCTTCTGTTTGCTCTGGGTGCGCTGGCCTATCGTATTTTGATGGTGCGTCGGTTTTGGATGCACTCAATTGATAGCACCGAACCTAGAGGCGGCAATTGAAAACCTGGGCAAATTGGTCTGCAACTACCGCGCAGCGTAGCGTCGATCTATCGTGGTCGCATGCGCGTTGAGAGTAAACCGAGATTTCTCAAAACTCATGAAACACATGGATGAGCTGGTTTTCCTGCAATATCACGGTCCAAAAGTGCATGTCTATGTCGCGCCAGCCTTTTCTATAACAGATTGGTTCATGAATACGGATCAGCGAAATCTCGGTTTCCCCTAAGATGTTGGGAAGCGACGCAGGTACTTGTAGTGTGAAGCCTTGCTTAACGCAGTTTTCTACAAATTCGCGATAGGCTCTTCCGGGTATATAGAGCCTCCACCAATAACTAGAATCTCGTCCGGGCCTAATGGAAAAGTAGGTCACCAGCCCAAAGTCGAATGTCTCAGCTATCTCCGCACTCGCAATTATGCGGCGAACTAGATAGTTATTGGCTGTAATGATGAGTGCCGCCAAAAGTACGCCGACGCCCATCACTTTCAGTACTGGTATCAAATCAGTCCTTCGTGCTTCAAATCAGATGCGGTATGTTGACCATCGTCATTGCTACCTACGGAAAAGCGGAAGCAGAGCGCGAGCGATGCATTGATAGCTGGTCCGGCGCGATTGACGATGTGTGCTCACCATCTTGCTCAACGACGGATTTAGCCGGGTTCGCACTGGTAGCAGTGCCCGGCTCATATTACTGTAAAGGCAACAAGCGCCAAGGTTGCTGACTAGGCAGAGGCGGCTCAACGCGGAGTAACTCGCCCTCAACAAAGTCGTAGGTATACCAATATTCTAGCTCACCGCTCGTGCCGCTTCGCAACAAACCATATTCTCGATTGTTTGTGAGATCTATGGAAAACAACGGTTTCGTAAGCAGTTGATGAGCCGACGTATCGGCGACAAGTCCCAGATTGGAATAATAAAGACCGCCCTCGCAACGACTCCACAAGACTTCCTCATCGGTACGCCAGGCTCTGGCATAAGGGCAGTCCCCGTTCAGTGCTGAGGCAACCTGCCCTACTACTTGCGTGTCGCCGGAGTCAAGGTCGGTAACCACAAGCTCGGCCCCATTTTCGGCAAAACGGACGTAGTCCAATCGATTCTGTCCTGGCAGCCACGAAAAGTTTCCCTCTTCTTCACCAAACAGCGATCGAAGGCCGCCGTACCCCTCGAGAATCCTGTGCACTGCGCTTGCCGAGATAAGTTGCGATATGCCCTGTTCGGAATCAAACACATAAAGCTCGCCCAGCGTAGACGCGCGTGAGTTAATCTCCCTGTTCCACGCTAACTTACTGCTATCATCTGACCAGCGCAGTACTGATGGTTCGGGTGCTCCACCAAGCAGCGTTAACACGGACGCAGGCCCTGCGTCTGTGATATCTCCAGTTTCCAGGTCGCGGACGTATACTTGCGGCCGCCTACGCCGCTCGCCTGGATAAGCGAGGTAAGCCAGCTTTGTATAGTCGGGGGAGGGGGCAACAATGCTTCCTTGCGCAATCTGCCCTTCGAAAAATTGACTTCCATCGCGTTCGATAATAATGAATGAAGGCTTTTCCCATGAGTAAAATAAGAAGCGATCCGTCCGCAGCCACACGTAGTGGACGAAGGGAGATGGATAATCCTGGCGGGTGGGGAGTAGTTCCTGTAATCCAGCCTCAGGTTGCCACAGCCATAATGGGCTCGCGGCATCGTTGCCCGGTATGTAACCGTAGCCAGGCTTGAGATCTCTGATTTGGTAGATGAGCTCCTCTGCGAAGGGAGACCAAGCGTAACGAAAATCGTTGCTGCCCTCTCCAGTGACATCCAGTTGCATGCGCGCATTCCCGTCGTTCAAGTTGAACAAGGCCAACTCAGCCGCCACCGGGAGTCGAATCGGCTGGCTATCGTCAAGGGTGCGAGACATAACGGCTAACAGGCCGCCGGCCTGGGAAATAGCGAAACTGTGTACGTTTGTATCGAGCTCAATCAGGGTTTGCTCATCCAAGATTGCGCGATAGATCCTCCCTATGCGATCACGCAGCGTTTGGTCCAGCAGAATGAGACCCGTGGAATCGGGTAGCCAAGCCATTTGCGGTATGAAACTGCCTGTAGCCAAGGGAGCCGTGAATAGTGTATCGCCGGACCGGGTATCGAGAATATTGAGTCCCCTAGAGCTGTCTAATGTCTCGTACACGTAAGCGATGGATTCCCCGTTAGGAGAAACTGCACTTCTGATGACAGACTCGCTGTCGCCCTCGGGTGATAGCGACTTTGTTTCGCCCAATCGATTGAATGTGTAGAGCTGACTGCGCTGATCAAACCCCGGGAGATCATCGCAGCAGATCCCTTCGAACGCGACGATCTCCAGCTGGCGATCCTGGGATGTGATCTCGGGTTCGCTCGCATTCAAGGAAGTGCCATTAGAGCCGCCGCAGGATGTGAGAAGAAACCCGCCGAATACGGTAAAAGTAATGACGACAACAATTAGCTTCATAACGCATTCACCATTGTCCAGGACTTGGGTTTCATTTGGGGTTGGATTAGGGGGTCGGCGACTTTCAAAAGCCTACTCCGTCTGAATTCACCGGCATTAAATCACGGGTTGGCTGAACCGACGCTGAACAAGCAGGGATAGCATCGAGAAGAACATGCCAGGCTGTCTGCTTGAGTTTGGCTTTTTTGAGGGTAATGAGCGCTAGCTGCACAGGGCCTTAATGGTGGTTAGCTGGCTGGCGAAAACCTTTGTTTGTTTATGTAGGGCAGGTGGCTCGCGGCCGACGGCCTCGCAATGTTTCGAGACTCAGCTGCAGCGGGCTCGGTTGTCGGCATTGATAGCACGTAATCTCGAGCGCAAATCACCCACGTGAATCTCCAGGCGATGCCCATCAGGGCAGCAAAAATAAAGGGAGTCGCCCTCGCTGCGATTGTCTTTCCATCGCTGTGCTCCGGACTTGATGATCTTGGTTGCAACGCCCGAAAAGTCCTCAGGCGACACTGTGAAGGCGATATGGGTATAACCCGAGCTACCCGTGGCTTCGGCGTCCAGGGATAGGCAAATCCACAGACTGCCAGCCTCCAGATAGGCGCCACCACTCCAACGATACACTTCATCGCAGCCCAGTACATCCCGATAAAACGCCAGCGAGCGGTCGAGATCAGAAACCGCAAAGGTGATGTGGTTGATGCCGGAAATCATGATGCGCTTTGAAATGCCTGTTGTATGAAAGGCCACTTACTTTCTGTGTACGCCTCGCGATCGTGCCTGAACCGTTTAGCAAGCTCCCGTTTGAGTTGCGCGTATTCTCTGGCTAAATCGCTATTGGATCGCAGTAGATCACGGAACTGGATGCGTTCTCTCCACAGCGGGCTTTCAAATGGTACTAGATGTAAGTGATGAGTTCGAAATTCTGGTGACGGCTTACAAAACCAGTGCATTTCATTGGCTTTATAAGGCGAATACTTGTAGCCCTCACTGGTAAGAGCCTCGATCGCTGGTTTGGAGGTTTCTAGCGACTCCACACCGAACATGATGTCGATTATTGGCTTGGCTGGCATGCCCGGTACAGCGGTACTTCCTATGTGCTCGATGCCGCCATGGTTCCATTGGCCAGCAACTGTGATCAAATACTGTCTCTCCTCTTCGTACTTATCAGGCCATGAGTCTTCGTATTCTGTGATTACTATCGGAGCATCACTCATTTCTCGCAATAGTTCCCATCACGCTTGAGCTTCTTGTTTGCGAGATATCTGAGGGCCGATGTGCCGAAGCTGCTCTTGAAACCAAAAACATTAGGATGCATCTAACCAGCCGCGCTCTACCGCAAAGTCGATCTTGGAGGTTAACCACGACCACACTTCGGGTTGCTCGTGTTCAATAAATCCGTGCATCTTGAGAACCTGACTCTTGCAAATGCCATTTTCTTGCCAGGCCTTGCCCTCGCTCTCGATATTGTGCAGAAAGGGTAACAGGCGGTCGATGACCTTCAACAGCCTCGATTCCTTTGTTTCACCGTACTCTTGCTCGTCCCATAGTGCGAGTAAGTTGGGGATAGCGTTGCCTCGAAAGACCGCCGTTTTCTCTACACTTTGGCGCTCGATGAGATGCGCGTTTTTGCGACTCTCGCTATAGAGAAAGGTATCACCCGCGCCTATCTCACCAATGTCATGAACCAGCGCGAGCTTAATTAGACGGTCCACGTCGAAATCGTCTTTCAGTGTTTCTGCAAAACACCAGCAGGCCATTGCCAGGTGCCAGGAATGCTCCGCCGAGTTTTCGCGCCGCTCACCGCCGCTGACATAGGTGCGCCTGCGGACGGACTTGAGTTCATCCAGGTGTAGAAAAAAGGCTGTGAGCTTGGGTAAGTCCGCTGCCATTGCCCTACCTCCTATTATGGATCATGCCGCACACATCACTACGGTGAGGGTAAACGGTTTTTCCCTAAGCTGCTTCGGAGCTGAAAAACAGTATCAGTCGACGCGTGCTCTCGCGCTAGGTTTATGACTGACATGAGGCCCTTAGCAAATTGGGGCACCCCGCTCGGCGAGGTGCTTACTGCATACGTTGACCGTTTTTACTAAGACTCGTGCTTATGCTCCGGATAGTACGGCAGCAGTGCTTCTACACTCACCTCCAGAGTATTGACGTATTCCATCGACGCGTTTTGTTTGACTTTCATGGCTGCTACGATCACAGCGTGATGTTTTTTCAGCCTTTCCACATAGTCTTTTTGATCTGCTTTTACGCGCTGCGTTAGAAAGTAATCGCTAATCGTAGAGATGATTAACTGAGCGTGGGTCTCTTTGTTCATGATCCAGCGAACTAACTGATTGTTGGATTCTGGGTCTGATTTGCCCGAAAGTTCGGCGATGGAGGTGACCGCCTTTCTCGTTGTTGCAACGTCTTCCAGCATCGCCTTGACGCGCGCATTATCGTCATAGATGCCACACGGAATCTGACAGTGGCTGTTGGCGAGGGGAGAGTAAAAGGCGAGGGTGGTTGCCAGCACCAAGAAGGTTTTCGTCAACGTGTTCATTTCAAGTCCTTTCTTACATATTGCCCTGTGGATTTAACGCTCAAGTGAAAACCAGGACTTTCCTTTCACCCAACGCCGCCAGCAGCAGACACAAGATGTGCGCCCGGAGACCAGAGAAAACCGACTGCCAGCATGCGTTAACTGTATACCTTAATTGCCTGTCTTTCATGTATCGATGCGATAGATATGGATGCACCAAAAAAGAGCGAATAACAACGGTGCAAGCAAGCAGCTTAGTTCCTGCGTGAAAGACAAATGAAACAAACCAGCATCGCAGGGACAAACCCCAGTGCCATAAGTGTCATAAGGGGCTAAAGCGGCTATCTTCCATTGCGTCCGAAGCCATTGATATCCACTTCAGGGGTATCTTCCTCCGTGGCGGCGCCTTCGATATCAAGATCCGGCCCCTCGGGGCCAAACCCCAGGTCACTGTCCTCTGTTTCGCCCTCGAATTCGGGGGCTTCTTCAGCGGCTTCGGCAGCAACCTGGTAAGGACCCGGTGGCTCCCATCGATCTTCGTCTGCCTTAAGGCTTTCCAGTGGTAACAACAACATCGCAGCAAGCGGCAATATCGGTAGTGATCTCATCATTGTCTCCATAACTCGTGTTTCTAGGGACGTCAGGCAATGCAACGGCCATCGTTTACTCCGCTCTTTTAATCAGAATTGGCACGTAGCGTGTCGCCAAACCATCCAAATGGCATATACAACAGGCACTTGATAACCTCCGTTACCGGATCATGCAAGCACTTTGCATCTATACGCCGAGATTGCTCGTACTGGGAGTTTTCAGAGGTCTATTGTTGGAGTGGTAACAAGTGAGCTCATGACATCAAAGCTCGGTACAATCGGCCAAAGTAACATCGTCGAAAGAACCCTTGGGCGGGTGGGTAGAAGATCAGATTGCCAGAGAAGCCAGTCATCCGAGGTTCTAGCGGTATTCTCGATGCTTTTTGCGATTCATTGTCATCCAAAACTCAAGCCAATGTACGAGCGCATGGTCGCTCCCGACCAAATCTAGAACATGTTCGAGTCGTTGGTACATCTCGTCACTAGATTGCGTTACCAAAGCCGTATTAGTTCTACTTTATCTGAAGTAAAAGGGTCTGTTGAGAGCTGCACTGAGATTTCAACACCATTGTTGAGGCTGAGCAGAAACCGGCAGACCACGGTCATAACATCTCTGCCAAGCCAAAACTAAATCGTGCCCAATATGTGTTATGTCCTTTGCGCTCAAACCTTTGTTTAGAAGAAAAGCCTTCAGGAAAAGCTCCAAGCAGTGAGATACCAAAAAGCCCAACACATCATCGGGACAGTCTTCACTAGAATTCATTAGCAGATGCACCCCCTTGAAATAATTCAGCGCACCACTAAAGAAACTCACATCTGTCTGCGCATGAATCACGATCTACTACCAATGCTCTGTCGCGAGTCGCCTAACGCCCGCGCTTGTTATACGTCACTCTGAAGTAGGCTGGTCATGTTCTTGAATAGGAACCCATTTAAAACCTTTTCCGGTGGATTGCATAACATATGTCTCACCTGTGGAGTGGTTAATCCTATAGATGCTACTAGAGTAATACTCACTCCCACCTTCTCCCTCTTGGACCCAGCCATAATCGCCCGCAACCAGCGAAAAATTTGGATGGGCGCATCCACAAAGCAAAAGCGCAACACAGATCACGAATACCTTACGCATGTAATTCCCCTTAGTGTAGAGAGCCGAGTAACGT
>JBCCNJ010000009.1:0-66796 GCA_039025905.1 Pseudomonadota bacterium | reverse complement strand
TCGAGGGCTTTTAGAACCAGCGGCGTATTGGCCTGCTCTTCACTCTGGTAGGCAGATAGGCTGTGAACCAGAATCCCTCCCATCAATACGATATTCCATGACAAATAGATCCATAGCAGAAACAGCGGAACAGCGGCAAATGCTCCATAAATAAAGGTGTAGCTTGATCCCACTACCAGGTCGGTAAATACCGATCTGGCAACATGGAAAGCAACCGCCGCTATGAAACCCCCGACCAAACAGTGTTTAAATGGCACGCGACAGTTGGGGACCGCAACATAGATTAGGGCAAAGCCCGCAGTGCTCAATAGCAGCGGTGCGACTTTCAATAAAAACGCTTGCGCGCCGATCAGATCGTAATCTTCCAAGGTGTGAGCGAATGAGGACAAATAGGTGCTTAGTCCCAAAGCGACTCCGAAAGTGATGGGCGCAAGGCTGAGTACGGCCCAGTAGAGTAGAAAACTCGATACCGCGCTTCGATTGGCATTTGCTCGCCATATCTGATTGAGAGCTCTCTCCACGTTGCGCAGCATCAACACGGCTGTGATGACCAGAAATATAATTCCCGGCCCGGTCAAGTTCTTGGCCTGTCTCGAAAAATCGTCCAGGTAATCGCGTATTTCGGAGTTCGCATCCGGCATCAGGTTTTCAAACATGAAGGTTTCAAACCTGACCTCCAGTCCCTGGAACGTGGGTATGGCTGAGGCCATGGTATAGACAACCGTGAGCAGCGGTACCAGCGCGAACAAGCTCATGTAGGTGAGCGCGGCTGAATTTTCCGAGCAGCGATCAGCAGTGAAGCGAGAGAATACGTAAGTCGCGCGCCGCCAAAGCTCTCTTGGTCTAAATGCTTCAAGCTCCATGTCGCGCATTATCGCATGAACGTTTCGTTCACTGCACGACGCGCTATGCTCGCTGTCACGGGATACCTCAGTAGTGCCGCCACGTCCGCTGCCGACCACTCTGTTATAATCTGGGTCCTGTCGCGAGATGGTATTTGAACGTATAACACTCGATGCGGTGGAACCGACAGCAACATATTAGGACTTCCCTCATGAGCGAATTCACGATCTATCACAACCCCCGCTGCTCAAAGTCACGTCAGACGTTGGCGATCCTCGAAGAGCATGGCATTGCACCCGGTGTAGAGCTCTATATGGAGTCTCCGCCCAGCGCTAGGACGTTAAAGACGCTGTTGAGTAAGCTGGGTATTAGTGCGGCTCAGCTAGTGAGGCGAGGTGAAGCGGACTATAAAGCGGCGGGCCTGAGTAAAGAATCCAGCGAAGACGATATCGTCAAAGCGATGACCACATTTCCGAAACTGATTGAACGCCCTATAGTGGTTCGGGATAAGCGCGCCGTTTTGGGCCGACCGCCAGAGAACGTGCTGGATCTGATCGACTGATGCAGCAGCCCTTCGTTTTGGTCTTGTATTACTCTCGACATAGCGCTACTGAAAAAATGGCAGAGCAAGTCGCTCGCGGCGTGCAAACCGTGCCCGGGTTGGACGCCAGGTTGCGTACTGTGCCCGCTGTATCAGCAGAGACTGAGCGCGCGGTCACCGATGAAATTCCCGACAGTGGGCCGCTGTATTGTGAACTAAATGACTTGCGCGAATGTACTGGCCTGATCATAGGCAGTCCTACCCGATTCGGCAATATGGCCGCGCCGCTCAAATACTTCCTCGATTCAACCTCTTCGCTGTGGCTCAGTGGTGCGATGGTCGATAAGCCCGCCGGCGCGTTTACATCGACCTCAAGTCTACACGGCGGTCAGGAAACAACCCTGCTCAGCATGATGTTGCCCTTGCTGCATCACGGCATGCTAATTGCGGGGCTGCCGTACAGCGAAGCGGGACTGATGTCTACGCAAGCAGGGGGCACACCCTATGGTGCTTCGCATTGGGCCGGTGCAGATAACGGTCGAGATTTGGACGAGATAGAGGCCGGACTGTGCCGCGCTTTGGGCGCCAGAGTCGGCCGTATTGCTGCAGGAATGAAAGCATGAAGCGGGCCTCCAACACCGCATTGATGCTCGCCTTATGCTGGGGTGCGTGGTTATTACTGTTCTTGCAGCAACTGATCGATGCCTGGCAGTTGGCTATGCCCTGGATAATTTGGGCCGGGAAACTGGTGCCTTTACTGATTTTTGTGCCGGGAATGCTAAAGGACAATTTGCGCAGTTTTATCTGGCTGTGCTTTGTCAGCCTGTTGTATTTTATTGCGTTGGTTGAGCGCCTTTTTGTCGTGCCGAATAGCCCCTTGGCCATAACCGGCATGATTGCAGTGGTGACCCTTTTTTGCGCAGCGATGATGTACGTCCGATGGCGAGGCAGGGAACTACGCCTGCAAGGAGCTAGTCAAATGCAGTCG
Source organism: Pseudomonadota bacterium (assembly GCA_039025905.1). GTDB lineage: Bacteria > Pseudomonadota > Gammaproteobacteria > Pseudomonadales > Halieaceae > JARRPM01. Next base: position 64,424 of record JBCCNJ010000009.1, on the reverse strand, counting down.
GGAGAGTAGTGTATGAGTAAACCGTCAATTATCCGTCGGATATTTTCCGCCATATGGAGCGGCATTACCTGGTTCCGACTGGCCCTGTCCAATATTCTATTCATCCTACTGATTTTGATTATCTACTTTGTCTACCTGGGCGGTCCCGAGGAGGCGATTCCAGAGAAGGCAGCGCTGTTGCTCAACATCTCGGGTACGGTTGTTGATCAAAAGTCTCAGGTCGATCCGCTACGCGCCCTTGCGGCAAGCTCTTCGCCTCAAGATAGGGAAGTGTTGCTGCGTGATGTCATCGAGTCTATTCAGTTCGCGAAAAACGACCCGGCGATCAATTCAATCGTTTTGGACCTTGATAATTTGTCCTATGTAGGCATCAGTAAAACCCAGGAAATTGTCGAAGTCTTGGAAGAGTTTAAGGCCACAGGCAAACCGGTAGTAGCAAAGGGAGATTTCTTTACTCAGGACCAGTTTCTGCTCGCGAGTCACGCCGACACGGTGATCATGAACCCGCTGGGAGCGGTGGGCTTGGAAGGTTTCAGCAGCTACCGCAATTATTTCCGCGAGACGCTGGACAAGCTGCGCGTGAGCATGCATGTGTTTCACGCTGGAGAGTTTAAATCCATGGCTGAGCCCTTTCTAAGAGACGGGATGTCGCCCGGAGAAAAAGCCATTACAGAACGCTGGCTGAATGTCCTTTGGGGGCAATACGCGGCGACTGTAGAAGCGCAAAGAGATTTAGCTCCAGGCAGCGTGAACACCTATGTCAATGACTATGCCAGCTCCCTAGCCCAGCAAGGTGGCGATGTTGCGGCCATGGCATTGGCTGCGGGCCTCGTCGACATGCTGATGAATCGTCATGAAACCAACGAATACCTAATTGAAATGGTCGGTGCGAGCAATGATGACGGTTACTACGAGGCACAGTTTTTTGAGCGCTACGTGCGTCGCCAGCGACCGACACAGATTACGCAGATGGAAGGGGATCGCGTTGCGGTGATCAGTGCAGTCGGCAACATCAAAAATGGAGTGCAGCCAGCGGGCACCATTGGCGGCGACTCTCTCGCTAAGCTCATCCGGGACACCATAGAAAAAGAAGGTGTGCGTGCACTCGTTCTGCGGATTAATTCGGGCGGTGGCAGCGTCTTCGCGTCGGAAGTTATTCGCCAGCAGCTTCTGCTTGTTCAAGCAAAAGGTATTCCTCTGGTGGTGTCTATGGGCGGGTTAGCAGCGTCTGGTGGCTACTACATCGCCGCGGACGCGGATGAGATTTGGGCAACACCTTCGACCTTGACTGGCAGTATCGGTGTGTATGCTGCGATACCCACCTTTGAGAAACTGTTGGAGCACATCGGCACGTATACCGATGGTGTCGGCACAACCGATATGGCGGGCTCATTGCGATTTGATCGCCCACTGAGTCCGATAATTGAGCAGATTCTTCTCGAGGGGGTGGACCATACCTATGACAGCTTCCGCGAGATAGTTGCCCAGGGTAGGGGCATGACCTCTGAGGAAGTTCAAGACGTGGCAGAAGGTCGCGTATGGAGTGCCCCGGATGCACTCGAAAATGGCCTGCTGGATGGCATCGGTTCACTAGCCGATGCAATCGATGCCGCCGCCGCGCGAGCAGATCTTACCGATTACAAAATCGAATATGTGCAACCGCAGCTTTCTCCGCGCGAGCTGTTGCTACAAACGCTGGCGGAGCGCGTTAGTACATCGGATATCTGGTCCGGCTCAGCGTGGGGGGCATCGATGGCCGTACTCATCGCCCCGGTCGCAGATGCTGCCGCCGAGTTGAGCAATCTAAACGACCCAAGGCATCTCTATTTCAGATGTTTTGATTGCGGCCTCATTCGTTAGTCGCTGGTCGCAAGCCGTCTGCATCACTGTCGCTGTCTGTTGCATCTCGATTCCACCAATGCTGTAAATCGTCTAGCATCAGGTACAGGCAGGGTAATAACAGCAGCGTAATCACGGTCGCAAATACGATGCCAAAGGCGAGTGAAATGGCCATTGGCACCATGTCCTGCGCCTGCACCGCTCGCTCTAATAGCATGGGTGCCAAACCCATGAACGTTGTGATGGAGGTCAGCATAATCGCGCGAAAGCGGCGTGTGGTTGCCTCGCTGACTGCGGTAAATCTATCCATGCCGCGCTCAACCGCCTTGTTGGTGTAGTCCACCAGTAGTAGGGAGTCGTTAACCACCACGCCGCTGAGTGCAATCACGCCGATGACGGACATCATGCTAAAGGCGTAACCCGTGAGCCAATGACCGGCGATTGCCCCTATCACACCAAAGGGGATGACGCCCATGATGATCAGTGGCTGCAAGTATGAGCGTGTTGGTATGGCCAGTAATGCATAGATTCCCAAAAGTGCCAGTGCAAACCCCACCATCAGGCTGACGCCCAGCTTTCTCTCTTCATCCGCTATACCCGAGACGCCATAGCGTAGGCCTGGATATTTATCTATCAGCGCGGGTATGACATTTTGCTCAATGTCATCCGTGATCATAGACGGTTGCACCAGGTTAGTATCTGCTTCAGCAGTGACCTCGGATGCACGCTGAAAATTGATTCGCGTGGCTTTTAGCAGGCCCTGAGTCACGCTCAAATTGGCAACGGTATCGAAGGGCACCTCGTCACCCTCTGGAGTGCGAATATACATATTGCTCAAGGTACTGGTCAGCTCTCTATCGGCCTTGGGGTAGCGCACCATGACCTTGATTTCATCGGGCCCACGCTGCACCCGTTGTGCTTCAGCCCCGTAGAAAGCGTGACGTACCTGCGTACCTAGGGACAGGCGTGTGAGCCCAAGTGATTCGGCCTCAGGTAGGATATCGAGATGAAACTCGTCCGCTGTGTCACCTGCGCCGTTGCGTACATCGTACACGCCAGCGTACTGGCGCAGTGCTTGCTCAAGCTCCGCAGATGCCATTTGTAAGGTATCAAAATTGTTGTGCATCAAGTCGAACGAGATTGCTGGCCCCCAACCAGTATCGTCATCGATACTGATTGCGAGCACCTCCGCGCCATGTACCGTGCCTACCTGGTCTCGCCAAAGTTGCTCCACTTCAACGGTTGATATGCTGCGTTGATCCTCCTTGGTTAGCTCAATCCATACCGTGCCGTTGATTTGATCCGAGGCGTATGCGGCGACATGAGCAAGCAATTCTTCGTCGGTGCCGCTCCGCTTTTGATAGTCTGTTTCGACTTGGTAAATTGCATTCATGACTTGATTGAGCGCTTGTTTAGTGCGCTCTAGCGGTGTGCCATGGGACATACGAATCTCGGCTCTGAGAAACTCGCCTCTTGCTTCCGGCGCCAGAATAGTACGCACCTGGCCTCCCGCCAGAAGTCCTCCACTGAGGATGAGCAAGGACAAGAAAAAGGCCAAAGTCGCATAGCGATTGAGGGCGCAGAAGCGCATAAAGGGCGCAAAGCGATTTTGCACGAACTCGCGTAGGGAGTTGTTGCAACGCTGTTGAATCCGATTTATGGCAAGTAAGGCAGGGTTACGAGCAGGTTTGCTGTGCGCCAAATGCGCTGGCAGTATCCATTTTGATTCAATCAAAGAGAACAGCAGGCACAACACCACGACCAGTCCGCAGGCTTCCGGCAACGCACTGAAAACGCCCTGCACAAACAGCGTTGGTGCAAAGGCGACCATGGTGGTGAGCACGCCGAAGGTTGCCGGTGTCGCGACGCGATATACGCCCGAGACAACGCTTTGGGCTGAGTGACCATACTTCTCCTGCTCGGCGTAAGCGCTTTCCCCCATAACAATTGCGTCGTCTACGATGATCCCAAGCGCGATGATGAAACCAAACAGACTCATCATGTTAAGACTGGCGTCTACCCATGGTGTACTGATAACGGCCATCGTGCCGAGAAAACAAACCGGAATACCCACCATTACCCAGAAGGCGAGCTTAATCTCAAGAAACAGGGCCAATACGATGAGCACGAGCAGGGCCCCAATCCCCAGGTTTTTTACCATCATCCACAGCCTACCCTCGAGGTAATAGGTGATGTCCGACCAGGCTTCTAACTTCACGCCCTCGGGGAGTTCAATGCGCTTGTTGTGCATGTATTCGCGGGCGGCCGCTGCGGTATCGATGACGTCTTGATCACCCATAGCAAAGACATTAATGCCAAGCGAATATTCACCGTCGAACAGGGTAAAGCCCTGACCGTCTTCGAAACCGTCGTTGATTGTCGCGATCTCGCCCAGCAACAGCCGAGTGCCGTCGGGCCAGGTTTTGAGCACGATGTTTTCAAAATCCTGTTGAACATAGGCCTGACCCAGGGTGCGCAACATGATATCGCCATTGCGTGTCTGTACCGAGCCCGCCGGGACATCCAGAGAAGAGGCGGAAATTATGCGAGCGACGTCCTCCAGCGTGAGGTGGTATTCGCGCAGCAGCGGTTCGGAAATCTCTATGCCGATCTCGTAGTCGCGAGCGCCCACGACTGTGGCAGAGGAAACTTCCGGCAGACTGAGTAATTCTGTACGGATTTCGTCTGCGAGGGCCTTCATAGCGCGCTCGTCGAGATTGCCGGAAAGCTGGAGGGTGAGGGTCGCAAACAGCAGCTCTGGCTGTCTTACAATGGGTTCCTCAGCACCATCGGGCAAACGCGAAATCGCATTGATCCGGTTCTGTACCTCGCTCATCAGCTTTGTCAGATCAATGCCATCGGCCGGTTGAATAAAAAGCTGGCCGAAGGATTCCAGTGCATCGGATTCGATGCGCTTGATGCCATCGAGATCGTTGATGGCCTCTTCGATTTTGAGCACGACCCCCTGTTCGACTTCTTCCGGCGCGGCTCCTGGATACGGTGCGGATATGTAGATGGCTTCAATTTCAATAGCTGGAAACATCGCCCGTTGAATCGTGAAGGCAGCGCCGAGACCAACGACGATAATGAATAGCATCAAGAGATTGGCTGCAACCGGGTTATAGGCAAACCAGGCGATGATGCCCTTGGGGTGCTGTGGACTCACTCGCCGCCCGCTGTATCGCTGTCCTGCTGCGCCGCGGCCGTCCCACTGCCTATTCGCTCACTGGGAGCTTCCTGCGGCTGCCCTTGAGGGTCAAAGAGCTGATCGCTAGGGGTGCGAGAGATAATATCGGTCTTCACTCCGGCAAATGATGCGTCCAGACTGGTCAAAGACACCAGTTCGCCCTCATCCAGACCCGCGCTCACGAAAATTTGGTCACCGCCGGTGCGCAGCGTTGTGACTTTGCGGTTTCTAAGGTGATTGGTGTCGTCAATGACCCAAACGAAATTACCCGCGCGCAGTATGTAACGCGGCAACACGACCACATCCTTTATTTCACGACCGGCGATGTTCGCATTGACGAAAGTGCCTACGCGCAAAGGCAGTTGGTCTTGGCTTTTTAGACCATATGGATCTTCGATTCGGGCGACGGTGTAGAGTACCCGTGAGCGCTCATCGAATACGCCTTCGGTGCGATGTAGTTGTGCCGACCAGTGTTTAACATTGCCGCCAACCGCAGTGTACAAGTCGATGGAAGAGCCGTTTTCATAGCCCTCGAGACCGGGTAGTTCAAGGTATTCAAGTCTGCTTTGTGGAATTGGCAATCGGACTTCAGCCATTTCGATAGAGAAGAGTTCAACGAGTGGGCTGCCGGTTCCGACGAACTGGCCCAGATCGGTATGTTTTGCCTTGATCAAAGCGTCATATGGTGCGCGAATAACGGTGCGTTCAAGGTCGTTCTGCGCGGTATTTAAGTCGGCCTGCGCTGCCGATAGATTGGCCTGTGCCTCCTCCAGCTGCGGTTTGCGCAAGTAGAGATCCCGCGCCTCGTCGCTGCGCTGACTGTTCTTGGGTAGTTTTTCCCACTCGCGCAATGCCACCTGGGCCCGGCCTTTCTCCTGTACTAGCGCGCTTTCGGCCGATTCTAAATTGGCCTTTGCGCGCAACATGCGCGACTCATAATCGCGAGGGTCAATGCGAAGTAGAACAGTATCTTGGGCGACGAAACCCCCTGCGTGGAACTCCTCCGCCGTCTCGATAATTGCGCCTTGGACCTGGGCCAACAGCGTGGTCTCCTTGACCGGGCTCACTGTGCCCTGGGCCTGTATTTCGATGCGAACGTCTTGTTTGACGACCTCGGCTACATCAACCGTGGCCACGGCTTCCTTAGGAGCATTGATTTCGGCGGAGTCGCGCGTGAGATAGAGCAAGGTGCTGATACCCGTTGCTGCGGCTACCATAGCCAGCGCCAGAACTAATTGTTTTGCTTGAGTTGCCACCTGACGAATGATTTCACTGCGTTCGTGTCGATGTTGAGTGCGCCTGTGTCGAAGTCGCAGGCGCTGTGGATATGGGGGAGAGTTATACCACAGACTGGGCTGTGGAATCTAAAAATTACTTGTGAAATAAGGACATGGGGGCGCGAAGCCCCCTCGAGATAGATTACTCGCTTTTGTCGATATGCAGGTCCATTTGCGGGAAGGGGATGGACAGGCCTTGCTCATCGAAGCGCAATTTTACTGCTTCTGTGGTGTCCCACATGACGCCCCAGTAATCCTCAGCTTTGACCCAGGGGCGTACCAAAAAGTTGATGCTTGAATCCGCTAGCTCTCCCAGGGCGACAACAGGCTCAGGATCTTTTAGTACGCGGTCATCCGCCGCCAGAATTTCCTCCAGGACCTGTTTTGCTTTGCGTACGTCATCGTCGTAAGCGCATCCAAAGACCATGTCGACTCTGCGAGTATCTCTAGCGGAGTAGTTGGTTATATTGCCGCCAATGATCGCGCCATTGGGTACGATGACCTCCTTGTTGTCAGGGGTGGTCATGGTTGTAGTGAATATGCTGATATTGTCGATCACACCTGTAGCGCCCCCCGCCTCGACGAAGTCTCCTTTGGTAAAGGGTCTGAAGATAATTAGCATTACCCCCGATGCAAGATTGGACAGTGAACTTTGCAAGGACAGGCCGATGGCCAAGCCTGCGGCACCGATGAGGGCTACCAGTGATGTGGTATTGATGCCCAGTTGACTGAGCGCCGCAATGACCACAAATAGCAGCAGCATCCAGCGCAATATAGCGAGCACAAAGCCGATCAGAATCTCATCCATGCCCTGGCCGGTCAGTATTTTGCGAGCGAAGCCGACAATAGCCGAGACTACGATGCGGCCCACAATGAAGATGACCAGTGCCAAAATAATGCGCAGGCCCCAAGGGATGACGTAGGTTTCGGTTAGGGAGACAACATCAAGATTTTCTAGCACGGAAGAATCCTCGTGGATTTGTGGAAGCGTTCAATATAGTTGAAGGATGAAGGTTTGCAACCGCAGACCCATGGCGATGACAGTAGATTGAAATGAATGAATGGCCCTCGCAATGCGTGTATAGTCGCGACAACCGTAATCATCGTAAGGACAGTTCACAGCATGACCGCGTTTTCGCACCCTCGAGACTTACTCACGGCGGTTGGATCTGATCTCGGTCATAGCGACTGGCTGGAAATTGATCAGCAACGAATCAACCTTTTTGCTGACGCGACTGGCGATCATCAATGGATTCATGTCGATGCCGAGAAGGCGGCTAGTGGTCCGTTTGGCGCTCCAATCGCACACGGTTATCTTACCCTCTCGCTGGTCAGTCTTTTTTTGCCTGAGTTTCTAACGGTTGAGAATACATCTATGGGTGTAAACTATGGCTGCGAAAAAGTGCGCTTCCCTGCTCCAGTGACCGTGGGTAGTCGCGTTCGTGGCAGTGGCGAATTGATCAGTGCGAAAGAAGTCGGTGAGGGTGTGCAGATTGTCGTGCGAGTGACCATCGAAATCGAATCTGGCGACAAACCAGCGTGCGTGGTCGATTCCATTAGCCGCTTCTATCCCTAACCACGAAATCCTATCAGCTGTGCTAGAACTGAGCGATTCTGTACAACCCATCCATCCCGCTGCCACGGTGGTGCTACTTCGTGATACCGCGGATGGCTTGGAGGCGCTATTGGTGCAGCGCAGTCAAGCTGTTAATCATATGGGTGGGATATGGGTATTTCCGGGAGGCAAGATTGAAGAGGCTGATTACTCAGCTGATCGCGAGGATTACAGCGCTGCGCTGCAGGCAGCTATTCGTGAAACAGAGGAGGAGGCGGGCTTGAAGCTGGATGCCTCCAGATTGGCTTACCTCTCTCATTGGACGACCCCTGAGGGAGCCAAAAGACGGTTTTCCACCTGGTTCTTTTTGGCGGCGCTGGAGGATGATCAGCAAGTTGAAGTCGACGGTGGGGAAATCGCACAGCATCGCTGGGTGAGCCCGAAACAAGCGCTATCGGAGATAGCCGACCCCGATCATGCACTAAAGCTGATGCCACCGACATTTGTGAGTTTGGTCGACATAGCCGATTGCGCCAGTTGTGCCGATGCGCTCGATTATGCGCGCGCTAGAGAGGCCGTGCAGTATGCGCCGCGTATGGTGTTCTTAGATAATGGCATCTGTTTTCTATATGCAGGTGATGCGGGCTATGACGATGTCAACATGGATGCCAAGGGTAGTCGGCATCGTACCTACATGATTGATGACAGACTGGATTATCAGCGGCACGATTGAGCGAAGCACTCGCATCTTCGTCAGTTTTTCAGGATCACTGAACTACCGTGACCGAACAAACCCTGGTTTGCCGTAATCCCCACCATCGCATCCTTAACTTGTCTATCCCCCGCTTCCCCGCGCAGCTGCCAGGTTAACTCGCAGACTTGTGCAATGGCTTGTGCGGGAACCGCCTCACCGAAACAGGCAAGTCCGCCCGATACGTTCACCGGTATTCTACCGCCCAGGCTAGTTTCTCCAGCGCGCAACCACTGCGAAGCTTCTCCGCGCGGCGCAAGCTGCAGGTCTTCAATCCAATCCAGCTCCAGAGCGGTGGACAAGTCATAGACTTCTGCCAGGCTGACATCCTTCGGTGCAATGCCCGCTTCTTCATAGGCTTTGGCCGGAATCATTGAGCGGTAGTTGATTGCCTCGACCCCAGCGGCGGCGGCGGAATCCGTCGCGATATCGGGCATTTCCAATGTGCCGCTCGCAAACCCCGGAGTAACCGTTGAGATTGCAGCGATACGCGGAGCACTGGCCTTGCCGATACGCCGGGCGTAGTCCAGGCTACTCACCACCAGGGCTGCGCCGCCGTCGCTGGTGGCGCAGATGTCCATGAGTCGCAGTGGGTCTGCAACCGTTGCAGAGGCGGCGACGTCCTCAAGCGTAAAGCATTTGCGATAGCGTGCGCGCGGATTCTTTGCTCCCATGCGTGAGTTTTTGACTTTCACAGCGGCAAAGTCTTCCACCGTATCACCATAGAGATCGATACGTCGTCGCGCGTAGAGGGCGAAATAGGTGGGATTGGTAATGCCCAGATAAAACCTGACCCAGTCTGGGTCTTCTGGCCGGTAGCCACCCGCGGGTGCAAGAAAACCCTTTGGCGTGGTATCTGCGCCGACCACTAGCGCGACTTCGCACTCACCGGCGAGAATCTTGTTCCTGGCAGCGGCAAGCGCCTGCGAGCCGGATGCACAGGCGGCGTAAGATGTATTTACTTCCGCCCCCTGCCAGCCCAGGGCTTGAGCAAATGTCGCGCCCGCGACATAGCCCGGATAACCACAGCGCACGGTAGCGCCGCCCGATACAAAGCGAACGTGCTCCCAGGGAACGTCGGCGTCTGCTAATGCCTCGCGGGCCGCCGCCAGCCCGTATTGCACGAAGTTGTGGCCCCACTTGCCCCATGGGTGCATACCGGCGCCGATAACAACGACGTCATCAGACATGTCTTATTCCCCCTGATCGGCGGTCTTGGGGCGCCATTTCCAGGTGACTTTGCATTCGTTCTCGGTCTCATGCAGCGTTTCCAATGCAAGCTCCATCGGCATGCCAACGCGTAGCTGATCCACCGTGACGCCCTTTATCACTTGACCCAATATCACCATTTGTTCCTTCTCTAGCTGTACCCCCGCGATTGTGAAAGGCTCAAATGGCTCCGCTGACACATAGGGAGCTGGCGGCTTGTAACAGGCGTTGGTATAGCTCCAAAGTAACCCTGTTCTGCTCAGTTCACGCGTTCGAAACTCAGTGCTGTCACAGCGCGGATTTCTACAGTAATCGTATTGCGCGGGGAAGAAATAAGTGTTGCAGGCGGTGCACTGACTCCCAATCAGGTTGGGGTTGTCATCCATTGTGTACCAGCCTTCAATGGCCGGCGAGAGAGGCTTGTAGCGCATGGTGGTCTCGCGTCTTCACGGACGCTCAGATTACTACCGGCGTGCAAGATATCCTATCTATGAGAACGCTTACAGCGATTGTGAGCCTGGAGGGGTTTACTATGGCAGACTTGTTGTCGCTCACCCTTGGGGACTGGGACAGTGTGATCCACTTTGTGCAGCACCAAACTGAGAGGCGGAGACTATGTGTGGTCGATTCAATGTGATCGATAATCCGGGTTTGAGAGCGCTGCTCAAAGATCTCGGAATCGATCTAACGCTGCCCAGCGCGGCGAATGTAGCGCCGACTGAAGACGTGCAGCTATTGCGCGATCGGGGTACGGAACGCACGCTGGAAACGGCCCGTTGGTGGCTAACACCATCCTGGGCGCGGGCGGTAGATCAGAAGTACGCGATGTTTAACGCCCGCTCAGAAAGCTTAAGCACGAGCCGGGCGTTTCGACATCCCTTTAAATCTCAGCGCGGTGTCGTACCCATGAGCGGCTTCATCGAATGGCGTAAAGAAGGTAACAGCAAACAGCCCTGGTTGATCAGCAATGAGGAGAGTGCGCTGGCAATCGCTGCGCTCTGGGATGTCTGGTCGCGGGATGATACTACCTTGCTCTCATGCACGCTGGTGACAACGGCCGCCGCGGCCGATTTCGCACCCTGGCATCATCGGATGCCAGTTATGTTGACATTGCGGGAGTGTGAACGATGGTTGGATGGGAATCAGCTCATTGATTCCGAAGATCCACTGTTTCGGGATGAGCTTAAATATCCTTTGATATTGAAAGCGCTACCCGAGGCAATCGGCAATGCCCGCAATAAAGATCTTTCGATGGTGACGGCCAAGTCCGATCAAGTGCACCTGCTGGGAGGCACTACAGTAACTTAAGATGACGGCAGCGCGTCCTCGGAATTAGGCGTTCTCATAGGCCGCTGATTTATCGCATTGGCGATTTTTTCTGCAAGTGCAAACAGTAAAGCGCTGTATGCGTCGGGAAGAGCAGACGCGGACAGCGTGGTGCCCGACAGCGAGTGAGTCAGTGTGCTGATTTGGCGATCAATCACCGTACCGTCCTCAGGATGATAAACCAGCCACTCAGCAGAAAGAACGGCGGCGGTTGGGTCGGCGTCCAGGTCCAGAATGCGCACCTTGATCCCAATGTCGGGTGGATTTCTGGTATTCCATGGGAAAAAGGTAACACTCTGTGTGTTCAGTAGACTTGCCAGATTAAGACCAAGAACGCGTTCGGCGCCATCCGCAAGAGGTTCCGCCCAGAGTTCGGTACCTGCGATTTCCAGTTGGTTGCCGCCAGTCGAATAGACAATAGCGTCACGCTGAAGAAACTGTGGGATTTCCACGGGGCCCACACCAATCTCCGGCTGCTGTTGGCTACCAACCGTGCCACCCGCTGCTGTTAGTCGATAATAGTGGCTGGGGGGGGAACTGCCGCAGGCATTCAAATGTAAGACGACAGTGGCGCTTATTAGCAAGAGGATGAAGCGATATGTCATGGTGTGCTCTCCCGTTTACCTCGCAGCAAGGACTCTGGCTGTGCGCTCAGCGTGTTGGCCAGCTCCCGCATGGCACGGCTCGCCAGCGCTAACTCCCTCAAAGCTTCGTTTAGTTGATAGGTTGTAATCGATTCCGGACCCAAGACATTGTCGACGTCAGACATCACCAGTTGAAAACTCTCAATGGCGCCATCCATTGCCTGCAGATTCTTGTTCACCAACCCGTAGAGTACAGGTAATTCTTGATTCGCCTCTGCAAAGGTCTCATTTGCCTCGTCGAGTAATCCCTCAACCTTTGGACCTGCGACAGTCACCTGGACACGAAGCTCGTCAGTCAGCGCTGTGACTGAGTCTAGGGTCGACTGTAGGTTGGCTGGCATGGCCTGAAAATCTTCGTCCGCCAAAAAGTGCTCCAAATCGGTGACGATGCTCTCCACGCGTTCCGCAAGTTTGGACAGGTCAATTTCTTCCAGCTTCTGAGTAAGCATTTCCAATTCGGTGGGAATCGTGGGAATTTGCAAATGTTCTGTCTGTAAATCGACAAACACCGGCGGCTTGTCCGGGTGAAAATCGAGTTGCACGTACAATAGACCTGTCAGCAAGCTTTGCGTTCTCAACTGCGCACGCAAGCCCCTGGCGATGAGCTCATCCGCTACGGTTTCAGGATTGTTGCCGAGTCGACGGATGTTGCTTTCACTGATTTCTGCTTCAACCACCATAATCAGTTCGATCGCATCGGCATCGAGCATCAGTTCGAGCTTGGTTACCTGACCGATTTGCACACCTCGAAGGGTGACTGGTGCGCCGATAACCAAGCCCTTCACGGAGCCATCGAATACCATTACGGCCTTCTCCCGCTTAGCGCCGAAGCCGGAGCCCAGAGTGAAAATCACAATGGTCACACCGATTAGGATAGCGCCCATAACGAAGGCGCCTATAGCAACAGTGCGGGGTTGTTCGCTCATTGGCTTGCCTCTGTGGATTGCTCCGTTGTGAATTTATGCTTCGCACTGCGAGTCAGAAACTCTTTGACAACGAGCTGTTCGCTGTAATCCCGGAGGTAGGTCGGATCGCCATAGTCAATCATGGTCCGAGTGGCGGCGTCCAGGTATACGGCGCGGGTGCCAATGGCAAAAATACTCGCTAGTTCATGCGTCACCATGACAACCGTCGCCCCTGTTGACGTCTTTAGCTCGAGAATCAGATCGTCTAGCAAACGCGAGCTTATAGGATCAAGTCCGGCTGAGGGCTCATCGAAAAATAAAATCTCTGGATCCAGCGCGATCGCTCTGGCAAGGGCTGCGCGTTTGCGCATACCGCCGCTGATTTCCGAGGGATAGTACTTTTGGTATCCGGCCAAGCCCACTAAAGCCAATTTATAGGCCACGATGTCTTCGATGTCCGATTTGGAGTATTCAGTGTAGAGCTGCAGCGGGAGCGCGATATTTTCGGCGAGCGTCATTGCGCTGAACATACCGCCCGTCTGGTAGCTGATGCCCCAACGTCTGCGCATCGCATCTTGGCGCTCAGCGGTGGCCTGACTAAAACTCTCGCCGTTGTACAAAATATCGCCACGGGAAGGGGGAATAAGACCTAGCATGTGGCGCAATAGCGTGCTTTTGCCACAGCCGCTGCCACCCATAATGATGAAAATATCGCCGCGTGCTATATCGAAGGTCAACTTCTTCTGGATAACGAATGAGCCATAGGCCATCGTCAGGTCCTGCACGCTGATATGAGCATCTTGCAGTGTAGTCGACTTCAAACCAAAGACACCTGAAACATAATATTGAGTGCAGCGTCCGCTACGATCAGATAGACAACTGCGGTCACAACCGCCTCTGTTGCCGCCTGTCCGACCGCGGCGGAGCTTCTGCCCGCATTAATACCGGCTCGGCAGCCTGCAATCGCAATCAAAACCGCAAACACCAGACTTTTTATCAAACCGACGGCGAGGTGATTAAGCGCGAGCGCCTGTTCAGTCTGACTGAAGTATTGCAGCGGTGTAATGCCCATACCACCCGCAACGATACCACCCCCAACTATACCCAGCAGGTTTGCGTAAAGAGTGAGTAGCGGCATTGTCACCATCAGAGCGAGAATGCGCGGTACGACCAGAAACTCAACGGGTGAGATCCCCATGGTCTTAATAGCATCGATTTCCTCGTTGGTCTGCATCGTACCCAGTTGGGCTGCATAAGCAGCTCCCGTTCGACCTGCCATAACAACCGCTGTCATCAACACGCCCATCTCTCGCAGTATCCCGATGGTCACGAGATTTGCGACGTAAATCTCTGCTCCAAACTGCTGCAGCTGTACCGCTCCGAGATAGGCCAGGATCATGCCTACCAGCACACTGGTGAGACTGATTATTCCCAGTGCGTTAGGACCTGCCTGGTAACAGTACTGCCCAAAGTCTTCAAACCGAGTATTAGAGCGTCCCGTCAGCAGCCTGCCCAGTGCGATTGTCACCTCTCCGGTGAAAGCTAGAGAGTCGCGAATGATCCCGGCCATTCGACTTATCAGCGCTCTGAAACTCCGCACTGGGTGCCATCGTGGTTTGTGGGCTTTGGGCGGTTTATGGGCGGGTACGGCGGTGGCGAGTGTCAGCAATTTTGACGCGCCAGTGGGGAGTGAACGAGTATCAAAGCGGGTGTCGTGTTCGTGGCAGTAGTCGTGACACTGCAGCATGAATGCCACCAAAGTGGAGTCCCAATGCTCCAGCTGCGAGCCGTCCAGTAGGAGTCTGGCGGGCATTCTGCCTAATGCTGAGGCGATATCGTCAAAATCGGGCGCTAGTTGATCTTGGAGCCAATCACCAGACAGGAACACTATTGCGTCGCGATCGTCGTTTTCGGCAATTTCCAGTGTGGCTTCAGGTTTGCTCATGGAGTCATTGAATTCGATGTACGGACTGGAGTGTAAAGGCATCGTCCGCCAAAGGCCAAAACATAGATTTTTTTAGCGCAGTGCCCACCACCGCGCAAGAAGGGTTTAGCGAAAGGGCAACTCCTGTCGCAGGGGGTCTATGATGTTGTAGGCATTTTCATAAATTACGGCGATTGGGGTGTCGTTGCCCACCTCTATGCGTCTGGAAATCATCGTGATGGGAAACAAGTACTCGTCAGTGTCTTTGTAGCGTAGTGCGCGACTGCGACCCAAGGCATCGACGTAAACCACCCACTGCATGTCCAGATCGCTGGCCAATAAATCACCCATGATGACCCCCATTGCCTGCAATTCCTGTGTTTGGTCGGCCCGTACAATGCGTCGATCCAGTAACAGCTGGAGTATTTGCAGATCGTTCGGGGTATCGCCATTGATCCGACGCCCCAGTTTCAAAGCGGCTAAGTCTTCAATAGTCGCCCTTTGTCGCGCCATGAATTGCCTGTCCAGTGGTGACAGCTCGTCTATCCTCAACTCCACCTGGGCCTGCGCGCCTGATGCAACTGACCAGGGTAGTGCAAGCACAAGCAAAAAGGTGCACAGTGTTTTGACGCAGACTGGAGTGCAAAGTGTATTAAAAACTGACGTAAACGGTTTCATTGTGATGGCTCTACCTGCGTATTTTCATGTGGTTGGCGCTGTAGTCTACGGCAGGCGAGGCTGAAACTGTAATCGCGTTCAGCGTAAAGCGTTGCAGCTGGCCCGTATGTAGCGGCAATGTGGTTGTCTTACAGTCTGGGTCATGGATAATGGCGGTCTTTCCCAGGCCGCAAGCAGGGCTGGCGCGGTACACAATTGGAGATAAAGCATGATTACCGGCAGTATCGTCGCTCTGGTCACCCCCATGCATGGCGATGGAGAGGTGGACTGGACTTCGCTAGAGCGCTTGCTTGATCTGCATATCGAGGCGGAAACCTGTGCTATTGGCGCTGTTGGAACGACGGGGGAAAGCGCGACCTTGAGCGTATCCGAGCACCTGCAGGTTATTCGGCATTGTGTAGACTATCTAGGTGGTCGATTACCGGTAATTGCGGGAACGGGTTCAAACTCAACCCGAGAGGCCATTGACCTGACCCGGGCCGCTGCAGACGCCGGTGCTGACGCCTCACTCCTGGTAACGCCCTACTACAACAGGCCATCACAGCGCGGCCTTTATGAGCATTTTCTTGCCATTGCCGAGGCCGTCCCGTTGCCCCATATCCTCTACAACGTGCCCGGACGCACCTGCGTTGATATGAATAATGAGACCGTAGCCAGTCTGGCGGAAGTTGATAATATTGTTGGCATCAAAGATGCCACAGGTGATTTGGGCAGGGGTCGTGAGCTGATCGCTCTGTGTGGATCGAGCTTTGCGATTTACTCTGGGGATGACGCTACTGCCATGGAGCTAATGTTAGCCGGTGGTCGCGGCAGTATCTCCGTCACAGCGAACATCGCACCGGTAAAAGCCGCAAAACTGTGCCAGCTCGCTCTTACGGGTGATCGCGCTGGCGCTGAAGAAATCAATGCATCGCTATCTTTGCTGAATGAGGCCTTGTTTCTGGAGGCCAACCCGATACCGGTAAAGTGGGCGCTTGCGCAACGGGGACTGATCCAGGAAGGCATCCGGCTGCCGCTTACGACGCTAGATGTCGCTTTCCACAGCCAAGTCAATGATGCCATGCAGTCAGCGGGGGTTTGATGGTCTCGCAGAAGAAGACAATGAGAGCTGTCCTTATACTGCTATTACTACCGTTTATCGCGAGCTGCGGATATTTGTTTGGGCGCGAAGGCTTGTTTCCGGATAAGTCGCAAAACTATAAGAGTGCCGAGGAGGTGCCGCCGCTGCGCTTGCCAGAGGGAGAGGATGAGTCCGCTCTTGGAGAAATCTACCCCATACCTCCGATCACAGACACGATATTACTAGCTGGCGACTTCGAAGTTCCCCGCCCAGTCCCTTTGCTGGCGAATATTGCAGATGAACAGGTTCGTATTCAAAGCTTAGGTGATGAGAGCTGGGCCCTGGTAAGTACCGCACCCGGACAGCTGTGGCCCCAGATTCGCGCCTTTTTATCGGTATCTCAAATACCGGTGGCGAGAGAAGATGCGCGCTCAGGGCTGATTGAGTCCGGATGGGTAACTTTAGAAGGCGAACCCATGGAGAGCCGTTTCCAGTACCGGCTAGATCAGGGGGTGCAAAGGGGCACCAGTGAATTACATGTATTGCAAATGAGTCGCGCCGGGGATGTTAATAACTGGCCCGCGAGTTCCAGCGATCCTGCGCAAGAGAACGAAATGCTGCGCGCGATCGCGCAATTTATAGCGAATAGTGCTGATTCAACCCCCGTCTCGATGATAGCTGATCAGGCGATCAGCGCGGTCGGTAAGATCTCTATTCAAGAGGGGCCAAACGAGGATACGTATATCCTGCTGAGCCTACCTTACGACCGAGCCTGGGCCTCCGTTGGCCGCGGCATAGAAGAATCCAACTTCGCGATTACCGACAGGGACCGCAGTGCCGGAAACTACTACGTCACGTTCCTGGGAGTGAATGCCGATGAAGAATCGGGTTGGTTTGATTGGCTTGGGGGTTCTGATGACGACGACCCTATGGCGGATCAGTCGTTCATTATCTCCTTGCAATCTTTAGATGAGAACGACGTAGCGATACGCATAGAGCAAGAGCCCGCGGATGAGGACGTCGAGTTTCGCGCTATGGAACAGCGGGACGAGCAGGGACTTCTGTCGCTGTTAAAAAGTAATATCGATTAAGCTTTTAGGTAAACGATTATGCGCTTTGCCTCTTTGGGGTCGGGGAGTAAAGGCAATTCCACACTGGTAGCTGCCGGTGACACGATAGTGATGGTTGACTGCGGGTTTTCCCTTCGGGAAACACGCAAGCGCTTGGCTAAGCTCGCAGTCCAGCCAGAACAGCTTGACGCTATTTTGGTGACCCACGAACACTCCGATCACTGTACAGGTGTTGCCGCGTTATCACGCGAGTACGCCATTCCAGTCTTCCTTTCCCATGGCACCGCCGGCAGCGGTCGTTGCGATGGTTGTCACGAGCTGCTGGCGTTCAACAGTGAAGAAAGCTTCGCGATTGGTGAGATACAGGTGCAGAGCGTCCCGGTACCGCACGATGCCGCCGAGCCCTGCCAATTCGTGCTGCGTTGGCAAAACCAACAATTGGGCATACTGACTGACCTGGGTTACGTCACGCCCCACGTCGTCGACAGCTTCAGTGATTGCGACAGTCTGCTACTCGAATTTAATCACGATACAGCAATGCTATATTCAGGGCCCTATCCCGAGGCACTAAAGCGGAGAGTAGGAGGGGATTGGGGGCATTTAAACAATGACCAGGCTGCACAGCTATTGAGCGCCTTGGGTGGGACTCCTGCCGGTCATTTGGTGATCGCCCATATCAGCGAGAATAATAATACGAAAGCACTCGCAGAAAAGGCCCTTGCTACGGTGCCAGGGGCGCTGGAGAAAGTCGTCTGGGCTGAACAGCGACAAGGTTTTGATTGGCTGGCCGTGCTGCAAGCGGCAGATGCCCTCCCGCAAATCGGTACTAGCGCCGAGATTTAGCACAGGTCGAATGACTGTCACTGCTTCCAGCGACGATGTGTCCAAAGCCAACTCTCGGGCTCATTTAGAATAGCCTCTTCAGCGAAGCTTGCGTATCGTTCCGTGATCGGATAGCCCTCTGAGTTATATGGCGGGATGGCAACAGTCTTGAATTGGATGGCGTAGTGGCCGCGCGAGCTGCGGCTGCATTGGGCGAAAACCACAGGCAGCGCCGTTGATCTGACCAGGCTCTCAGCCCCGACGTAGAAGGCAGTTTCCCGCTGTAAAAATAAGACGCGATGATATCGTTCTGCGGCCGAAGGCGCCTGATCCGCTACCAGGGCGAACAATCTGAAATCGCTTCGGTGTCGGAGGATGTTTCTTCCCACCTCTCCCAGCTCAACGGGGTGCGAGCCGAAGCGGCTGCGAATCTCCAGCGCTATCTGATTGAGAGATCGATTGCGCAGGGGTTTGAAAACGGGGTCGACAGGGATGTCCAAGGCAAGTTTTACACCGTGCAGCATCCACTCCCAGTTGCCCTGATGTATCGCAAGCACCACGACGGAGCGTGTGAACCCCTCAGATAGCTGCTCCAGCAGCGTCGGATTCACCACCTTTACCCGGCGTTTGATGTCCGCGGGCTGCATGGTTCTCGTTTTGAGAATCTCAAGCGCCACGTCTGCTAACTGCTGGTAGAACTTCCTGGTCAAAAGCGCAACCTCTGCTTCATTTTTTTCAGGAAAAGCACTCTTGAGATTCTGACGTACCACGTTCTTTCGGTAACCCGGTAGATAATAGATCAGCAAGAACAGCGGCCAGGACAGCCAGTACAATAGGGGTAGCGGCAGCAGGCTCAAGAAGCGGTAGATCACTCCGGTCAATAAACCCTGTGTTGGTTTCCCAGTAAGCGCCGTAATATCAACTAACGACAGTGCTCTGGCAGTCTGACATCGTCCACACGCAAAAGGCTGCTAATGTCTGGGCATAGCAGGTGAGGATTGGCCGTGAGATCGACCAGCTGCAGTGCGGGCAGGTCATACAGGGGCACGGCATCGATGATTTTGTTGTTATCCAGGTAGGCAACCTGAAGAATCGTGAGTGCCCCTAAGGGGCTGATATCAACAATATTGTTTGACGACAGTGTGACGCTTTCGAGCTCTGTGAAGGTCGACAATCCCGCAAGAGACTCCACTCCCGCCTGTACGCAGCTTAGACTGGACAAATCGCTTGCGGAGGTGGCTTTCTGGTCATTTATGGCCTCGCGGAGGCAGTCCCGCAGAGCACTATCGGCAACAGAAAAGTCAGAGAACAGAGGCTCTGGCGTGTATATGACCCGGTCATTGACAGTAAAGTCGTAGTTACTGCAGCCACAGATCAGCATTGTCACCAGGAATAAGCTACAAGATCGCGGGAATTGAGTCATTGGCGTTATTTCCTTGCTGATGAAGAATCGCCGCGGCGTGGGCGGCATCAAGTGTGGACAAGATCACAGCTCAGCACGCCTGAACGATCATGCTATGGCCCATGGATAGCTGGGCCCCTATAATGCTAGCTCTTCAGACGGATAAAAACGAGTATGGATATGGCTGAATCCAAAGAAAGGGTGGAGCCCGCGGACGGTCAGGAGGCCGCCGCATCCATCAGTATTGTGCAACGTGGTAATTTAAAGACCTTGGAGCAGACGCTGCGCAAGCAATGGCGCTTGGGTCAAAATATTGTGTTGTGTTGGAGCGCAGACGAACGGGGCCTCCTGGTTATTTTCGTGCCGCACTATTTTTTGGGCAACTATTGCGCCAGTGATGGTGAGGCAGGATATGTGGGCGAAGATAACGAAGCCTTTGTACGCAAATTAATTTCCGGACGGCGGCGCAAGACGCGAGAACAACTGTTCGGTATTAGTGAGCGCTTGGGTGTGGCGCCAACTTTCATCAAGCTGAACACTGCTTTGACAGAAGAAAAAAATGTGCTCGAAGCAGTAGAGCAGCTTATCAAGCGTTACGGTCTGAGCTACGTCGAGAGCAGGGCGGTGCTGCTTTTCGATATTGTCGAGTTTTCCTTGCATACGCCTTTTGAACAGGCCAGTCAGCTTAACAGCTTGTCTTACTCCTTGAATTCGGCTTACAACAAGCTGTTGTCCAAGGGCATAGAAATTAATTTTGCGCGAACCACCACTGGCGATGGCTATTACATCTGGAATCGAGATCTAGGGCCCCTAGCCAATAGAGATTTGTTCTATTTTATGACTCTGGTCGTGGCCGATAACGCAGTGGCCAGAGCTGCCTCCCAGGGCAACACGGTGCCAGTGATTCGTACGGGTTACCATATTGGCGGTCACTATGAGCTCTATCAGGCCGAGGGCGTGAATCCAACGGTGTTTAGCTACATTGTGGGTGACGTCACTATCGAACTCGCTCGTATGGTGGATCTGGCTCAACCTGATCAAATTCTCATAGGCGATTTCCACTGTGAGAGTCCCAGCTGGAAATCTGCTGAAGATGATGCGTCCAGTAGCCGGATTGCGCCCATGGTTTCCGCGCCTGCCTATGTAGGAGCCTGTAACCGCAGTCTTCCGGCATTGCATGGCGCTCAGCTTTCCGGCAAGGCCGTCAACTCGCTTTCTTGCCATTTAACAGAGGCGACGGAACAGCTCGACAAAAGCGGTCCGCGCCGATTCCGAATCGTTGATAAACACGGCTTGTCGCGGCATGCATACAACTTACAGGTGGCCATTGAGTTAGAGGGTCAGTCTCTCGATTTGGGCCTGGACGACAGCCTACTGCCACATCGGGTGAGAGAAGGTGTTCAAAGCAATTGCGCAGATGGCCAACAGAGCGAATCGCGCAACTCGGATGAGCTTTTTGACGATCTCGCGAATCTTCTGAAGAAGCGCAGTACTAAAGCGATGACCGAGGACTGACGCACAGTGTCCCAGGGACGGCGAGCGAGCCATATGGATGTCAGTAACACCGTTGATGTTAGCGATGCGGATGCGGTTCGTGTCGCAGTTCTGGAGATACTGCAAACGCGCTACCCGGGTTATGATTTTGCCAGCATTGATGTTCTCGTATCCGATTTTTCGCGTCTTTACAGCGGCCACTTTCCAGGTTTTGAGGCCTGCGATGCACCCTATCATAACGCTCAACATGTACTTGACGTGACGCTCGCGATGGCGCGTCTCATTGCCGGCTACGAATGTGAACCAGAAGAGGCGGGCCCACTGGGTCCAGACTTTGCTTTGGCGGGAATCGCTACCGCCTTATTTCACGATTCGGGTTATCTCCGGCGGACCGGCGACACGCGTAATCATCATGGCGCAGCTTACACACGGGTTCATGTCAAACGGGGGGCGAGGTTATTGCGCGAGTATCTTCCCCAGGCAGGCTTGCCTAATCTGATCGGTGTCTGTACTCGCATCATCCACTTCACGACCTACCGCACTGACCCTCGAAGTTTAACAGTTGAAAACGATCGAGAACGCTGTCTTGGGTCGTTGTTGGGAACAGCTGATCTTATCGCCCAGATGGCTGATGTAGACTACTTGCACAAATGCCGAGAACATCTCTATCGAGAATTTGAAATCGCAGGTTTGGCAGGTGAGCGTGCGGCGGATGCTCCGGAAGATCTGGTGTTCAGGTCGCCAGACCATCTTCTTGAGACGACGCCCGCGTTCATGCGCAAGACAATCGATATGCGACTTGAGCAACAGCTAGGTGGAATGCACCGCTATGCCGCACGATTTTTTGGCGGCACAAACCTGTACATGGATGCTATTACAGAGAACTGGTATCGCTTGCAGGACTTGCTGACGGTAGATACACCTGCATTAAAAACGGCCAGCGTAGGCTAAGCAGGCGCTTCCTTGCCTGTGGCAGTTGCGGTAGCGCCCTGTGACGACACCGATGTACCTCTTGCTCTTCAGCTATCTCAGCAGCTCGCTCTGCCTCTGGCCGCAACGTCCGTTAACAGCACCCATAGCACAGAGTATGATTTCTTGCTGCTGGTGTCAGATGGGTCGCTAGCGCTGCAACAAACAGTCCGCATAACGAGTCAGGAAGAGCGTGAGCCCGAGCCTCGCCGCGGGCGAAAAAAGCCTGCCTTGAACGTACCTGGGCCAGTGACTGTAGAGTTTGGCGGCCCGGCTATGCGCCACAGGCGCCGCTCAGGACACAATGAGCTATTAGGCAAGGCCGTAGGCGTAACGGGATCAGAGCGCCCGGCGGTGCTAGATGCCACCGCTGGCCTAGGTAGAGATGCATTTGTGCTTGCTGACCTGGGATGCGCAGTAACCCTGTGTGAGAGTCAGCCCATCATTGCAACACTGCTGGAATACGCATTAACCGCGGCGCGACAAAGTGACGATGCTTGGCTGATTGATGTCGCATCGCGAATGCAACTCGTTGCTGGCGATGTAACCTCTCTAGCGCCCGAAGTGGTAGCAGCGGCGCAGGTGATCTACCTTGACCCCATGTTCCCACCGCGTGGTAAAAGCGCTGCCGTCAAAAAGGAGATGGCAGCATTACAGACCTTACTGAGTGGCGTCGAGGGTCCAAGCGCGGCAGCGCTATTACACTGGGCCATGGCGCAGAATGTCAATCGCGTGGTAGTTAAGCGCCCACTGCATACTCCCGATGTCGCAGATATCGCACCATCCCATAGCCTGGCGGGCAAGATCATGCGACTGGATGTTTACGTAAAACGTGCCTTTAGCCGCAACTGATAACCTACCCTAACGAGTTTAGTGAGCGAACAAGCTTGTCGCGCTATGCTAGCGTAATCCAGATAAGCCAGGAGTTGGAGATCCACATGTCAAAGGAAAATTGCGTCGCGCTGGTCACTGGCGCTTCTTCGGGGATTGGCGCGGAGTATTGCAGGCAGCTTGCGGAGCGTTGCGGGTGCATTATCGCGGTTGCCCGACGCAAAGAGCGCCTGGCCGAGCTGCAGCAGTCGCTCTCTACTAAGACTAACGTACATGCCTTAGAGGCCGATTTGACCACGATAGAAGGTGTGACCAGAACGCTGGAAGCATTACGCCAGCTTGGCCCAGTGCACTACCTCGTCAACAACGCGGGTTTTAGTACTTTCGGTTTCTTCAGCGATCAAGATATTCAAAGCCAGCGCGATATGGTCTCTTTACATATCGATACCACCATTACCTTGTGTGCCGCTGCGGTGCCCTACATGCGCCAGCAGGGGGGCGGTTACATTATTAATGTCGCGTCTATAGGCGGATTTTTACCCTCTAGAGGTGTGGCCGTCTACGGAGCCACGAAAGCGTTTCTGAATTTTTACTCGCAGGCACTGCAGGCAGAGCTTGCTGGCGGCGGGATTGAAGTACAAGCGCTGTGCCCAGGATATACGCATACTGAATTTCAGGCGGGCATGGACGAGTTGGGTTTCGATAAAAGTAAGATTCCAGAACACATGTGGATGTCAGCAGAAAAGGTGGTGACGAAAAGTCTGGCCGCACTTGGGAATGGCCAGGTAGTGGTGATCACAGGTGATGCGAACGCAGGACTCGTCAAGGCAAGCTTACAGCGCCAGATTGATGAGCTGACGGTTGTCTAAGTGATTCAAGAGCCGGACAATAGCAGCCGTTCGATAATGCCGCGATAGATAGCGGACAATCGTGGTAAATCATCGCACAACACTTTCTCGTTGAGCTTATGGATAGTGGTGTTGATGGGGCCAAGCTCCACCACCTGAGCGCCATAGGGTGCGATGAAGCGCCCATCAGAAGTGCCGCCAGCGGTGGATAGCTCGGTCTTTCTGCCGGTTTCGGCCTCTATGCTTGCCACGCAGGCCTCCACCAGCTCACCGCTGGCCGTTAGAAACGGTTCGCCGCTCAAGGTCCAATCGATGGCAAAATCCAGGCCATGGTTATTGAGTATATTTTCGGTGCGCTCGCGTAGCTGCGCGGCCGTCACCTCCGTGGAATAGCGAAAATTAAATTTCAGCTCAAAAGCACCTGGGATCATGTTGGTAGCGCCAGTGCCGCCGCTGATATTCGAAATTTGGAAGGAGGTCGCGGGAAAGTGCGCGTTGCCCTCGTCCCACACCTGATCCGCCAGCGCTTGTAAGGCGGGCAGCGCTTTATGGATCGGATTGTCTGCCAGATGTGGGTAGGCTATGTGCCCCTGGATGCCATTGATAGTGAGCTTGCCGCCAAGAGATCCACGTCGACCATTCTTGATGATGTCGCCCAGATTGTTGCTGCTGGATGGTTCTCCGACCAGGCACCAGTCTATTGTCTTACCCTGGGTATTTAGGTGCTCCATGACCTTGACGGTACCATGTGTCGCCACGCCTTCCTCGTCCGAGGTGATCAGAAAGCCGATTCTCCCAGGATGATTGGGATGGGTGTTTACAAATTCTTCGCAGGCAATAAGCATGGCCGCAAGGCTGCCTTTCATGTCGGCCGCACCGCGTCCGAACAGGTGTTCATCGCGCAGGGTCGGTTCGAAGGGAGGGCTTAGCCACTCCCCCTCCGGGCCGCTGGGTACAACGTCGGTATGTCCGGCAAACACCAGTATGGGCCCCGACTGCCCGCGCTCTGCCCAAAAATTATCGACCTCACCAAATCGCAGCGGCGTACAATCGAATCCGAGATCGCCCAGGCGAGTCATCATCAGAGTCTGACAGCCCGCGTCCTCAGGTGTGACGGAGGGTCGGCGAATCAGGTCGCATGCCAGTTCTAGCGTCTTGTCCATTAACTACGTCTCAAGCTGTTGCTATTAATTGTGAGCGTGTAACTCCGCATTAAGCTCAATTGCGCTGCGGTTGGTCAAACACTCGACTGTTCCTGTGGTTGAGTTGCGTCTGAATAGAAGGTCAGATTGTCCGGCCAGCTCTCTGGCTTTTACAGAGCTCACTGTCTCGCCTGTGGCGTCCAGCATTGAGACCTTAGTGCCCGCGGTTACAAATAGTCCAGCCTCTATGGTGCAGCGATCTCCAAGCGGAATGCCGACGCCACCGTTTGCGCCAATGAGGCACTCCTTGCCGATGGAAATCACGATGTCGCCACCGCCGGAGAGCGTTCCTATGGTTGAGCATCCTCCACCTAGATCAGATCCCTCGCCCACGAAAACCCCAGCGGAAATGCGGCCTTCTATCATGCCCGGCCCGGCACTGCCCGCGTTAAAATTGACAAAGCCTTCGTGCATGATCGTCGTTCCCTCGCCAAGATAGGCTCCCAACCGAACCCGCGCCGTATGCGCGATTCGAACACCTTGGGGCACAACGTAGTTAGTCATTTTAGGAAATTTGTCCACGCAACTGACGTCTAACACTTCTCCGCGCAAGCGAGCAGCTAACTGACGCTCAGCTAGTTCAGCAATGTCTACTGCTCCCTCGCTAGTCCATGCAACATTAGGTAATACGCCGAACAGTCCCTGCAGGTTCACGCCGTGGGGTCTAAGCAGTCGGTGAGAAAGCAAATGCAATTTAAGATAGCCCTCCGGGACGTTTGCAGGGGGACTGTCTTCCGACAGCAGCACGGCGACGATGGGTCGATCGCTATTGCTCAAAGATGCAGCCAGTTCGGCCTGCCCGCCGACTCCATTGCTTCGCAAAGTTTGTTGGAAGAGCTGCAATTGCTCACTGTTGAGGACTGAACCAGACGGCAGCTTCGATGCTGCCTCTACCAATTCTGATGTCGGTGCCAGCACAGGTTCTGGAAAGAAGACTTCCAGCCACTCACCTTTACTGTTTTGAGTACCCACGCCAAGGCCAAAAGCGAATGCGCTATCAATCATGACTGTTTCCTTAGATCTAAAGCTTGAGTTTGCGGAAAATTGCGTCGTAGCTCTGTTCGGAGAATCCGATGTGCCGCTCGTGCCCCGTATCTAGCACCGGCCGTTTGATCAGGGTCGGCTGCGCCATTATGGCCGGCAGCGCTGATTCGGAACTCATTGAGTCGCGGCTGACCATGTCCAACGCTTTCCAACTGGTGCTTCGCTTGTTTATCAGGGTTTCCCATCCAAGTTCACCCAGCCAGGCGGCTACCTTGTGCCGCTCCAGGCCATCTTCGCGAAAGTCGTGAAAGCGGTATTCCACATTGCGCTCATCTAGGTAGCGTCGCGCCTTTTTTACTGTATCGCAGTTCTTGATCCCAAAGAGTGTGATCACCGACCCGGCTCCACAATGCGGGCGCCAAAGCATATCAAATGTAGGGGATTAGATATAGCAAGCCTGGGGAGGTAGACTAGAACGTGCTCTTAAATCAGAGGTGCCTTAGCACTCACGGTTTTAACAATAACAGGAGGTTTAAGAATGCACCTTGTAGCCACCGGACTCGCGCTGCCGTTGCTTGCAATGATGATGCTCACCCTAGTCGTTTGGGTGTATATGTTCGTCACGCGTATTCGTTACGCGCAAGCACACAAGCTAGACATTGAAGAGTTCAAAACGCCGGCGGATGTTCAAGCACTCATTCCCGGCGACGAATCAGCCCCTGGCAACAACCTGAAGAATCTGTTTGAACTGCCGGTGGTGTTTTATGCCATATGTCTTTATCTGACGGTTACTGGACAGGTGGGGGATTTCTATGTGACCTGCGCCTGGGTTTTTGTGATTCTGCGCATCGTACACAGCTTGATTCACTGCACATACAATCGGGTCTCGCATCGGTTTGCCGTATATATGCTCTCCAGCATTGCTTTGTGGTTGATGGTGGTAACCGCATTTATCGAATTGCTCTGATGGCCACTTGTTTACAACAGTTGGCAATCCGTGGGCGTTCACTGGCCACCTTGAGGGGGTGACTACAATTAGGTGAAGCGTGTGATCCTGTCACTTGGCAACGCGGGTCGTTTATGCCTTTCTTGTCTTTTTTGGGTGCTTGCGGTTTGGAAAGCACGTCCTGCACATCTCACAATCCCGTCCATCACAACCCCTTGCCGTACAGTACTCGCGCCCGTAGAAAATGATCTGTAAGTGAAGCCGGTTCCAGCTTTCCCTGGGGAATAAGCGCTTGAGATCGCGCTCGGTCTGAGATACGTTTTTGCCGCTACTCAAGCCCCAGCGCTGAGCCAACCTATGGATGTGCGTATCCACGGGGAATGCCGGTTGCCCAAAGGCCTGAGCAACCACAACACTGGCGGTTTTGTGTCCGACACCGGGCAATGCCTCCAGTGCTTCCATGTCTCGCGGCACTGATCCAGCATGCTCTTGTAAGATTATTTCGCTAAGCCGCCTGATGGCTTTGGCTTTCTGCGGTGATAGCCCACACGGGCGAATAATCTTCTGGATCTGATCGACGCTAAGAGCCGCCATGTCCTGGGGAGTGTCTGCCATTGCGAACAGGGCAGGTGTCACCTGATTCACTCTTTCGTCTGTGCACTGTGCGCTCAGCAATACCGCTATGAGCAGGGTATAAGGGTCCTTGTGGTCCAACGGAACAGGAGTCTCCGGATAAAGCTCCTGCAAGCGCTTCAAAACGTACTGTACGCGTTCAGCTTTTAGCATCGGTAGGTCAACGAGGCATTTACAGCGAATTTAGACAGCTCACAATCCGCTCGGCTGCCTCCACGCACAGGGCCGGTTCCGCCACCAGCGCTAGACGTAAGCGATGTGCACCGGGATTGATTCCGTCTGCCTCCCTGGCGAGAAAGCTACCTGGGAGCACGCTAACGTTTTGCGTGGCGTACAGCGTTTGCGCGAATTCTGTGTCACTGCTCTCCAGCCTCGGCCAAAGGTAGAAACCGGCCTCCGGAGCCGCGACGTCCACAGTAGGCTGCAGAATCTTGAGCACGCTGGCGAATTTTTCTCGATATAGCTTTCGATTCTCCACAACGTGAGTTTCGTCTTCCCAGGCGGCTATACTGCCAAGCTGGTGGTGAAGCGGCATAGCGCAGCCGTGATAGGTTCGATAAAGTGCGAAGCGCTTTAGGATGTCAGCGTCCCCCGCTACGAAGCCGGAGCGAAGACCGGGTAGGTTGGAGCGTTTCGATAGGCTGTGGAACACCACACAGTTGCGAAAATCGCTTTCTCCCATGGCATCACTAGCCTGCAATAACCCCGGGGGCGGCGCATGCTCGTCAAAGTAGATTTCTGAATAACACTCGTCGCTGGCAATGATGAAATCATGGTCACGCGATAGCTTTATCAAGTGCTGCATTTGCTCCAGCGTTAGTAGAGCACCGGTTGGATTGCCGGGAGTACACAGATAAAGCAGTTGGCAGCGGTCCCAGATGTCGTCGCTGACCTTGTCAAAGTCAGGTATAAATCCGTTTTCCGCCGTACAATTCAAATAGTGCAAACCGGCGCCCGCGAGTAGTGCCGCACCCTCGTAGATCTGATAAAACGGATTGGGGCTCAAGACCAGTGCCTGAGAGTTTGGGCGCACGACCGTCTGAGCAAAGGCGAAAAGGGCCTCCCGCGTGCCATTCACCGGCAGAACCTGTTGCGACCAATCTATGGACTTGAGTCGAAACCGCCGTTGCAGCCAGTTTGCAATAGTCTGGCGCAGCTCTGGTAGCCCCAGCGTCGCGGGGTAGCGGGCAAGCTCGGATAAGTTGTTACCAATCGCATCTAACACCATCGCCGGCGGTGAGTGCTTCGGTTCACCAATCGAGAGCGAAATGGCGGGCTTTGCGGGGTTGGCTTCAACGTCCGAAAAAAGTGCCCGCAGTCGCTGGAAAGGATAGGGTTGCAGCATCTGCAACGTGGGATTCATTTTGAGTTACGCCGCCCGTTCGTCAAGTTCCTGGCAGATGGCCTGCTGTATAGCCTTGCCCAGCTCCTCATCAACAATGGGCTGCTGCTTCGAATCGGTGATGAAGAAAACGTCCTCCACACGTTCCCCCAAGGTTTGAATCTTCGCTGCCTGTATCTCAACCTCGTAGTCCACGAAAATCTTGCCAATGCGGGCCAGCAACCCGGGACGATCCGGCGACGAGACCTCTAGCACAGACACCTGCTTGATCTCATCGATAGACATCTGAGTTTGGGTAGGCACTGAGAATGATTTCATTCGTCTTGGAGTACGGCGCTGCACAATTTGTGGTTTGTGAGTGCCGTTGCTCAAGGCATTAGTGAGCTGCGTTTTAATTTGGCTGAGACGCGCGCCACCCTCTTCAATAGGGCTGCCATCTGAATTCAAAACAAAAAAGGTGTCTAAGCTCATACCATCGTTCGCA
This sequence comes from Pseudomonadota bacterium, assembly GCA_039025905.1. Taxonomy (GTDB): domain Bacteria; phylum Pseudomonadota; class Gammaproteobacteria; order Pseudomonadales; family Halieaceae; genus JARRPM01. Next base: position 35,042 of record JBCCNJ010000009.1, on the reverse strand, counting down.
CTGTAAATGCGCGCATCATGCACGCTCAGACCCAGTTGCTCCAGTTGCGCGCAAATAGTCGAGAAAAGCTGCACTTTGCTACGGGCATGTATAAAAATCTGCGTGGTGTTGGCGACGGTCGATTCAGCGTTGTTTCTTACAAGAACCAGCGGCTTGTCTTTATCGTGGTGGCTGGCAATCGATTCGGTATGCCAAGCGATATCTTCCGCTCGCTCTCGCAGGAAGTAGTCCTCACCTCGCTCCTGCCAGATATTCTCAAGCTCCTGCTCAGTGAAGCCACGACTTGCAAGCATTTCGCTGGCCGCGAAGCGGCTGCGGTTAATCCAGGCTTGCTTATCGAGCGGATTGTCTAGGCCGCGCTCCAGGGCGCGCCGGGTCTCGGTATAGAGCTGGCGTAACAGGCTGCCTCGCCATGCATTCCAGAGAGTTGGGTTGGTGGCATTGATGTCGGCGACGGTGAGGACGAATAAATAGTCTAAATGCTCCTGATCGCCCACATGTTCGGCGAACTGCTGAATGACCTCGGGATCCGAAATGTCTTTACGTTGGGAGACGGCTGACATCAACAAATGGTTTTTCACCAGCCACACCACCAGCTCGCTGTCGCGTCGATTTAGCGCGTGGTCTTCGCAAAAACGCTGCGCATCCAACGCGCCCAGTTCAGAGTGATCACCTCCTCGGCCCTTACCAATATCGTGGTAAAGTGCTGCGATATATAGCAGCAAGGGCTTTCGAAGGCGGCGGGCTATGCGGCTGGAAACAGGAAAACGCTGTTCAAAATCTGGGTACAGAAAACGCCGGGTATTCTTCACCGCTTCCAGGGTATGCGCGTCCACCGTGTAGACGTGAAATAGATCATGCTGCATTTGCCCCACGATGCGTCCGAATTCAGGCAGGTACTGACTCAGAATGCCGAAGCGCGCCATGCGCCGCAGCTGTCTCGACATCTTGTTAGGAGATGCCAGGATCCCCAGGAACGTCTCGCGATTAATCGGGTTGGCTCTGAAAGCGTCGTCTATCAGATGACGATGATCGCGAATCAGGCGAATCGTTGGGGCGGCGATGCCTTTCGGTTCTTCCAGATTGGCGCACAGCAAGAATACTTCCAGTAGTGCCGAAGGCGCTCTTGCGAAAACGCCCTCATCTCTCGCCTCTATATAACCCCGGCGTATGTGGAAGCAATCGTTGATGACTTCAATTTCCTCGGCCTGGTCGGCATGCAGTATTGCCTGATCAAAGTTGAGTATCAGAACCTCGTTGAGCTGGCTTAACGCCAGCGCCCATCGATAATAGACCTGCATAAACTGCTCGACAGCGAGTCTCTCCCCGTCCTCAAAGCCCCAAAACTGAGCCAGCGCGCGCTGATGATCGAATAACAGTCGGTCCTCCTCCCGATCCGTAATCATGTGCAGCGCATAGCGAACCTTCCACATGAATTCGCGACCGCGTTCCAGTATTTCGGCCTCTTCTGCGTTCAGGAAATCCGATGATGTCATGTCAGCCAGCGATTCCACGCCGAAGTGGCGGACCGCAAGCCAGCCGATAATCTGCAAGTCTCGCAAGCCACCTGGACAACTCTTCACATTGGGTTCCAGGTTATATTCAGTATCGGCAAACTTGGCATGGCGCGTTCGTTGCTCTTCCAGTTTTGCCTGATAGAAATCCGGGCTGGGCCACATGCGCTCGGGTGCAATGGCCGCCTGCATCTCTTGCAAAAGCTGCTCGGCCCCTCGAATTGTGCGCGCCTCCATCAGGGCGGTCAAAATCGTGATATCTTCACTGGCCTTACGTGCGCATTCAGCGACGGTACGAACGCTGTGACCTACCACCAGACCAACGTCCCACAGCAATGTGAGGAACCCGCCAAGTTCGGGCTCTTTGTCATGGTCGCTGTTATCGAGCAGCAATAGTATGTCGATATCTGAGTGTGGATGCAGTTCGCCTCTACCATAGCCACCCACTGCAAGCAGTGCGAAGCTCGATTGCCCCCACTCCTGCCGGTCCCAAAGTGCGCCTAACAAAGCGTCAACGAATTGCGCACGCATTCTCAAGAGCGCGCCGGTTTCTTCGCCTGCGCGAAACTGTTCATGTAAATAGTCTGTTACTTGCGCGATCGCCTGTTTACAGCGGGATAGCAGGTCGTTCTGGCTGAGAGAAGAATCCAGTTCAAGAGCACTGAGCAATGGGTCCGGGAGCCCTCTTGATCGATTCGCCATGTTCAAAATGGCAAGGACTCGCTGAGGCGTTGTGTGAATACCTCGCAGCCGTCTTCGGTGACGCCGATCGTGTGCTCCCATTGGGCGGACAGACGCCCGTCGCGCGTTGTCACCGTCCAGCCATCTTTCTGATTCAGCCGTGTCTGGCGACGACCGGCATTTATCATGGGTTCAACGGTAAACGTCATACCGGGTTCCAACACTAAACCGGCCCCTTTGCGGCCATAGTGCAGCACCTGAGGTTCTTCGTGAAACATCTTGCCGATGCCATGGCCGCAATACTCGCGCACCACGGAATAGTAGTTTCTCTCGGCGTGCTTTTGTATTGCGTACCCCAAATCGCCCAGAGTCGCGCCCGGTTTGATCAGCGCTAAGGCCTTGTAGAGGCACTCCTGGGTGATATTGATCAGTCTCGTGGCATGGGGAGCAACATCGCCCACGCCCACCATAATGCTTGTATCACCGTGATAGCCGTCTTTGATCACGGTTACGTCAATATTGATGATATCCCCATTTTTGAGCTTTCTGCTGTCTGAGGGAATACCGTGACAGACTACGTCGTTTATTGAGGTGCAAATCGAACGTGGAAAGCCGTTGTAATTTAGCGGCGCCGGAGTAGCTTGCTGCACCTTGGTAATATGCTCGTGGCAAATGCTGTCGAGCTCGCCTGTGGTCACCCCGACCTGGACCTGAGGTTCGATCATCTCCAAGACCTCGGCAGCTAAGCGCCCTGCGACCCGCATTTTCTCGATCTCAGCGGCGGACTTAATCGAAACAGACATTCGTAACCTATTGAAATTAAATTAAAAAATCAGTTTTACTCGGGACTGTCTCCGGCGTGGGCCCGGTAGTTTACCTCAATCGGCGCGAAAATGAGTAATCACTGCGCTGTTGGCCGCAGTGGATCGCTTTAATCGCCTGCATCAATGTGGTATAAAGCGCGCCTCCTCGAGCGGCTCTATCACTAGCTGGCGCTGAGGTTTAACGACGCACACATATCAACACCTGTTCCAGGGTGCCGGTTATACCGGTTTGGTGACAGGGGTATGTGGAGGCCTAACCCGAACAAAGGTAACTTTTCATGTCGCAAGTAAGCATGCGAGACCTGCTGCAGGCAGGCGCTCATTTTGGACACCAAACCCGCTACTGGAATCCGAAGATGGACCAGTACATCTTTGGCGCCCGCAACAAGATTCATATCATCAATCTGGAACACACCGTCCCGGCATTTAATGAAGCGCTGGAACTGGTGAAACGTCTGGCGGGGAACAAGAATAAAATCTTGTTCGTCGGCACTAAACGTGCAGCGGGAAAAATCATTCGAGAGCAGGCGGAACGAGCTGGCATGCCTTACGTCAGCCATCGTTGGTTAGGTGGCATGCTCACTAACTACAAAACTATTCGCGCTTCGATTAAGCGTTTTCGAGACCTAGAGGCGCAGATGACTGACGGTACCTTTGCTTCTCTGACTAAGAAAGAAGCATTGATGCGTACGCGGGATATGGAAAAGTTGGAACGAAGCATTGGCGGTATCAAAGATATGGGCGGCCTACCGGACGCGCTGTTCGTTGTAGATGTTGACCATGAGCGTATCGCGATTACAGAAGCGAACAAATTGGGCATACCTGTAATCGGTATTGTTGATACGAATAGCGATCCAGATGGCGTCGACTATATTATCCCCGGCAACGATGATGCGATTAGAGCGATCAAGCTCTACGTAACAGCGGTAGCAGATGCCTGCATAGCCGGCAAGATTGAAGCCGGTGAAGCTGTTGTCGCCAAGGATGAGTTTGTCGAGGAAGGGACTGCTGCCGAGGAAGCGGCGTCAATCGAGGAGCCCGCAGCAGCGGTCGAAGAGCCGGCCGCTGAAGCCGAAGAAGTTAAGACAGAGTCGGCCGAGACAGCACCCGCCGCAGAGGGCTAGCTGTTTGCCCACAATACCCTGATGCACATCTTGGCATCCGGGTTTTGAGTGAAATTTCGTACTCCCCATGCGCTCGCGCGCTGGGGTTTTTTTACTTAGTTCGCACCGGCCTACTTTGCCTGGTTGCGAAAGAAATTTAGGAGGAAACGCCATGTCCGCAGCATTGGTCAAAGAGTTGCGCGAGCGCACTGGGCTCGGTTTGATGGAGTGTAAAAAAGCGCTGGCGGCCTGTGAGGGTGACGTCGAAGCTGCTATCGAGGAGCTGCGCAAGTCGAGCGGAATGAAGGCGGCGAAAAAGGCGGGTCGCACCGCTGCCGATGGCGTAGTAGCCGTCCGCGTGGCGGAAGATGGCAGCTACGCAGTCGTGGCTGAAGTAAATAGCGAAACGGATTTTGTCGCTCGTGATGCAGGCTTTCTTGCATTCGTGGATCAGATAATGGAAGCCGCGTTTAACCATCGCCAGACTGATGTGGCCGAATTGATGGCTGGAGAACTTGAGGTTGCCCGGGAAGCTCTGGTGCAAAAAATCGGCGAGAATATCAGTGTCCGTCGGGTGGAACTCGTATCGGCCGACGATGGGGTGGTTGGAGCCTACGTCCATGGCAACAATCGAATTGCTGTTTTGGTGTCGCTTACTGGTGGCGACGGCGACCTGGCGAAGGACGTTGCTATGCATGTGGCCGCCGTCAATCCTCAGGTAGTTTCGCCAGAGGACATGCCTGAAGCTGTTATCAGTAAGGAAAAAGACATCTATACCGCACAGGCGGCGGAGACGGGCAAGCCTCCGGAGATTATCGAAAAGATGATTGGTGGGCGCATTAAGAAGTTTTTGGCTGAGAACAGCCTGCTTGAACAAGCTTTCGTCAAAGATCCCGATGTGACGGTAGGCAAATTGGTCGCCAAGGCTAACGCTGGCGTGGCAAGATTTGTCCGCTTTGAGGTCGGTGAAGGCATCGTAGTCGAGAAGGTTGATTTCGCCGACGAAGTAGCTGCCCAACTGAAAGGCGATAGCTAGGCTTAATCCAAGCGAGAACGTGACGGGGCTTAGGCCCCGTTTTTTTCGTCGACGGCAATCGTATTAGCTGCTGATGGCGTCACATATCCCCCAGGATTTTGATGGATATCCTATGGGGTGTTGGCCAGGACTGCTGTAACATACGCGCAGCTCAGGAGAAGAGAACAATGCCGCAGTCTGTCGGTGACAGAAAGTACAAACGCATCCTGCTGAAGCTCAGCGGCGAGGCCCTGACCGGGGATGAAAGTTTTGGCATCGATCCAAAAATACTGGATCGGATGGCGCTCGAAATTGGTCAGTTGGTGGGTATCGGTGTCCAGGTGGGCCTGGTCGTCGGTGGCGGTAACTTGTTTCGCGGTGCTGCCCTGCAGTCTGCGGGTCTGGATCGTGTAACGGGCGACCATATGGGGATGTTGGCGACAGTGATGAACGCATTGGCCTTACGCGATGCGCTGGAGCGTTCCAATATTGCCACTCAAGTTATGTCCGCGATTCCTATGAGCGGCGTGGTCGACCACTATGATCGACGCAAGGCGATCAGAGCGCTTAGTAATGGGGATGTGGTGATTTTTTCCGCAGGCACCGGCAACCCGTTTTTCACCACCGATTCGTCTGCTTGCCTGAGAGGAATCGAGGTGGATGCTGAATTAGTCCTAAAAGCCACCAAGGTGGATGGTGTCTATTCTGCTGATCCGATCAAATTTCCCGATGCGGTCCGCTACGATCACCTCAGCTATGATGAGGTGCTGGACAAGAAGCTGGAGGTCATGGACCTGACTGCGATCTGTCTGTGCCGCGATCACGCAATGCCAGTGCGCGTTTTCGAGATGGAGAAACCAGGTGCTCTGCTCAGCATTGTCAGAGGCGGTGACGAAGGTACGCTGATACAGTAGCGGCTTTCTTCCGGCCGAGTTATCGGGTCGCAGCCGCAAGGAGAAGACGAATTGATTGATGACATAAAGAGTGAAGCTCGTGACAGGATGGAAAAAAGCCTGGAGGCGCTCAATCATAATTTCAATAAGATACGCACTGGCCGCGCTCATCCGAGCCTGCTAGATGGCGTGCGCGTCGAATACTACGGCGCAGATACGCCGTTGACGCAGATGGCGAATATATCGGTTGAGGATGCCCGCACGCTGTCACTCACTCCCTGGGACAAGTCTGTGGTTCCGGATATCGAAAAAGCGATCCTAAAATCCGACCTGGGGCTCAATCCATCGACAGCGGGCGGTGTGATTCGAATTCCTATGCCGATGCTTACGGAGGAGACCCGCAAGGGCTTCACCAGACAGGCCAAACAAGAGGCTGAGGCGGCGCGCGTTTCTGTGCGCAATGCCCGCCGCGATGGCATGGGTATGCTCAAGGAACTCGTAAAAGAAAAAGAAATCAGCGAGGACGACGAACGCAGAGGTCAGGAAGCAATACAAAAACTCACGGATTCATTTGTGGCCCAGATTGAGAAACTGCTGGCAGACAAAGAAGCCGATTTGATGGAAATCTAGGACCTGTTCGCTGGCATGGGCATCAGCGAGAATTCATCCGGCTCGGATGAAGACCTAACCCCAGTCATCCCTCGCCATGTTGCGATCATCATGGATGGCAATAATCGCTGGGCGAGAAAAAGGGGTTTACCCGGCCCCGCAGGGCATAGGGCAGGGGTCGAGGCAGTTCGAGGCGTTTTACGTGCTTGTCGCGAGCACGGCGTGGAAGTTCTAACGCTCTTTGCCTTCAGCAGTGAAAACTGGGGTCGTCCACAATCAGAAGTTCGGGCCTTGCTGGCGCTGCTGTCGCGTTATCTGCGGAGTGAGGTCAGAGAGCTGCACAAAGATGGCATACGACTTCGCTTCATAGGCGAGCGTCGGCGGTTCAGTGAAAGACTGCGCCGCCTGATGTTGAAATCTGAACAGATTACTGCGACGAACACCGGCGCTACCGTTGTCATCGCGGTTGATTATGGAGGCCGTTGGGATATCGCGCAGGCGGCACAAAAACTCGCTTTGAAGGTTCAGGATGGCAGTTTGCGCGCGCGCGATATCACGCCCGAATTGATTGATAGAAACGTCTCGATCAGCGATCTCCCGCGGCCAGATTTGTGCATTCGGACCGGCGGTGACGCCCGTGTCAGCAATTTTATGTTGTGGCATTTTGCTTACAGCGAGCTTTACTTCACCAACACCCTCTGGCCCGACTTCGACGAGGCTGAGTTTGCTAGAGCATTGGCGGATTACAGTCTCAGAGAGCGCCGTTTTGGTTTGAGAGACTCGCCCGCGCTGCTTCCTGAGGAGGAGGTTGATGCTTAGGCAAAGAGTCATTACGGCGCTCATCATGGCCGGGCTTTTTTTATCCGCGGTCATTTTTCTCCCGCTGCCTTGGATTGCACTCATATTTGGCTTCGTCGTCTGTCTAGGTGCCTGGGAATGGGCGCGGCTGTGTGGTTGGGAGACACCTATAGCGAGAGCGGCTTACGTTGCGGCTATGGCTGTCATCATGGCGCTGCTCTACGATTACTCGCAAGTGGGAAGCTTGCCTGAACGGGAGCAGGTGCAGCCTATTCTAGGCTTGGCCTGTCTCTGGTGGTCCATTGCCTTGTTATGGGTGAAGGGCTACCCGGGCAGCGCAATATTTTGGCGAACCCGATTTATGCGCAATCTCATGGGCGTGTTGGTTTTGGCTCCCGGCTGGCTTGCTGCGATATATCTGATCAGTTTTCCCCAAGGGGGGGCGCTGATTGTGGTTATGGTGTTAACCGTGGCTGCGGCCGATATCGGCGCTTATTTCTCGGGCCGTGCATGGGGCACTCATCAATTGGCCGAGCGGGTTAGCCCGAACAAAACCTGGGAGGGTTTTTGGGGTGGGATGTTTGCTGCCACCGCGCTGGCGATCTTGCTGTGGTCGCAGCTACCGCCGCAACAGGCCCATGTCGGTGTTGTGGCAGTTGTAGTCGTTATTCTAATGACCGCGCTGTCCTCGGTTGTGGGCGACCTGGCGGTCAGCATGGTTAAGCGTGAGGCCGGCGTCAAAGACAGTGGCGCTCTGTTGCCGGGACACGGTGGCCTGCTGGACCGTCTGGATAGCCTCTGCGGTGCCGCACCGGTTTTTGCCTTGGGTTTACTTTTGGCTGGATGGTAGCGATGACGAACAAGCAGAAATATGTCAGCGTGCTTGGCTCGACTGGATCAATCGGAATGAACACGCTGGATGTCATCTCCAGGCATCAGGGGCAATACCAGGTGTTTGCGCTAGCCGCTAACGTTGCGGTTGAGACAATGTTGGAGCAGTGTTTGCGTTTCAACCCGCGTTACGCGGTGATGATGAACGCCGACGCTGCCCAGTCTCTGCAAAGTGGCTTGCCAGAAGGTAGCCAGACCGAGGTTTTACACGGTCAATCCGGCCTCGAATACATATGTACAGCAAAAGAAGTTGATACGGTGATGGCCGCCATTGTAGGCGCTGCGGGTTTGCCGTCGACTTTAGCGGCGGCACAAGCGGGTAAAACTGTCCTACTGGCGAATAAGGAGGCCCTGGTGATGGGTGGTCACCTGCTGATGCAGGCCGTGAGGGAATCGGGTGCCCACCTTCTGCCGATAGACAGTGAACACAATGCGATCTTTCAGTGCATGCCGCTGGCGACTAACAGCGCAAAGCCGACACTCCGGGGCGTGGAGAAAGTGCTGCTAACCGCCTCTGGAGGGCCTTTCCGGCGCTGGACTCTGGAGCAAATGGAGGCCGCTACGCCAGATCAGGCCTGTGCGCATCCCAATTGGTCCATGGGACGTAAAATCTCGGTCGATTCAGCGAGCATGATGAACAAGGGTTTAGAGTTAATCGAAGCTTGTTGGCTGTTCGAATTGCGCCCCGAGCTAGTTGAGGTTGTCATCCATCCTCAAAGCATTATTCATTCTATGGTGCAATACCGGGACGGTTCCGTACTGGCGCAAATGGGTAATCCTGATATGCGTACGCCCATCGCTTACGGCTTGGGATGGCCCGAACGCTTAGCCTCTGGTGTTGCGTCACTTGACTTGATTGCCACAGCCAGATTGGACTTTGAAGCGCCAGATGAGCAGCGCTTTCCCTGTCTGAGACTGGCCAGGGAGTCGGTGGCAGTGGGGGGCACGGGCATGGCAATATGTAACGCGGCTAACGAGGTGGCTGTGGCGGCCTTTTTGCAGGGGGACATTGGCTTTACCGCGATACCGAAAATTATTGAACAAACGCTTGGCTTAGTGGCGACGCAGGAACCGACCTCTCTGGCTGTGGTCGAATCTGCAGACATGGAAGCCAGGCAGATAGCGCTGGAGCAGGTGGCAAACCTGGCCAGCAGCAGACACATGATAGGGCGTGCCTGATGGACCTGCTGTATACAATTGGTGTTTTATTGGCCACATTGGCCGTCTTGGTTGCCGTACACGAATACGGCCATTTCTGGGTGGCCCGTCGCTGTGGCGTTAAGGTTCTCCGATTTTCGATCGGCTTTGGGCCGGCGTTGTACACCTGGCGCGATAAGCTCGATACTGAATACTGTATTGCTGCGATACCGCTGGGCGGCTACGTGAAAATGCTCGATGAGCGGGAAGGTGAAGTTGATTCCGACGAGTTGGAGCAGGCATTTAACCGAAAACCGGTCTCAAAGCGCATAGCAGTGGTCGCCGCTGGTCCCGCGGCTAATTTCCTGTTAGCCATATTCGTCTACTGGGGGCTGTTTCTGTCAGGCGAGAGCGGATACTCGCCGATCGTTGGTGAGGTACAAGCCGGGTCAGTAGCGGATGTGGCCGGTTTAGAGCCGGGGCAGGAGATTGTGGCCGTGGATGGCGAGGAAACCCCGACCCGGCAGGCTCTTATCTTCAGGTTATTGGACCGGATCGGTGATACTGGTCCTATCGTTTTCTCTGTTAAATATCCTAATTCCGACATGGTGTATGAGTCAGAGGGCCAGCTGAACGCATGGCTTTCTGGTGATGAAGAGCCCAACTTGCTCGGCGGATTGGGGCTATCGTTCTATCTGCCCGAAACACGACCAATCGCAGAGCAGGTAATAGCCGGAGGTGCGGCTGAAGCTGCGGGACTGCAAAAAGGCGATGTCTTATTGAGTGGAGATGGCGTTGCGATGCCATTGTGGAGGGATTGGGTTGATTATATTCGAGCCAGACCCGGAGAACCGATTCGACTAGAGTATCAACGCGGGCTGGAAGTGCTGACCACAGTAATGACTCCGGAAAGAACGTTTGATGATCGTGGCAAGGCATTCGGCTTAGTTGGGCTGGGTCCAAAAATGCCTGAGATGCCCCAGGACATGGTGCGTCAGTTTGATCGCGGCCCGGTCGCTGCGCTGGGCGCGAGCCTTGATCGAACCTGGGAACTGACGGTGTTTACGCTCAATTCCATCAAGAAGATGATCCAGGGGCTGATCTCGCCAAAAAACTTGAGCGGTCCGATCACCATTGCTAAAGTGGCGAGCGATTCGGCCAAGTCGGGTTGGGAGGCGTATTTTGCCTTTCTGGCACTGCTCAGCGTAAGCCTGGGCGTATTGAATTTGTTGCCGATTCCCGTGCTGGATGGCGGCCACCTGCTGTTTTATTTCGCAGAGCTGTTGGCGGGCAGACCGGTACCCGAGAAAGTACAGATGTTGGGCTACCAGGTAGGTCTCTTCCTGGTGCTTGGGATCATGTTTTTGGCACTATATAACGATTTTTCGCGCCTGTAGTGGTCTTGCACGGGCTCGAGCCATCTATCGAGTAGAGTTTGATTAAGCGCATACGCATAGTTTCTGGCCTGGCCCTCTTGCTCATGGCCCTGATGGCAAACGCCGAAACATTCATCATCTCCGATATTCGGGTTGAGGGCTTACAGCGGGTATCCGCTGGCAGCGTATTTGCCGCCTTACCCGTAGCGGTTGGAGATGTGGTGGACTCGCAGATCATGCGGTCGGCGGCGCGTAGTCTATTTGCGACCGGCAACTTTGATGACATCAATATTGGACGCGACGGCAATGTTCTCGTCATCATCGTCGAGGAGCGCCCGAGTATCAGTGAGATCACGATCGAGGGTAACAAGGCCATTGAAACTGAGGCTTTGCTCGATGGACTGAAAGGCGCCGGCCTCTCCGTCGGACAGGTATTTCAGCGATCAACCCTGGAAGGTATGCAGCTCGAACTGCAGCGGCAGTATGTGCAGCAGGGTCGATACGATGCCGCCATCGAAGCGGAAGTGATTCCAGAACCGCGAAACCGTGTTGCCATCAATATCGATGTGGACGAGGGGACGGTCGCCGCTATTAAGCACATTAATGTGGTGGGCAACCGGGCGTTTACCGATGAAGATATCCAGGACTTGTTCGAGCTGCAAACGACGAATTGGCTGTCTTTTATTCGCGGCGATGACAAGTACTCGAAGGAGAAGCTAACCGGCGATCTTGAAAAGCTGACATCGTTTTATATGGACCGCGGCTATTTGCAATTTTCGATTGATTCCACCCAGGTGTCGGTGTCGCCCAATATGGAAGAGGTGTACATCACCGCCAACATCACAGAAGGTGAAATCTATACCGTCAGCTCAGTGGATCTGTCCGGAGATCTGGTGCTACCGGAAGCCGATCTCAAGCGTTTCCTGTTAGTGGCGGAGGGTCAGACTTTCTCGCAACAGCTGGTGACCAGTACCGAGGAATATTTGACCAGACGCTTGGGTAACGACGGCTATAACTTCGCCAAGGTCACGGGAATCCCGGAGGTGGATGAAACAGACAAGACAGTCGCCATGAAGTTTTTCGTCGATCCAGGCAAGCGAACCTATGTGCGCCGCATTGACTTTATCGGCAATATGAAGACCGAGGACGACGTCTTGCGGCGAGAAATGAGGCAAATGGAGTCCGCCCCGGCGTCTGCCGCTAATCTGGAGCTTTCGCGAGTCAGATTGGAGCGGCTGGGCTATTTTAGTCGCGCCACTGTGGAGACGAAGGAAGTACCGGGACACGACGACCTTATCGACGCAGAGTTTACGGTTGAAGAGCAGTCCTCTGGCAGTATCGGCGCCAGTGTTGGCTATGCTCAGGACGCTGGCCTGATATTGGGTCTGAACGTCCAGCAGGACAACTTTCTTGGCACGGGCAAGCGTATCGGTCTCGGTATCAATCGCTCTCGTTATCAAGATCTGTATAACTTCAGTTACACCAATCCGTATTACACTGAAGACGGCGTGAGCCGGGGTTTTAACATTTTCTATCGCGAGACCGACCTGTCGGAAGTCAATGTAGCGAGCTATTCAACCAACACCTTTGGTGGCAACCTCAACTTTGGCTATCCGATTAAGGAGACCCAGCGCTTGGGCTTCAGCTTCGGTATTGCCCAGACGGACGTGACCGCGGGTCGTTTCGCGGTGCAGGAGATCAAGGGTAGCCCACGTTTGCAGAATGCCTATGACACATATTTCTTCAGTACTCGGGTACCCGGGACTAACATCTATACTGAGCCTGAGGTTTTACTGCCAATTGAAGACATACCTCCCGAGTTGCTGACACCTCCGCTTGAAGAAGGCTTCCTAGATAAAAATGGAGACGACTTCCTGAACTACACGATTACCGGAAGTTGGAGTCAGTCCACGCTTAACCGCGGTCGCAACGCGACTCGCGGCGCTGCTCAGACAGTCGCGCTGGAGGTCAGCATTCCCTTTTCGGATCTGGAGTTCTACAAGCTGACTTATAACGGGGAGATCTACTTTCCCGTACCTTTACTGCCCCCGAGTTGGACCATGCGTTTGCGCACCGAGCTGGGTTTTGGCGACGGTTGGGGCGACACCGACGGCCTGCCATTCTTCGAGAACTTCTTTGCCGGCGGTTTCGGCTCGGTTCGAGGCTATCAGAGCAACACATTGGGCCCTCGATCAACTCCCGCTATTCCCTATGGGCTTGATCGTGCTGCCATTGAGCTCAATCCAGATGGTACAGCCGCCGACCTCGCCAACGAATTCAGCTATTTTGTTCCATCAAGCGGTGAACAGCTGTTTGTAGAACCCCCACGCAACAATGGCGATCCCTTCGGTGGTGACATTCTGATGGTGGCCAGTGCTGAAGTGATATTCCCGCTGCCCTTTATCAAAGACCAGAATAATGTGCGAACCGCTTTTTTCTTCGATGCGGGCAATGTTTTCAGCACGAACTGTGGCGCGACTCAGCTTAACTGCCACAATGTCGACTTTAACGAGCTTCGCTACTCGGTGGGCGTAGGCTTGACCTGGATTACCGGCTTCGGGCCATTGACCTTCAGTCTCGCCAAGCCGATCAACGAGGGTGAATTTGATCAGGACGAAGCGTTCCAGTTTACCCTCGGCCGTGGATTCTAATTACTCTGTTTAAAATAGGTGGAGAAAACCGTGTCTAGACTGACTAAAATCGTATTGACTGCTGCTTTGTTGGCGCTTCCCGCGGTGGGATGGGCTCAGGGCAAGATAGCCGTGGTTGATTTGCAGGAGGCAATTTTGCAAACCGATCAAGCGCAAAAGCGGTTACAGGATATTCGTGATGAAGAAGACTTCAAGGCGGACACTGCGGAGTTTGAAAAGTTGAGAAGTGAGCTGGACGATCTGGTTCAGAAGTTTCAAAAAGATGCCGCTGTTATGAGCCAGGAGCAGCAGGCCGCGGCGCGTCAGAAACTAGCCAGCAAACAGGCAGATTTGGAGCATGTGGTAGGCAAAATCCAGCAGACTGAGCAGGCCGCGGCGCAGGCTTTATTGCAGGAGATGGGCCCCAAGGTTCAGGAAGTGCTTCGAGATCTCATCACCACTGATGGCATTGGTCTGCTGCTACAGCGTGGAGCGGTCATACACGCGGACCCCAGCTACAGCATCACAGCGAAAGTGACTGATAAGCTCAACCAGCTCTCGGCGCAGTAGTGCTCTGTGTTTTCGCTGGCTGAACTGGCTGACCGATTTGGTCTTAAGTTCACTGGCGAGAACGCCAAAACAGTCTCGGGCATAGCGACTCTGATAGAGGCAGGGCCAGAGGATATAAGCTTTCTTGCCAATCGCAAATACCTCTCACACTTGTACACCACGCGCGCGGCAGCAGTCATCTTGACACAGGAGATGGCGGCGGATTGCCCTGTTGATTGTCTGCTTACCGACACACCGTATCTTGCGTTCGCCAGGATCTCTCAGCTATTCGACCAGAGTGTCCCCTTGTATACCGGCGTTCATCCTAGCGCGGTTATTGCTGAAAGCGCTGAGGTGGACGCCAGCGCCAGCATTGGCCCCCATGTTGTCATCGAGCATGGTGTAACGGTAGGGCGAGAAGTTGAGTTGGGGGCGGGTGCTTACGTGGGTCCGGGTTGCCAAATTGGAGCCCGCACTCGCGTGTTGCAGCACGCGGTGATATACCGGGATGTGACATTGGGTGAGGATTGCGTGATCCATCCGCAGGCCGTTCTGGGGGCTGACGGTTTCGGCTTCGCTGGAGGCCCCAATGGTTGGGAAAAAGTCGCCCAACTGGGTGGTGTGTGCGTAGGTAGCGGCGTAGAAATTGGCGCCGGCACCACTATCGACAGAGGTGCTTTGGGCGACACCGTTATTGGTGATGGCGTTATCATCGACAATCAGGTGCAGGTAGGACATAACTGCCATATAGGGGACAATACGGCGATAGCCGGTTGCGTTGGGCTAGCGGGAAGCACGGTCATCGGTAAGAACTGCACACTGGCAGGGGGAGTGGGTGTTGTTGGTCACGTCGAAATCTGCGATAACGTGCACGTGACGGGCATGACTATGGTGACCAAGTCCATCACGCAGCCTGGGTCCTTTTCCTCAGGTACGCCCATGGCTGACACCGCGAGATGGAAACGCAATGCGGTACGATTTTCGCAGCTGGAATCCATCCAACAGCGATTGACCGCATTAGAAAAGAAGGACGCCGACACGTCGACAAAGGAATAATAAAATAATGATGGACGTTGACGAGATTCGTCAGTACTTACCCCACAGATACCCCTTCCTACTGGTTGATAGAGTGGTGGACCTGGTGCCGGGTGAAACGATAGTGGCCTATAAGAATCTCAGTATCAATGAGCCTTTTTTTAATGGACACTTCCCCGACAAACCGATATTCCCTGGTGTCATGTTGTTAGAGGCGATGGCGCAGGCCGCGGGTATTCTGGGCTTCAAAAGCAAGGGCAAGACAGCCGATCAGGGATCGATGTATCTCTTTGCGGCCGCTGATAATTTGCGCTTTAAGCGGCCCTGTGTACCCGGTGACAGGGTTATGCTATATGCGAAGTTGCTGTCTGAACGGAGAAGTGTCGCCAAATTCGATGTGCGCGCAGAAGTCGAAGAGGAACTGGCAGCTTCCGCGAGTATTCTCTGCGCCGACCGCTGATAGCCGGCCGTAATGATTGACGAACAGGCTATCGTCGACCCGGCGGCCAGTGTTGCCGATTCAGCGCGGGTTGGTCCCTGGACATACATCGGGCCAGATGTTGAAATCGGGCCGCACTGTGTCATCGAGCCGCACGTTGTTATCAGGGGTCCAACGGTAATTGGCGAGGGTAATCATATCTACCAGTTTGCCACCGTGGGGGAGTGCACACCGGACAAAAAATACCGCGGCGAGCGCACCCGGCTTGTGATGGGCGACCATAACACTGTCAGAGAAGGGGTTACTATCCATCGCGGTACCGTTCAGGATCGTAGTGAAACCACTATTGGCAGCAATAATTTGTTCATGGCCTATGTTCACATAGGGCATGATTGCGTGGTCGGTGATCACACGGTTTTAGTCAACAATGTCGCCTTGGCTGGTCATGTAACTGTGGGTGATTGCGCTACCTTGAGTGGCTACACGCTGGTACACCAGTTTTGCAAAATCGGCGCTCATAGTTTCAGCGGCATGGGCACCGCGATCGGCAAGGATGTACCTGCGTTCGTCACCGTGAGTGGCGCGCCTGCGGTTGCAAAAACAGTAAATTCAGAAGGTATGCGACGGAGAGGGTTTTCCTCGGAGGCGATTAATGATATCCGCCGCGCGTACAAGATTATTTACAAGCAGGGTCTTACGTTGGATATCGCACTGCAGCGACTCGAAGCGATGAGCAGTCCTTCGCCCGAGGTGCAAATTCTTATTCGATCACTGCAGGCCTCCGAGCGAGGCATCGTTCGATAGGGATCCAGTCTGCTCGTCTTTTGGCTTTATGTCTGGCTATACGCGGGGAACGTGGATTGTGAGAATAGGGGTTGTGGCTGGCGAGGCATCAGGCGACCAGCTGGCCGCCAGCGTATTGGAGGCGCTGCGCCAGCGCCGGCCGGGTCTGGTGTTGGAGGGAATCGGGGGCCCTGAACTACAGCGGCAGGGGCTGAGCAGCCTGGTTCCTATGGAGCGATTGTCGGTGATGGGGTTCGTAGAGCCGTTCAAACGTCTACCAGAACTGTTCCGCATCCGCCGCCATACACTGCAGTATTTTTGCGACAATCCGCCCGACCTATTCCTAGGCGTAGACTCGCCAGACTTTAACTTGGGGCTGGAGCGAAAATTGCGGCGTAGGGGCATCGCAACGGCGCATTTGGTGAGTCCCAGCGTTTGGGCTTGGCGACCTTGGCGGATCAGAGGTATCAGTCGATCGGTAGACTTGATGCTCTGTCTCTTTCCCTTTGAAACACAGATCTATCGGGACTACGGCGTACCCGCGAGGTTTGTCGGTCACCCACTGGCGCAAGAGTTATCTCCAGTCGCCGACGGTCATACGCTTCACCATGATCTGGGTTTAACAAAAGATGCAGCATTGATAGCGCTACTGCCTGGCAGCCGTGAACAGGAAATACGATATTTAGCACCGGTATTTTTACAGGCGGCGCGTCTGATCAGGGCGGCCCTACCCGAGGTCGCCTTGCTTATACCGGCTGCTAACCGCATGCTGGAACAAGAGCTCGCGCAGCACGTTTCGGCATTTCCTGAGCTTAATGTACATATCACTTTGGGGCGCTCACGAGAGCTTATTGCGGCTAGTGATGCCGTCTTGCTCGCCTCAGGAACAGCCACTCTTGAGGCAGCACTGCTGGGCCGGCCTATGGTGGTTGCCTATCGTATGAGCCCAGTGAGTTGGCAGTTGATTAAACGGATGGTGAAGACCCGATTTGCCTCGCTCCCCAACATCATCTCCGGTAGCGCTCTGGTACCCGAGTTCCTACAAGACGCCGCTTCACCTGAGGCCTTATCGGCGGCGGTGCTGAAGCTGATGCGGGAGCCCGAGGCAGTGGCGCAGCAGCAGCGCGGATTTCAGAATCTGCGCCAAGCTCTGGGCACTGATTTTGGTGGGGAGGTCGCGGAGGCCTTGTTGGGATTGCTCCAGGGCCAAACGAATGAATGACTTGTTTGAGACGGACTACATGGGGCCTGGCGTTGCTGGTGTCGATGAGGTCGGTCGAGGACCATTAGCAGGTGATGTGGTGACCGCGGCGGTCATTCTTGATAGTGACAAGCCGGTAAACGGTCTGCGAGATTCGAAGAAGCTTAGCCCGCAGCGCAGAGTAGTATTAGCGGATGAAATCCGCGAGAAAGCAGTTGCCTGGTCTATTGGCCGAGCTTCAGTAACGGAAATAGACAATCTCAATATCCTACAGGCCTCCCTGCTTGCGATGCATCGAGCAGTGGCGGCACTACAGCCTCAGCCTTCCTTTGTGCTGGTGGATGGCAACAGACTACCCCGCTGGCCTTACGCGTCGGATGCCGTCATCAAAGGGGATGATCGGGTCCCGGCCATAGCTGCGGCGTCTATCCTCGCCAAGGTGCAGCGAGATCTCGAGATGGTAGAACTAGAGCAGCTTTACCCGGGTTATGGATTTGCAGCGCACAAAGGCTATCCGACCGCCTTTCACCTTGCGGCTCTTCGCGATCTGGGCCCTACACCCGTTCACAGACGCAGCTTCGCGCCGGTCAATGCGGTGCTGAAACGCAGTTGAAAAACACTTTATCGTACTGCTCAGATAGGACTCGCCATGCAAGCAGAGTAGAATGGCAGCAATGACTGATTTTGTTCATCTGCGCCTTCACTCCGAATTTTCTCTAGTCGACGGATTAGTCCGGGTTAAGCCGCTGGTAGAGCGCGTCGGAGCCCTGGGCATGCCCGCCGTTGCGATAACTGACGTCAATAATTTCTATGGCTTGATAAAGCTGTATAAGGCGGCGTTCGCCGCCGGCGTGCAACCAATCTTCGGTGTAGATTTAATGGTCCTCGACAACGATGAGCCGGATAAGTCCTGGCCACTGTGTCTGCTTGCCATGAATCAAGATGGCTATCGCAACCTGATTGCATTGATCTCACTCGCGTTTACCGAGGGGCAGCACTTGGGCGTACCTTATGTGCGCAAAACCTGGCTTGAGGCACATGCCAGTGGAGTGATCGCATTGTCCGCAGGAGCGGCAGGTGAGGTGGGTCAAGCCCTGCTGGCAGAGAAAGCCGATATTGCGGCGAAGCGCCTTGACTACTGGATGACCCTCTACCCGGACCGCTTCTACCTGGAGCTGCATCGCACGGGGCGCGAGGGTGATGAGGTTCACTTGCACGCGGCTGTCGACCTGGCCGCCAAAATGCAGTGTCCGGTGGTGGCCACAAACGACGTACGGTTTCTGGATGCTGAGGAATTTGAAGCTCACGAAGCGCGTGTTTGTATAGGCGACGGGCGCACACTGGACGATCCGAGACGAGCGCGGCTCTACACCGAGCAGCAGTACCTGCGCTCACCGAGCGAAATGGCAGAGCTATTTCAGGATATCCCGGAAGCGCTCACTAACTCCGTTGAAATAGCCCGTCGCTGCCACCTCGTACTGGAGTTGGGCAAACCTTATCTCCCGGATTATCCCGTGCCATCCGGCATGACCATAGACGAGTATTTTCGTCAGCTTTCCTATGATGGCTTGGACAGGCGTCTGCTGGGAATCACCCCGCCAGCCGACACCGATTCGCAGACGCATGCCGAGATCTACCGGGAGCGCTTGGATTTTGAACTCGACACCATTATTCAAATGGGCTTCCCCGGCTACTTCCTCATCGTAATGGACTTTATTCGCTGGGCGAAGCAACAAGATATTCCGGTGGGCCCCGGGCGTGGTTCGGGAGCGGGCTCCCTGGTGGCCTATGCGCTTGAAATCACAGACCTTGATCCGCTGCAATATGATCTACTTTTTGAGCGGTTTCTGAACCCCGAGCGGGTATCCATGCCCGATTTTGATGTGGACTTCTGCATGGAGAGACGCGATCGGGTCATCGAATACGTCGCGGACACCTATGGGCGAGAAGCGGTCTCCCAAATCATCACCTTTGGCACGATGGCAGCGAAAGCCGTTGTAAGAGATGTTGCGCGAGTGCAGGGCAAGTCCTATGGACTGGCGGATAAACTCTCGAAGATGATCCCTTTCGAAGTTGGTATGACCTTGAAAAAGGCGATTGATCAGGAGCAGCCGCTGCAAGAGTTTCTGCGCGACGATCCCCAGGCCCAAGAGATTTGGGACATGGCCCTGCAGCTTGAGGGCATTACTCGCAACGTCGGCAAGCATGCCGGGGGCGTAGTGATTGCCCCGTCTCGACTCACCGATTTTTCACCCCTGTTTTGTGATGAGAGCGGCAGTGGCCTGGTCACTCAATACGACAAGGGCGATGTCGAGGACGCCGGCCTGGTTAAGTTCGATTTTCTCGGCTTACGCACGCTAACCATCATTGATTGGGCAGTCAAGATCATCAACAGCGACCGCCAAGAGCGCGCCGAACAAGCGCTTGATATCAGCAAGATTCCGCTCAACGATGAACCCAGTTTCAAGCTGCTGCAGTCCGCCGAAACCACGGCGGTATTCCAACTTGAATCGCGCGGCATGAAGGATCTAATTAAACGCCTGCAACCGGATTGCTTCGAGGACATTGTCGCTCTGGTAGCGCTATTTCGGCCCGGACCTCTGCAATCGGGCATGGTCGATAATTTCATCAATCGCAAGCACGGTCGTGAGTCGATTTCCTACCCGGATGCCCAGTGGCAGCATGCCTCCCTGCAGCCCATTCTCGAGCCGACCTACGGCATCATTCTTTACCAGGAACAGGTGATGCAGATCGCCCAGGTTCTGGCCGGTTACACGCTGGGCGGGGCGGACGTGCTACGCAGAGCGATGGGTAAGAAAAAGCCTGAAGAGATGGCGAAACAGCGCACCGTATTTGAGGAGGGTGCGCGCGAAAAAGGCGTGGATGGCGATCTCGCAATGAAGATCTTCGATTTGGTAGAGAAGTTCGCTGGCTACGGTTTCAACAAGTCGCACTCCGCGGCCTATGCCCTGGTTTCATACCAGACAGCCTGGCTAAAGACGCATTATCCCGCTCCATTTATGGCTGCGGTAATGAGTTCAGAACTGCAGAACACAGACAAGATTGTGATCTTTGTAGAAGAATGCAGATCTATGGAGTTGAAGCTTAAATTGCCCGATATCAACGAGGGGCAGTATATGTTCACGGTCAATCCGGAACAGGAAATCATTTACGGCCTGGGAGCGATCAAAGGCCTGGGCGAGGGGCCTATTGAAAATATTCTCGCTGCCAGAGCCGAAGGCGGCCCATTTTTGGATGTGTTCGATTTTTGCAGTCGCACCGATCCTAGAAAAGTGAACCGTCGCGCCATCGAAGCGCTGGTAAGATCGGGGGCATTTGATTCGCTGGCTACGGAACGTTGGATTGTCATGGCTGCGTTGGACGACGCTATGCGGGCAGCCGAGCAGTTTGTTAACAATCGCGACAGCGGCATCGATGATCTGTTTGGTGAAGTGATACCCAGTACGGGCGGTGGGCATCTGGACGTATACGCATCCTTTCAGGGAGCCAGGCCATGGTCAGAGAAACAGCGTCTGACAGGCGAGAAGGATACTCTGGGGCTTTATGTCACCGGTCATCCCATCGATGAGTATGAAAATGAGCTACGTCAGTTTGCCCCCACTTCAATAGCCCTGCTGCGACCCGACAAGCAGGGCCAGCAATTTATCGCTGGGTTGATTGTGGCAACCAGGACCATGAAAACGAAACGCGGGGATACAATGGCTGTTTTGCAGCTCGATGATCGCACCGCGCGAATCGAAGTAACCGTCTATGCCGACACCTATGCAGAGCACAGGGAGCTGCTTGGCAAGGATAGTATTGTGGTCGTCGAAGGTACAGTCTCTCACGACGACTACACTGGCGGCCTGGCCATGCGCGCCAAGGGAGTGCGCTCGCTGCTGCAGGCCCGGCAGGATCATGCGGCAGAACTGACCATTGAGGTCAGTCATGACATGCTGGATAACAAGCTGACAGACTGGTTGGAACGCACTTTAACGGGTGCAGGTGGAGGCAACTGTCCAGTTGCCCTGATCTACAGGCAATCGGGTGGTAAAGCTCGAGTCGTTCTCGGAGAGCGCTTCCAGGTACTTCCCAGCGATGAATTACTGCAGGAGCTACGTGACGGCGTAGGCAGCGAAAACATTGCACTGCAATACGCTTAAGAAGTGCTGGCTAAAAAAATGAAGGATGGAGAATAAACTATGCTGTTGCAGAATAAAGTGGTGATTGTCTCTGGGATTGGACCAGGCCTGGGTCAAGAGCTTGCCATGTTGTCGGCCAGGGAGGGTGCACGGGCAGTCGTACTGGCGGCTCGAACGGCCTCTAAGTTGGAGGAGACCGAAACTGCGATCAATGCGCTGAATCTCGACACCTCGGTGTTAAAGGTCGTAACGGACATCACCGATGAAAGTCAGTGTGAGTCACTGGCCGCGCAGGCTAAAGAGGTCTTCGGCAGTATTGACGTTTTGTTTAATAGCGCGTTTGATCCCGGCAGCTTTGAGCCCATTCGCGATGCCGACTTCGATGGTTGGCGTCGCGCCATGGAAGTGAATTTTTTTGGGACCATGGCGCTCAGCAAGGCGTGTATCCCCGCCATGATAGAGGCTGGCGGTGGCGCGATCGTTATGATCGCGACGATGGTTGAACACAAGCCGCTTGCAACGCAGGCCGGTTACGGCAGCTCTAAATCGGCCCTGCGCAACGCGACTAAACATCTCGCGCTGGAGTTGGGTTGTCATGGCATTCGCGTAAACAGCTGCCACATGGGCTGGATGTGGGGCCCCAATGTCGAGGCTTACTTTGACTGGCAGGTCGCAGAAACCGGCCAGCCCAAGGAAGAATTGATAGCTGAGGTCACGCGCCATATACCGCTGGGCGTGATCCCTGATGACGGCGACTGCGCTAAGGCAGCGGTATTTCTGGCCTCGGACTATGCCAGAGCCGTGACGGGCGCTGCGCTCGATGTCAACGGCGGTGAATACATGCCCGTCTGACTGTCGTCTTCCTCGCACGCAAGGGATTGGATGGAAAACCTAAGGAGAGTTTTTGTATGAGCGAACAGTCTAATGATGAAACTGCGCTGAGAATTGAAGCGGCGGTTTTCCGCCGCCTATTGGACCATCTGGACGAGCGTAAGGATGTTCAGAATATCGAGTTAATGAACCTGGCCGGCTTTTGCCGCAATTGCCTTTCGAAGTGGTATGCCGCGGCGGCTGAATCAGAAGGTAGGGCAGTAGATTACGATCAAGCTCGGGAGCGCGTTTACGGTATGCCCTACGCAGATTGGAAAGCGAGGTATCAAAAAGAGGCGAGCAAGGAACAGCTCGAAGCGTTCAACGCTGGTCGCGGCGACTAATCAGTCGGAGCGATTACGCAGATTTCGAAGATATTGAAAGCGGCTTTTATAGGGTTCTACCGCCTCATCGGCGATGTGTTGGAGTGTATTGGAAAGAGAATCCTCGGGATATACGGCTCCCGCTGAGGTAACTAACTTCTTTCCAAGGGATGAGAGCCCGTTGCCGATCGCCGTGGCACTTTCGATGGAAGCTTGCATCAGGAACACTTCGGTCAGAATCAGGGTATCGACGGTGTCGCGTAGTCGATCGTTTGAGCGATCGCTGGAGTTAGTGTTGGTAGACATATTACGACGCTCCCTGAAAAGTGTGAGTGTTAGGAACTTCTGTTTCCGTGAGACTAAACATGCAATTAAACGTGCACCGCTCGGAGGCACGTTTACCTCTCATTGCACTGCTTAAGCGCATAATTATCGGCTCTATCACCTTCTAAGAGGCCAACGCGCTCGGTCCTGCAAAGCCCATGCCAATGCGACAGGCTAACCAGGGGAGGGCTGTCCTAACGGCTTATTGTGATGATGCAATGTCAATAGCCAGATATTCTGTAAAAAAACCTCTCTTTCGTGCCCTGTTGAGTTTTCGTCGAATTCAACGATACTGAAACCGCTCAGAGTATGCGGCGCAGCCTTAGTGCTGCAACTGGCCACATTGACCAAAGCAAGGCGAAACCAATAAACATGATTCGATCGGACGAATAAGGATAACCAAAATGCAAAAGAGCCTGTTTTCGGTATTTCTAATCACCATAGCAGCGGTATTTGCACCCTTGGTACAGGGGGCGGAGAAACCCAATATTTTGGTGATCTGGGGAGATGATATCGGTATCACGAATATCAGCGCGTACAGCGACGGGATTATGGGTTATCGAACACCGAACATTGACCGCATTGCCAATGAGGGCATGCGCTTCACGGATTACTATGGAGACCAAAGTTGTACCGCAGGTCGTTCGACTTTTATCACGGGCCAATCTGGCCTGCGAACAGGCTTGACTAAGGTCGGTCTGCCGGGGGCTGACCTGGGTATACAGGATCGAGATGTCACGATTGCGGAAGTGTTGAAAACCCAGGGCTACGCGACTGGCCAATTTGGTAAAAACCACTTGGGCGATCAGGATATCTTTCTGCCCACCAATCATGGTTTTGATGAGTTTTTTGGCAATCTTTATCATCTCAACGCTGAAGAGGAGCCGGAAGATCCGGACTATCCGACTGATCCCGCATTCCGCAAGATGTTTGGACCTCGCGGCGTCATACGCTCCTATGCGGATGGGCGGGTGGAGGATACCGGCGCGCTAACGCGCAAGCGCATGGAAACGGCTGACGAGGAGTTTGTCGCGGCTGCCAAAGCATTTATTGATAAATCCGTGAAGGCAGATAGGCCATTTTTTGTCTGGTTGAACACCACCGGGATGCATTTTCGCACCCATATTGCCGAAAAGAATGTCGGCCTGTCAGGGCAGGGCTTCTATAACGATGTGATGGTTGCCCACGATAGGCTGGTCGGCCAGATGCTGGATCAGCTGGATGAACTCGATATTGCCGATAACACCCTGGTGTTTTACTCCACTGACAATGGCGTGCACTTCAATACCTGGCCTGACTCCGGGATCACGCCCTTTCGCAGTGAAAAGAATACCAATTGGGAGGGTGCTTATCGGGTGCCTGCTATGGTTAGGTGGCCGGGGCAAATCGAGCCGGGACAGGTATCGAACGAAATCATGTCACATCTGGACTGGATGCCGACCTTTGCCGCTATGGCCGGCATGCCGGACCTCAAGCAGGAACTACTTTCTGGCAAACAAATAGGATCTAAGAGATCGAAATTGCATCTGGATGGCTATAACTTTTTGCCCTATCTGACGGGTGTGACCGAGACGGCTCCGCGGCAGGAGTTTATCTACCTGGAGGACAGCGGCATGCCAGTGGGTATCAGGGTCGGAGACTGGAAGCTGGTTTTTGCGGAAAACCGTGCACAGACCATGGCGCTGTGGGCAGAGCCATTTGTGACCCTGCGCATGTTCAAAATCTTTAATCTTCGGCGCGATCCGTTCGAACGTGCGGACCACAATTCCAACACTTACTGGGATTGGGTGATCGATAAAGCGCCGCAGGGCTATAAGGGGCTGGCCGTTATGGCGCAGTTTCTCAGCACATTCAAGGAGTACCCGCCTAGCCAAAAGCCCGATTCCTGGTCGATCGATAAGCTGACAGAGCAATACCTGGACTTTAAATAGTTGGCCCTCTTGCGCATCCACTCTCAGCAGCGGCTGGATGCGTTAACTGCAGTTACATGACCTACCTAGCTTCGATACAGAACGTAAACCTGCTTCGCCGAGGCGTGCTTTGCATTAGGTATCAATGCGTACTTGCATTAATTGCTTTTGCCGGATGTGCGAGTACGCCCTGTATCGCTGACGGCGCAACGCCTCCGAATATCCTAGTCATAACGGCAGACGATTTGGGGAACCACCTGGGTAGTTTTGGTGACAGTTCTGTAGCTACGCCGAACCTCGATGCGATTGCAGAACGAGGTGCGCGTTTCACTCGAGCCTATGTGGCCCAGCCCTCCTGCAGCTCCAGTCGTGCTTCATTTTTGACAGGCCTTTATCCCCACCAGACCGGCCAGCTTGGTCTGACGCACAAGGGTTTTGCCATGACGAGCAACTGGCCCACGCTGCCGGGCCTGCTGAGTGATCAGCTGGGTTATTTCACCGCAGTGGCGGGAAAGCTGCATGTCGGACCGAGAGCCGCATTCGCTTTTCTCGATGAATGGCAGAAGGAAGACGCAAAAACCTGGACTGACAACGCTGAGCAAGTCGCCAAAGTGGCAGCATCCTACATTGAAAAAGCTGAAAAAAAACCGTTTTACATCCAGTTCGATCTCAGAGATCCGCATCGACCATTTGCTCGGCAACGGGCAGGACTGCCCGCAACGGTGCTTGAACCAGGTGATGTAGATTTGTTTCCGTGGACCGGAAAGCGAGCAGCCTCTCACGCAGAGGACACTGCAAATTACTACAATGCGATTTCGCGGCTGGACTCGATTACCGGCCGTCTGATTGAAGTACTGCAACGTGCCAATCGGCTCGACAATACGCTGATTATTTTTTGGAGTGATAACGGCCCACCGTTCGCAAGAGCAAAAACTACCTTGTTTGAGCAAGGTGTAAGAGTGCCATTGATTATTGCGGGGCCTGGCGTAAAAGGTGGGCAGGTTCTCGATGAGCTTGTGTCGATGGTGGATGTATTCCCGACAGTGCTTGCCATGTCCGGTGCGACAGCCCCCACGGGCACCGCGCACTACGTGGGCAGGAATTTAGTTCCGCTTCTGAGGGGTGAAGCTATCCAGTGGCGGCGCTACCTTTTCACTGAAACCAACTTTCATACCCCTGAGCAATGGGCGCCCGCGCGCGCAGTGACCAACGGAGAATGGACGCTGATTGACTATCTCGGTACAGGAGGAGAAGCTCGCCATCAGGCGTTATTCAAATTAAGGGCTGACCCTTACAATCGTCGCAATGTCATCGATCGACCAGGGCATGCAAAGATCAAAACGCGTTTACAAGATGCACTGCTTGCATGGCGCGAGGAAACGGATGATCCCCTTTTGAGCCCAGCGGTGGTAAAGGCTCTGGAACAGATATCCCAAAATCCCGCAGCGGCGGTGCCTCCTTGGTATAACCCCTAGACGAGCAAGTCAGTGGCAGGCTACGCTGACTCTGTTACTACGCGAATCGCTAAAACTGTCTTTCAGGAAGCCTGATCACTAGGCCGTCCATGTCCTCCGTCACCTCCAGCTGACAGCTCAGACGGCTATTGGACTGCGGATCGATTGAGTATTCAATCATTTGCTCCTCAATCGGATCTGGCGGCGGAAACTTGTCTAACCAGGCCTCATCGACGAAACAGTGGCAGGTGGCGCAGCTGCAGGCCCCGCCGCATTCGGCGGTGATCCCGTCAATAGAGTTGTCCACCGCCGCCTGCATGACGCTCTCGCCTACAGGGGCTTCAACCGCCTGTTCACGACCGTCATAGCTAATAAACATGATTTGCGGCATTAGATACCCCCATCGCTCGATACGGGCCAGACCTCTCCAGCACCGTACCTGGGTTTATAAAATTGATTCAGAGGCGCTCGATAATAATGGCCGGCGCCATCGCGCCGCCCGCGCACATGGTGACAAGCCCAAACTGCAGATCACGACGCTCTAGCTCATCGAGCATGGTGCCAATCAAGATTGACCCCGTAGCGCCGATTGGATGTCCTAGCGCCATGGCACCGCCATTCACGTTGACGCGCTCTCGATCGAGTTCAAGATCGCGAATGAACTTTTCCGCAACCACTGAAAACGCCTCATTGATTTCAAAAAGGTCAATGTCAGCCAGTTGTAGGCCGGCCTTTTTCAATACTTTTTTCGCTGCGGGGACGGGTGCGTTAAGCATCAATGTTGGTGAGTCACCGACATTGGCCATCGCGACGACCCGAGCGCGTGGTTTCCAGTTTTGGGCTTTTGCGTACTCCGGCGAGGCCATCAGTACTGCCGCTGCTCCGTCCACCACGCCCGAGGAGTTGCCCGCATGATGTACGTGATTGATCTTGAGGTCAGGGTAAGCGCGCGCAATCTCAGAACGAAATGTCACACCGTCCTCGGTTAAGGGGTAGTCGGCCAGGGCCTCAAAGGACGGCTTCAACTCAGCGAGTGTGGCCGCAGTAGTCTCCGGCCTGGGAAATTCCTCGTGATCCAAGGCTACCGTGCCATCGAGATTGTACACAGTGGCCAGACTCTTATCGAAATGCCCCTGCTTGATCGCAGCGTCTGCTCTTTCTTGTGATACGACGGCAAGCGCATCCACGGCCTCGCGATCAATGCCCTCCAGGGTGGCGATGGCATCTGCACACACGCCCTGATGGGGTTGTGGGTACTTCTCTCGCAGACGGAGATTATCGCTATCGATAAAGGGAGACTGATTGGGATCCTGTCCGAAGGTAGACATCATTTCGCAACCGCCTCCAATCACCATGTCCTCCATGCCGGACATGATACTGGCGGCAGCCAAGTTGACAGAGGTGATACCCGACCCACAGAAGCGGTCTAAGGTGACCCCGGAGCTGAGCTGGTCATAGCCTGCATCCAGCGCTGCCATTCGCGCCAAGTCGCCGCCCTGTTGACCGCGTTGCGAACTGGTACCGAAAATAATGTCATCCACCTCGGCCGTATTCATGTCATTGCGATCGGCTAGCGCCTTCAGCACGGTAGCGCCGAGATGTTGGGGATGCAGGTGGGACAGTGCACCTTTGCCTTTCTTGCCGATACCTCTAGGGGTGCGGCAGGCGTCGATAATCCAGGCTTCGCTCATATTATGCTCCTCACTTTCCTTTCCAATTGGGTGCACGCTTCTCTGCGAAAGCGGTGGCTCCCTCGATAGCATCCTCGCTGGTGAAGATGGGAGTGATCAGGTCCTGTTGCTTGGCAAACATCTCTGAAGAATCCCAGTCTTGCGCCTGGGCGACGACCTGCTTGCTCAAAGCCACCGCAAGTGGGCCATTGGCGGCAATCGTCGCGGCAAGCGCTTTCGCCCCTGCCAAAGCGGCGCCCGGTTCAGTGATACTGTTAATAAGCCCTAGGTCGTAAGCTCTCTGCGCACTGATAAACTCGCCCGTTAACGCCATTTCCATCGCTACGTGGGAAGGTATTTGTTTTGGCAGCTTTACCAGGCCACCGGCGGCAGCCGCCAGCCCGCGCTTGACTTCTGGAATGCCAAATTTCGCGTCAGAGGCGGCTACGATTAGGTCACAGCTGATAGCGACCTCGAATCCACCCGCCAGGGCATAGCCCTCGACAGCAGCAATAATCGGCTTTTTCACCATATACTCACACAGGCCCGCAAATCCGCGGCCCTCAACGATAGGCAGTTCGCCCGTCACGAACGCCTTTAGGTCCATGCCAGAGCAAAATGTGCCGCCTGCGCCAGTAACGATGGCCACGCGCAATTCGTTGCTGCTTTCCAGTTCGTCGATGGCTGCGCTCACGCCTTCTGCCATGGCACGATTCGCCGCGTTCTTCGCCTTGGGGCGATTCAAGGTAATAGTCATAACGCCATCGTTTTTATCGACCAGTACAACATCTTCCGACATATCCGATTCTCCTTTAGTTGATCAATTTGCGGTTTGTGTTATCCATCTCTTGTTCGCGGTATGCAGAGTTGGGTGAGAGCCCGCCTGCAAGGGAGAGGCGTTCACCACCCCCTAAGACTTCGGACCAGCCGCCATCGAACTACCCGCTGTAGGCGGCAATGACCTGCTTGCCCAATGCCATCTGATGAACCTGATCTGGACCATCTGCCTGTCTGCACCAACGGGCATAATTGAAGGCCTCAGCCATAAAATAGTCTGCCGTCAGACCGCCAGCACCGTGCATTTGCATACAGCGATCGATAACAGTCTGAACCATTATAGGCACGCTGATTTTACTGGCGGCGATCATGTCTCTGGCCTGCTGGGCTCCCACTTCGTCCATGCGGTGGCAGGACTTCAGCACGAGTAATCTGGCCATTTCGATTTCCGAAAAGCTCTTGGCGATATCCTCCCTGACGGACTGGTGCTGGCTGAGCTCGCGGCCAAAGGTGCTGCGTGTCGTGACACGCTGGCATGCCAACTCGAGGGCACGTTGGGCGGCACCAATCAAGCGCATGCAGTGGTGCATTCTGCCTGGGCCCAGTCGGCCCTGGGCGATTTCAAAGCCGCGGCCCTCGCCCAGAAGCATATTACCCAGAGGAACCCGCACGTCTTTGAACTCGATCTCGGCGTGGCCCAGAGGTGCGTCGTCGTAGCCCAGCGTGGTTAGCGGTCGCAGCAGCGTCATACCAGGAGTGCCTTTCGGCACTAATACCTGGGACTGCTGCTTATGCCGATTTGGGTTATCCGGATCAGACTTGCCCATGACGATATAGATGCCGGTGCGCTCATACATACCGTTGCTGGCAAACCATTTGCGACCGTTTAACACCCACTCATCACCATCTCGGGCGATGTTCAATTCGATATTGGTGGCATCGCTAGAAGCCACCTGCGGCTCGGTCATGACGTAACAGGACCTGATTTCGCCATTGAGCAGCGCCGGTAACCACTTCTCCTGCTGCTCAGGGGTGGCGTATTTCATAAACACTTCCATGTTCCCCGTGTCCGGCGCGTTACAGTTGAAGACCTCGGGAGACCAGAGCACGCGGCCCATAATTTCCGCTAGTGGCGCGTAGTCGAAGTTGCTGAGCCCGCCATGGTCGCAATACTCGGCTAGGCTAGGGGGTATAAACAGATTCCACAGGCCTGCCGCGCGCGCTTTTGCCTTTAACTCGTCCATAATCGGCAGCGCCCCAAAGCGGTTGCTGGCGTTTGCCAATTGCTCCTCGTAGGCATGTTCATTTGGATAGATGTGTTCATCCATGAACGCGCTCAGCTGTTCTTGGTAGCGCTGAGAGGCTTCACTGAATTGATACAAAGTCGATCTCCTTATGACCTGGCGAGCCTGGATTAACCGCCTAGGATCCAGCGGCAGGGCAGCAGGATAGTTTTTTCGCGGTCGAAACGCCAGTTTCTGTAATGCACCTTCCGGCGGGTCACCATGAGGGCGCGTGCAGGCGGTGTGGCGTACCGGATCCACTTTGGCTGGCGACCTAGCCAGATCGATAGATAAAGCCGCCCGTAACAATGATGGCCAGGGCATAACCTAATGGGAAAAGATATCGACAAACACGATCGACTTTATCCCCCGCCTCAAATCGACCCAGTTTGTCCAGGCTGGATACTCGCATATTGACCAGGACCGTGGCGCACATTGCGACGAAGCTGATAATCATGAACGACATCATGACCGTGATATAGGAGATCTTGGGCAACTTCTCGCTGAACATGATTTGATAGGCAACGACCGTCAAAATGCCGATGAATGAGATGTCCATGCGGTCACCGACGGAAGAGCGGTCCATCCAAAATACTGACCAGGACAACATAACAAATATCACCACCGGCAATGCGACCAGTCTCAGCGTAAACCAGGGGTCACGGCTCATTTCTATTTGCACTTGAAACGCGGTGAGCGGTGTCTTGTGTCCATCCATATACTTCGGAGCATACTCCACTACTGCACCATTGAGGCTGGGTTCATGCCACTGAGGTACTTTTACTTTGTGCAATGGGTCTGTCCAGACGCCAGTGGTTCCGGTATCCATCCGTAATTGCACCTGGCTGCTATCGAATCCCAAGACTTCGAATATGGCCAGGAACGTTTGCGTATCAAACGGGTAGCGACGCAGATTCAGGCGCGACTGTGCCGAGGCGTCAATTTCTTCCACGTAGTGAACCACGCCATTTGGCTGTATGCGCAACATCACGCCCTGGCGTTCAAGTCGGCCCGCTTTATTCGCCAAGATGAGTTGCGGCCACCAGCCGTCAAACACCTCGTTAAATTGAAATTGCCCTTGGTAATAGCGCTGATCGTAACCCGTTACGGCGGGATCAAACGCCAGTCGCGGATCTTGCCAGCGCAAACTGAGTACCCCTTCGAAGTCGAAGGTTTCCTGTTCTTCACTGATTTCCATGACGTTGCTGAGCAGAAAGCCAATATCAACTATCACTGGGCCGTCGCTCTGAGGTGGACCCGACGAGCTATTTTTTGCGGTGGCGGTTGTTGTCAGTGCTATCAACAGCACAAGGGCGTAGCAAGCGTGTGTCCAGGGCAAAACGAGTTGGCTCCTTTCAGGGATAGTTAACGCAGGGCAAGCGTACAGTAATCCCGGGAGCTAGGGCACCTCTGATTAATTCCATAGTACCTCAGCGTGACCTAAAGCGTGCTCGCAGAAGGCGCGAGTCGTAGGCCAAGGCTGGTTGTCCTTGGCGAGGCTCGCAACGCTCTGAGAGTGCGCTTTAGGCCACGCCCTACGGGGCTTTCCGGCTGGTTCGTACTTTGCGTTAGGCTTTCTCGACGTGCAAACAGCATGCCTTCGAAACCCTGCATTGATTCGTTTCGGCGGACCGACGAACCAGCCGGAAAGCCTGAGGTGCCATGGAATTAATCAGGGGTGCCCCTGGGCAGTCCCGTCAAGTTTTTAGAAAAGGCCAATTACCGAAATCGATACCGAATTGATGCTCAATCGGTGCTAGTATCGGTGCCCCGACGGTGGCGTGCACTATGCCGATGCTGAGATTGTCCTCCGTAGACCGCAAGCGAGGGCGCTCGGGCCCCATAAAATGACAAGCTTGACTCAAGGCAAACACAGCGTTTGACCAACCTAGATGACCGCAAACAAGAACGCTAGAAATCAGGAAGCAGAACCCCAGAACAGTGAATACCGCACCCATGGCAGGGCAGTGCGGCCCCGCGATGCTGCTACCCTCATTCTGGTGCGGCGAGATGGTAGGCAGCCGCGCGTGTTGATGGGCCAGCGCGCAGCTGGCCACAAGTTTATGCCAAACAAATTCGTGTTTCCCGGTGGCAAGGTGGATTCCGGCGACCATCGATTGCGACCGCCCCATGATCTGCACCCCGCCGTGATGTCTCGATTGCGTAGGGGCTGTTCTGAGTCCCGGGCTCGTGCTCTGGCGATGGCGGCCATCCGCGAGACCTTTGAAGAAACCGGTTTGGTTTTGGGCGAACCGGATACGCCTACGCTAAAGTCGCGATCACCCCACTGGCGTGAGTTTCTGAAGTTTAATGTGAATCCTCGGCTAGACACCCTTCATTTTGTTGCCAGGGCGATCACGCCTCCGTACAGAGGCAAGCGCTTCGATGCGCGCTTTTTTATGGCGGATGCCGATCTAATACAGGGAGACGGACACGAAGCTTTGCAGGGTTCTGGGGAATTGCTGCAACTACACTGGGTCACGCTGAAGCAGTCTCAATCGCTAGAGCTACCTGCCATTACGCGCATAGTATTATCCGAGGTTGACCGGCGTTTGCGGGAAGGCCAGCAACCGGAAGATTTGGGCCCTTTTTTTTACTTTCGACACGGCAAGCCAGTATTCGAAGAGGTGTAAACAATCAGACAGTAGGATGGACAGGAAATGATTTCAGCCGCAATGGAGTATAAGAAGAAGTATCAGGACGTCGATGGCAAAACAATTGCCTACGTTGAGTCTCGTGTGGGCGACCCCATCGTGTTGTTGCATGGTAATCCCACATCGTCTTATCTGTGGCGCAACGTGATACCGGAGCTGGAAAACCAAGGGCGGGTGATCGCGCCGGATCTAATTGGCCAGGGCGATTCTGACAAATTACCTGTAGAAGCGGGTCCGCAGCGCTACAGTTTTGCTACGGCGTATAAATATCTCGATACCTTGTTACACAGCATTGATGCCGGCACAAACGTTACCCTTGTAATACATGATTGGGGTAGCGCCTTGGGATTTTACTGGGCGCAGCAGCATCCCGAATCAGTTAGGGGTATCGCCTACATGGAAGGTATTGTATGTCCGCTTGACTGGGAGGATTGGCCTGAAGATGCCAGAGGTATTTTTCAGGGGTTTCGTTCACTTAAAGGTGAGGATCTCATACTCGACCGTAACCTATTCATCGAGGCCGTTTTGCCCGGGTCGGTGATAAGAGAGCTAGGAGAAGAGGAAATGCGCCATTATCGCGCGCCGTTTATACAGCGCGAAGATAGGCAACCTATGCTCAATTGGCCCCGGCAAATCCCGCTGGCCGGTGAGCCCGAGGACATGGTAGAACTCGTGGCCGAATATGGACAATGGCTGGCAAGTAATGAAGCCTTACCAAAGCTGTTTATTAACGCCGAACCTGGGTCTATCCTAACCGGCAAGCAGAGAGAGTTTTGCCGCAGCTGGCCCAACCAACGGGAAGTGACCGTTCGCGGAACACATTTTATTCAGGAGGACTCTCCGGTCGAGATTGGCCGCGCGATCAGTGAATGGATGGACAATCTTTAACGAGAATTGCTCTTAAATGACAAATTGCCAATAAATTACACAAGGAGAAACAAATGTCAGATGTTCCTGTCTACATGGTCGTCAATCTCGCGGTGAAAGATGCGGAAACGTACCGCAAATACGAGAAGGGGTTTTTCCCTATCCTAAAGCGTCATGGCGGAACGTTTATCACGTTTGATGATGCGCCGCTCACGCTAGAGGGCGAGTCACCCCGCGAGAATCGCATGATTATTTTTCAGTTCCCCTCCGAGAAAATGGCCAGGGAGTGGTACGACGACGCAGATTATCAGGCCCTGTCCGAGTTCAGGCGTGAAGGTACGCGCCTGGAATTCTTAACGATGGTAAGGGGTTTGCCTCCGAGGGCGTAACACCCTGGCGGGCGATGACACTGCTCGATGCATATTAGATTGTATTGGCATATAATATGCCGATATTAAAAGGACTGGAGTGTTTGCTTAGACTACGCTGAGCTGTGAGCTTGATGTGTATGCCGGGCCCAATTGACGGGCTCGCCGATGTTTGTGGAGAGAACATGGAATTTCTAGCACTAGATGAGATGGCGTTTGAGAGCTTCGTCGCACAGTACCCACCTGCGCAGCCCGTTGTGATGCTGAACTTGCTGAAATTTCGTGATGAGGCCCGCTATCCGCAAAACAGCGAGTACGAGCCTTGTTCAGGTGCAGAAGCATTTGCTCGTTATGGCGAAGCGGTTCTGCCGATGATAACGCGTGGCGGTGGCAGGCAGATTTGGCAGGGCCAGCAAGCAGCCATGTTGATTGGACCCCAGGAGAAGCAGTGGAGCCTTGCTGTCTTAGTGGAATATCCAAGTGCCAGGGCTTTTCTCGACATGATTTCCTCAGATGAATATCAACAAATTGTGGTGCATCGAGTGGCGGCTTTGGAAGACGCCAGACTTATCGCCCACAAGCCGCTTTAGAAACGCAATACGGAGTGTATGGAGATGAGTAACGCAGACCTGCTTTTTGATCTGAATCCGACTGAGGAGCAGCAGATGACTCGCGAGGTAGTGCAGCGCTTTGCTCGGGAGGAAATGGCCGAGGTGGCTCGCGCCGCTGATGAGGCTGGAGGGCTGCCCGAGGGCTTTTTGACCAAAACGGTCGATCTTGGGCTGAACTTTATGCCCTTACCTGAAAAGCTGGGTGGTGTGGGTGCAGGTCGATCTCCCATATCAAATACCTTGAACATGGAAGATCTCGCGCGCGGCGACATGGCAATGGCGATCGCCGCGTTGGCACCTCTGTCTGTTAT